>DASUTP010000567.1:0-11376 GCA_036374515.1 Chryseolinea sp. | reverse complement strand
GATGGAACGAAGAACGGATCAAGGGTCCAACTACGTGGCAGCCAGGCCAAGCGTTAGCGGCGAAAATGTTTCACGCGTAAACGCGCAGGACCTTGAGCTTGTGAGCTTTGTTCTTGATTCAGCTTTTGGATATAGCACCGGGGCATATGAAGGATTTACACATAAAACTGAAAACCAAAAAGGAATTATCAAGCTTGACTGGAATATCAATAAGAGTCATACCCTTACCGCGATCTACAATTTTTTAGATGCGTTTAAAGATAAACCCGCCCATCCTAATGCTATTGGAAGAAGAGGTCCTGATGTAACCACGCTTCAGTTCTACAGCTCGGGCTATCGAATCAATAACATTATTCATTCGGCAATCGTTGAACTGAAGTCTACCTTTGGGAATAAATTTGCGAATAAGCTTCAGGTTGGCAGGACAGCATTCAGGGACAGCCGCGATCCTTTTAGCACGCCCTTTCCTGTCGTCAACATAAATCAGGATGGCATACGCGCCATTGTCGCGGGCCACGAGCCATTCTCGATCCACAATTTATTAGATCAGGATGTATTTCAATTCAGCGATAACTTCAATATCTACACTGGCGATCATGACATCACTATTGGTACGTCATTTGAAAAATTTCAATTTGATAATTCATTTAACCTTGATGCCTATGGTGGCACCTTCACCCCTGGTTACAATAGTGCTGACGAATTCGTCGATCTCGTGAGAAGTGGCGGATTTGACGATGATGTGGACGCGGCGTTAACAACATTTTCCACAAGAAATGCCAACGACAGCTGGGCACTGGCGGAAACGAATGTTGGACAGTGGGCAATATATGCGCAGGATTCGTGGCGGGTAAATGAAGCTTTGACACTTACTGTTGGCCTACGTGGCGACTTGCCTTTATATTTTGATACCGACGAAAAGATCAAGGAGAACCTTGCACCGGATCGCAATTGCTGTTATGATCCGTCGGTTATATACTATGATGAAAATGGCGATCCCGTGCAGTTCGATCACACCAAGCTGCCCGATCAGAAAATGTTGATTTCGCCGCGTATCGGGTTTAACTGGAACACCGATAACCAATTTCAACTCAGGGGTGGCTCCGGGTTATTCACAGGCCGATTCCCGTTTGTATGGGTGGGCAACCAGGTGGCTAACCCCAACTTTTTCTTTTATAACATTACGTCGCCTGATTTTAAGTTTCCACAGGTATGGAGGTCTAACCTGGGAGGCGATAAACGTCTGCCTGGCGGATGGATATTGTCGGCCGACGTTATTTACACAAAGGATGTCAATGCAATGATGGTGAGAAATTACGGGCTGAAGCCACCATCCGGATCGTTACTGGGTGTTGATAACAGACCAATTTATAATGCGGCCACCGACAGGACTGTTCCTTACGCCAACAATGCTTATGTGTTTACGAATTCAGACAAAGGACGGACCTTAAACGTGACGTTAGAAGCAAAAAGGGAATGGGCCGGCGGATGGTATTCTTCCCTCGGCTATAATTTTCTCGATGCTAAAGATGTAAGCTCTATCGAAGCAGAAATTTCAAGTGATGCGTACGATCGCAATCCTGCCTTCGGGAATGTAAATCAAAGTATTCTGTCGCCCTCCCTGTATGGCAACAAACACCGCGTGGTGGGAACAGTCAATAAGACCTTTACCTATGGACAAGATAAATTTGCTACAACGTTATCCCTATTCTTTGAATATGCAAAGGGAGGACGGTTCAGCTACACTTATTCTGGTGATCTTAATGGAGATGGATCAGGACTAAACGACTTGATCTACATTCCCACCGACAACGAGATCAATTTAATGGCTTTCGCCGGAAATGATTCTGACCAGGCGTCGCAGCGAAGTGCGTTAAAAAGTTTTATTGCTCAAGACGACTATCTTAATGAGAACCGAGGCAATTATGCGGAAAAATACGGGATCCTTAGTCCATGGTTTTCGAGGTATGACCTGCGCATTCTTCAGGACTTTATACTGGCAAACGGCAGTAAAATTCAGTTCAGCGTTGATATGTTGAACATCGGAAATCTTATCACGTCGTCGTGGGGTGTGCGTCAGTTTCCATCCAATACCCAACCGATTGGAGTAACGGTCGACCCCGCGGGTAATCCAACATACAGCTTTGACCCTACTTTGAAAAATACGTTTACAAATGATTTCAGCCTTGCTTCCAGATGGCAGGTTCAGTTTGGACTTCGTTATACGTTTTAGTAACATCGTGGTACAAGAGCATTCTCAAGATGACTATTAACAGACGACAATGGCTGAAACAATCGGCGCTGATTGCTGCTTTTTTAAATACCGGGTTTTTATCCGCGAAGAATGGCACGGCGAAAGTCCGCATCGGCGCGTGCGACTGGTCGCTTGGCAAGAGTAGTGATCCCAATTCTTTTGAGCTAGCGAAAAGTATTGGTTTGGCAGGCGTACAGCTGAATTTAGGATCTGAGTCCAACAATTTGCATTTGAGAGAGCACGCTGTCCAACAAACTTTTAAAGAGGCTTCTCAGAAAACGGGCGTGGCAATAGCAAGTCTTGCCATCGCCGAATTAAATAAGGTACCCTATAAGTCGGAAGCCAAAACCGAGCAATGGGTATGGGATAGCCTGGACGTTGCTAACGCATTTGGCGTCAATGTAATCCTGCTGGCTTTTTTCGGCAAGAACGATCTCCGCAACGATGGGGTAGGCAAGAAAGAAGTAGTCAGGCGGTTGAAGATCGTTGCGCCGAAGGCGGAAAAGCTCGGAATTACATTGGGAATTGAATCGTACTTAAGTGCGGAAGAGCATATGGATATTATCGACCAGGTAGGTTCAAAGAACGTCAAAGTATACTATGATTTCAGAAACTCTGCGGACGCCGGTTATGATGTGGTGAAAGAGATTCAATGGCTCGGAAAGGACATGATTTGTGAACTGCATATGAAGGAAAATGGATCTTTGCTTGGTCAGGGATCTCTAGACTGGACGAAAATATGTGAAACCCTTCTGGCGATGGAATACTTCGGCCATGGTTGGATGCAAATTGAAGGCGCAACGCCAAAAGATGCTGATATCGTCAAAAGTTATAAGCACAACCTCGACTTTTTGAAACAAAATTTTGGTTATTGACAATGGGGTAAATTTACTTTTTCTAGCGCTTTGGTAAAAGATTTTGGACTTTGCTAAATTTCCGAAGATACAAGAGAAGCTATGATGTTTAACGGCCCGGATTTTCCAAAACCGCTCGATGAAGAAGACTTTAACCTGTGGTTAGAGAATGGCAGACAAAGCAAATTGGCCTACAACTACCTGCTCATCGTTTGGGACGGATACGAGTCAGCGTACCGACCTGTTTATGCCACCAAGCGTGATGAAATTGATCAATATGAAATGTACCAAACAGCGAAGGCCAGAGAATCTTTAGTAGCGGCCTATAATCTTTATTCAGAGTCAAGGATCGTTTAGGGCTTCGGGACGGTTTTCATGACAAGCATGGTGCATACGTATCTTTGAGTTTTGTGGGTTTGCCCATACAGTTGTCGGTTCGCCGGCAGTTGTCAACTCATAAAACTATGTCCCTGTCCGTATATTCACGAGGCGAAAATTGAATTCGAGAAATACGGTTCCTATTCATCTGAGAATTTCTTCTCTTGTGCCTTCCGCTATCTCTTCTACTTGTTCGATTAATTTCTCTGCAATTCCCAATTGGCGAAGGGTTGCAACGAGATTCTCCACGACAGCATCAAAATGTTGATCATTCAGGCCCGCTTTAACAAGATGTGAATGACTCTCTTTTAATGCTCTTCCAGAAAAGTTTAGGGGCGCCCCCAATGCGTAAGCTAAAAACATTTTCATTTTTTGGGATTGACCATCCATTTCGACCCATCTGAAAAAATGATTTATGCGATCGTCATTGATGACATGAGCATAAAAGACATTCACGGCAACATCTACGGCGTGCATGCCACCCAGTTGCTCAAATAGCGAATTGCTGTTATTCATTTCGGTATTATCATGTTAATAAAAAATAAGCCCCTTTGCTAAAACGAGAGTCCGGCCTGATAAAATTAACGTCATGCCTCCAGTATTTAAAGCGTATCATGACCGAAGAAGGGGATTATTGATTTAATTTTTAATTAGCTTGACCGCTCTTGTATTTTTTGCCGTTTCAATCCTTATCACATAGAGCCCGGGCGCGGCGATCTTTCCGTTTTGCTGATAGCCATCCCACACAACAGAGTGATTTCCGGATGACTGTGTTTCCGCTAGCAAATTCCGGATCTTGTTCCCTGTTTTATCATATACATTCACCTGCACCATTGCTGGTTCGTTCAGCAAATAATTTATCTCCGTACTTGAAACGAAGGGATTGGGGAAACTGTTGAGATCGAAACCATCGCCAGGATCTTCGGTAGTGCTCGACAGGTCGTCTGTTTCACCTTTCATAAAAATTTCCCGTGGCAGCGTGGCCTGTCTGGCAGTAGCCGTGCCGTTCTCTCCTATCACCACATGGCCGACCGGCGCCACCAGGGTAACAGCTTTGGTAATGTACATCGGCTCATTGTACGTTCCTTTCGTAATGCTTACCATGCCATTGATTTCTGCGTGCTCAATACCATCCCAAATTTCGAAATACGGCTTGTCGATTGACCCGGTGCTCGAGTCCCATAGACTACCCTGATCGACATATATCACATCTGAAGAAAAATAGTCATTCAACGGATTGAGCAAGTCTGCATGTTTAAAACCTACGCCTACTGCGGGCGCACTATTAAAAAATGCAGTATGGACCCCCATAGCAATATTGTATTGATTGTAAGTGATTGGGGCTCCTGTATCACTATCTGAATGTGTCGGATCGCCTTCGTCTAAATTATAAACCATATAGCTTTCAATATCTATGTCTCCGGAAGCAATATACTCGGCCTGAGGAAGCAATTTGGTGACATGTCTTTTCAACGTCCTGTAGTTCGTGCCATCATCCTGCAGATCTTCGTCTGTTTCGCCATAGTGAAAAATGTCAACCCAAACATTTGTTTCCTTAAGGGTAAACGAGCCGAGATTGGGCGCTATCCGGAAATTTTGTTGCTGTCTTTCACCTGGGCGCAGTCCTGTGCTGTTCGGTAATGCTTCCAATATTCCCCACGTGGCGACCCAACCATTATAGCCTTCATTTTCATAGCGATGCTTTCGCTTAAAATCAAAACCAAAAAATGCGTACGTTTCGTTTTTGTATTTAACGGGATATTGATCCTCCGGGCCCGGATGATTTACATTGCCATAGCTGTCAGATGGCGGGACATTGAATTCAATGATGTCTTTATCTGAATACCTAACGTCATGAACGACATCGTGTGAGGTTACAATTGCACCATTGGGGGCAATCCATCCTGTTCCATGGGCATTCGTTCCATCAGTAAATCTTCCGACAGCCGCAGCATATGGCAATAGTTCATAATCAATCGCGCTGCTGCTTGTGCTCGCTGCCTGATCGTTACGAATGGCTTTCCCTTGGATATTGTTTTGTTTCAAAATTTCGGGCTTACGATCGTTGATCTTAATCGCATTGATGGAAACTTTGTTCTTTTCGCCCGCTCCGGAAAACAAGGAAACCTTAACAGCGCTTCCATTGAAGTAAGCTGAGCTATAACTCCAATTTTCCAGATCAGTCTTTCGCAATTTCTGTTTCGCTCCATCATTTGCCTCGAGGATAAGATAGCTTTCATCGCCTAGTTCAGTCCCCTTGAAGTATAGTCGTAGAAACGTGGATGACGACCCGTTTACTTCCGTGAGTACTTCCAATGACGAAACTGTCGAGGATTCTCTTGCATGAAAAAAGTTATAAGGTATTATTTTTTGGGCAAATAGTGGTGACGTTGTGCTGACCAACAGGCACAGCAATATCAATAACATTGATGTTTTCATGGATACTGAAATAAGGGTGTCGTAGATTTATTGGAGGCTTACGAGCACGAGGACTAATCCCTTCCCGTTTTTTATAGAAGTCATTGCTTTTCCAATTATAGCGCCACGTGCTGCCTCATGGTCTGTTACTTTCATGGCATGGCCCAGGGTGGGGGAAGTAGTAAGTAAATCACCTGGGTTTATTTCTCCATGACTTGCGTCAGCCAGGCAGTACACTCTTCCTGTTAGGGCAACGGGATGTTTGCCATTGGCAATCGTTCCTTCCTGCCCCATTAACATGCCTGGTTTTATACCACCGGCACCGCTGATAATCCCGGCGACCGTTTTGTCGTATGCTTTATCCGAGATGCGCAGTTGTCCGGAGTTATCAGTGCTGATACTTACAATGGTTCCAGGCAACAACATATCACTTTCGACGACGTCAAAATTTTCTGCAAAATCAGCTCCTCCCGTTATTTCCAGAATTTTTGTGCTGGTAATGCCGTTCACCTGCAATGGTCTGGAAGGGTTAGTCAAACCGATCCCGACATTTCCCGCAGGAGTAATAACCATGGCAGCATCGCTTGAACTTGGCGTTTTCGAAAATACCAATTTGCCGGCTCCGGCGAGCCAGTCTCCATTGGCAACACCAATGTTCCAGGCACCTCCCTGACTACCAGGATTGATAAGCTTTAGTTGCATTTCAGCTGTCGAGGAAAGATTGAGCTGCGCGCCGGTGTCCAGCGTATTGATGCGTACCTTCCCGCCACCTTGAACCATGTCTACATTCTTATCGGAAAAGTAGTTTATATAAAAATCGCCGTCGGTTTCCAGCTGGCTGGCGTCCATGCGGAGGGTTTGATTATGACCAGAGATATTATTCTTGATAACGATGCTGCCCGTAGCGGGTAAACCATTGGTTTTAGTAATTTCTTTTCCCCACAGGTTTAAGCTCATCTTATCATCAATGCTACCAAAAAAAGCATTGGATGTATCAAGAGACAGCACTGGAATGCCCTCTTTACGAATACGAAAAGCGTTTTGATTTACAATATCCCAGTTTGACGTGGATTGACCGGCAATTCTTTTAAATTCTATACCAGACACGTGCGTTCCCGCTGCGCTACCGTTGGATGTAACCCTCAGTAAGGTATTGGCGGCACCATAGATGTCTAACTTCCGGGTGGGAAGGTTGGTTCCTATCCCAATATTAGAATATCCGTTTACATGTAGCCCGTTTGCATTTACATGCCAGGTTGTGGATGGGCTTCCTCCACCTTCCTCCGACGGTCCGCCAGGGCCTGCGTTACTGCCACCACCCGGCGTTGTTTTAACTTGCCCCATTACTGTTTGAATTCCTATCGAGATTAGTATAACCAACAGGAAACTGACTTTTGCTTTCATGAATTTTTGTTTGTTTGATGGAAAAATTATGCAGCAAAAGTAAAAAGGGGGTCAGTTGGCCATTAACACAAATCTCCGTTCTCTTAACGTAATTTTCACATCGGGCGTGATTGTCCCATGCAAATGGCATTTTTGAGGCAAAATTGAGGTAAAACCTCAGCTGAAAACTTTTTGCATTAGAGGTTATGCGTTATTGCTTTTAGAGTAATCCGAGGGAAGAACTCCAAACTGATCCTTAAAACATTTTGAAAAATATGAAAGGTGATTGAAGCCCGACAGATAGGCGGCCTCTGAAATTTGTACACCGGGCTGCTGCAAGATTTGAGCAGCTCGCTTTAATCTGATAGATCTTATAAAATCATTCGCCGATTGATTGGTCAACGCCTTCAACTTCCGGTGGAGCTGCATGCGGCTCATTCCTATTTCTTTCTGGAGATTTTCAACCGAAAACGACTCGTTCGCTATATTGTCTTCCACAATTTTTACCAACTTCGTGAGGAAGGAGGCGTCGCGGTTTTCGATCACAACATCTTCAGGCTTTAGCGTTATAATCTGACTAAACTTCCTCTTTAATCTTTCGTTAAAGGAAAGCAAGCTTTTTATCCTGGCGAGCAGTTCATTTATTTCAAAGGGTTTCACCAGATATTGCTCAGCACCGGTTTCAAATCCTTTTAATTTAGTAGCATCGTCGTCACGGGCTGTCAAAAGGATTATGGGAATATGACTGGTACGCTCATCTTCCCGGATATATTTTGTCATGGTTACGCCATCCATTTCAGGCATCATGATGTCTGTTATTATCAGGTCGGGTATTTTTTCTTGTGCCAACCTGAGCCCTGTTTGTCCATCCGGCGCCACTAAAACATTGAACTCATGGAAAATTTGCGTTCTGATATATTTTCTCAAGTCCGCGTTGTCTTCAACAACCAATACAATAGGAAGACTATCGGCGTATATAGCAGCGACCGACTGGTCGTCATTTTCTATCGATGCTAAATTTTCAAAATAGCTTCCGGATTGTGCAAGGTCTGTAGGAAATGCTTCGTCAATTTCAAGCGATTTACCGGGAACGACACTTGTTGAAAAGCAAACTTTAAAGACACATCCTTTCCCATTGTTATTCTGTACGGTAATCGATCCCTTCATCAATTCAGTTAACTCCTTTGTTAAAGAGAGTCCGATTCCGGTGCCTTCATATGGTCTGGTTTGAGATGAATTTACCTGGTAAAAGCGACTAAAAACTTTTTCCTGCAAATGTTCGGGTATCCCGATGCCTGTATCTGTTACGAATATGGAAAATGTGTCAGGAGACTCTTTTGATACCTTTATACCCACGGACTCACCCGTCGGTGTAAACTTAAAGGCATTCGATAGCAGGTTATAGATTATTTTTTCCAGTTTGTCGGGGTCCAGGCAAGCGATAAGCTCGCGTTCCTGGATATCGACCTTGAAAGAAATTTGTTTCGCTTCGGCTAAATGGACAAACGTGTGGGCTATCTCCGATATGAATTTTGCAACATTGATGGTGCGGTTTTGTACCTTGGTCAGACCTACTTCAATTTTTGCAAGGTCTAATAATTGATTTACCAGCCTTAGCAGCCGGTTTGCATTTCTCCCCATCATTTCCACTTCCCAGGCAGGAATAGGAAATCTATTTTTGCGTAAGGGAGCAAGAATTAAATTGAGCGGAGTGCGGAACTCATGGGAAACGTTGGCAAAAAATTGCGTCTTTAATAAGTCCATCTGTTTAATTTGCTCGGCTTCAACCTGTGCTTCTTTTGCTTTTTTGCGCTCGTGATCGGCCCGTGCCTGCGAAATTTTACTCGAACAAATCGAAGCGATCGTAGTTAAGGCCTCCAAATGAAACTGTTTGAAAAAATTTCTTTCAGGATGTTCCGAATCTATTACCCCAATCACCTTATTCTGATAAATTAATGGAACCGCGAGTTCTGACAACCTTGCTTCATCATCTACGATATACCTTGAATCTTTGGAGGCATCATTCACGATTTCCGCTTTGCCAGATTGGGCGACCGCGCCAACAATTCCTTTTCCAAGCGGAATTCTCAATGGACTATGGATCACAAAATCCTGAGGGTTCTTGGTTCCATATGCGGCTTTTTGAATTAATACTTCTTTGGATTCATCCAGCAGATAGATCACGCAGTCCACGAATCCTAACCGTGCAACACAATTTTTAGCAACATCCCATAAAATTTCCTCTTCCTCATTCTTCCCAAAAAGTGAGGTTGCAAAATAATTTATTGTTTGATCGGTTTCCCTGCGCAGCTGAACTTGGCTTGCAAGCTGTTCATTGATTGTTTCTATTTCTTCCTTTTGCTGTGTAATAAAGCGGTTTTTTATTTCCAGATCATTCGAATAGATCTTGCCAATTCTGGACTTTTGATAATAAAGTATGCCGATAATAAGAAATAATATGCTGGCGAATACATAAATCCATTTCCATCGGTTTTCGTACATTAATTGTTGATCCAGCAATGCTAGCTGGATCGACTGCTCATCAAGTTGCTTGTTCTTCTCAACAACTTCCAAGAGAACCTGTTGCGCCTTGTAGGCTTTTGACTTGCTTTCGTTATATATGCTGTCCTCTAAGATCTTATAAATTTTATAATGTTTGAGCGCATTGTTGGGATCACCAGCCCGCTGATAAATAAAGGACAGAAGTTCTTGTGATTTGGACTTTAGCCTGAAATTCTGGAGAGAATCCGCCATCAGTTTGGCTTTATTTGCAAGTTCAAGACTCTTCGATATGTTTCCCGATTCAGCTTTTATCCGGGCAAGACTATATAGAGCATTGACTTGGATTTCTTTCATTTGCAGACTTTCGGCTTCTGCTAACGCTGTGGATAGGGTAGATTCCGCTTTTTTGTAGTTTTTAATTTGATAATATGCGTCCCCTAAGTTTGACCTTTCCCGTACAGCGTGGGTTTTCATACCTTCGTCCTCGTAAAAACGCAGGTTGTTTTCGTAAATATCAATGGCCTTTTGAAATTCGTTTTGCTGGATATATCCAACTGCAAGGTTTGAGTTAACAGTTGTGATTTTTCTTTGATCATTCCTTTTCTTATAGATCGCCAGACCCTTCAGATGGTGCTCGACCGACTTCTCTGGTTCCTTCATCAGGCCGTAAAGTATTCCCATATTGTCGTAAGTAGCGGCAAGACCATCTTCAATATTTAGGGAATCGTACAGCTTTAACGACTGGGCATAAAACTTCAAGCTCAAAGGATAGTCATCCAGGAATTTGTACACATTTCCCAAATTGTTATAGCTATCACCGGCATATTCCACAAAACCGCTATTTATGGAAAGCTTCAACGCATTTTCAAAAAAGTGAATCGCGTCGCTATGTTTATCCAGCATAGCGCTGCATATTCCTAAACCTGTATTGGATTTTATTTCGTATCTAACTTCGGAAAGGGCTTTACTGACTGACAAAGCTTCATTATAATATCGTTGTGCTAATTCGATGTCTTCATTACGTTGCTGGCTTGCGAGAAATATCAGGTCTTTTAGATAGGCGGTATCTTTAGTGGTATGTTTTTTCAATTCGTTCTTTAGACTATCTAATTTTCCACGCAACTGGGCCTGGCTTTCAGAAGGTATTATCAGCAGGTTTACTACGAGAAGTAAAAGCAAAAGCCTCGGAATCAATATTTCGTTTGGGATAAATGAAGATTTCATAATGCTCGTGAACGCAATAGACCCTGATAAGTTGAGAAAAAATAATCAATTATTAAGGATCAAACATTAAATTGCATGTGATACAAGATTTTTCACGGACAAGGCAGATTTTTATGTTGTAAATTTCTATACACCTTGCGGCAGTCTACCCTATATTCTAACATCTCTGTTTCGGATATCATACTTGCTACCCTTTAGTGTTTGGTGATCACCAGGTCATCGGTGATTGTGTGATCAAGGAATCGCCATCGGTCGGAGGGGTCAGAATAATATGCCGCGGCGCCGCCGGGATTTTGAGCCAGGTTTATAAAATAGGTTTTTTTTAAAAGGAAATATGAAGGTCTTCATATCTCAGAAGACAGG
>DASUTP010000566.1:0-4766 GCA_036374515.1 Chryseolinea sp. | reverse complement strand
CGGTACCCGACGACGCCACAACGTTTTCGATATCTGCCTGGTGCAGGGAGATCACATCGGTATAGCCTTCCACCAGGTAACAAAAATCCTCGCGGCGGATTGCATTCTTTGCCTGGAACAAACCGTACAGGACGTTGCTCTTATGGTATATTTCCGTTTCCGGGGAATTGATGTATTTAGGCTGATCTTTTTCCTTCGTCAGAATACGGGCGCCAAAAGCGATCACTTTGCCAGCGAGATTGTGAACGGGGAAAATTACCCGGCCGCGAAAGCGGTCATAGTATCTAAAGCCATTGCCTTGCGAACTTTCTTTTTTGATAACGAGACCCGCCTTTTCAATCATGTCGTCGCTGTATCCATTGCTCGTCGCGTTTTTGTGGAAATGATCCCACTCGTTAATGCTGTAGCCGAGCTCAAACTTTTCAATGGTTCGTGTGTTGAAGCCGCGCTCGCGAAAGTAACTCATGCCGATACTCGTGCCCTCCTCGGTTTCCGTCAACAGGTTCTTGTAATAATCCTTGGCATAGTTCATAACGATGTATAAACTATCGCGGTCACTCTTCTCAACGGCTTGCTCAGCCGTGAAAAGGTCCTCCTTTATTGTAACCCCGTACTTCTTTGCGAGATAACGCAGCGCTTCCACATAGCTCATCCCTTCATGTTCCATCACGAAGCTTATGCCATCGCCGCCCTTCCCGCTGCTGAAATCTTTAAAAATACCCTTGGCGGGTACCACGTAAAACGATGCCGTCTTTTCGTTGGTAAAGGGGCTTAGAGCCTTGTAATTTTGGCCCGATCGCTTGAGCGTCACAAAGTCGCTGATCACATCGATGATGTCGATCCGGTTTTTTATCTCGTCTATGGTTTCCCGGGAAATCACCTATGTGCAATTCGCGTTCATTGTTAAGACAGCAATATTAGTTTCTAACCGTCAACTTTCTCCCAAAGATATGGGTTAGTGTTGTAAAAAGTTCAGGCTGAAGAGACCATTGCGAGGGTTTTGTCGATTGAACCTATTTTGCAAACGACCACCGGGGATATGGACTTTCTGCACTAACTTGCCGCCAAATTTATACTTCGTAAACGCTGAAATGACTCAATCCGATATACTAAAAGCCCTTTCGACCGTCGATGATCCCGACCTCAAGCGCGATCTGGTGAGCCTTAACATGATCAGGGATATTAAAATCCAGGGGGAAAAGGTGAGTTTTACCGTAGTTTTGACCACACCAGCCTGTCCCCTGAAAGAAAAGATCCGCCATGATTGCGAGGACGCCGTACGCATGGTTGTTGGCGACAAGATGGAGATCGAAATTTTCATAACTTCCTCTGTTACAACGCTTAGAGATAACGCACCCCTCCTTCCAAAGGTTAAGAACATCGTGGCGATCGCGTCAGGCAAGGGAGGCGTTGGCAAATCTACCGTAACCTCAAATCTGGCCGTGGCCCTTGCTCAAGCCGGCGCAAAAGTTGGCTTGATCGACGCCGATATTTACGGTCCTTCCATTCCTACGATGTTCAACTGTGAGTTTGAGCAACCGGCAGTAAAGCAGGTGAATGGAAAAAATATCATCATTCCAATCGAGCAGTATGGTGTTAAACTGATTTCGATTGGATTTCTAACACCCCCGGATAGCGCAGTGGTGTGGCGCGGCCCAATGGCGAGTTCTGCTCTCAAGCAATTTTTTTCCGATGCTGACTGGGGAGAACTTGATTATTTGTTGATCGACCTGCCACCGGGCACCAGCGATATTCACCTGACAATGGTTCAAACCGTACCCGTCACCGGTGCGGTTATCGTCACGACACCGCAAAAAGTAGCGCTTGCCGACGCCAACAAAGGCCTGACCATGTTCAAGCAACCACAGATCAACGTGCCAATACTTGGCGTGATTGAAAATATGGCCTATTTCACACCCGAAGAATTACCGGATAATAAATATTACATTTTCGGTAAGGACGGTGGCAAAAACTTATCAGAAAAACACAATGTGCCCCTGCTTGGTCAGATTCCGCTCGTGCAAAGCATCCGTGAAAGTGGCGACAGCGGACTTCCGGCAGTCATGAAAGCCGGACTAACGGCGGATGCCTTTAAAGATTTAGCAGAAAGTTTGGCAAGGCAAATTGCAATAAGAAATGCTAACTTTACGCAAACCAAAAAGGTTGAATTAAAAGTCTAATGAGCACAGTAGCAGAATTAACCGAAAAAATTGAATCTTCACTGAATTCAATTCGACCGTACCTGAAGGCCGATGGAGGGGATGTCAAAATTAATCACATCACTGAAGATAACGTTGTGCAGTTGGAGTTTGTCGGTGCCTGTGGGAACTGCAGCATGTCGACCATGACGTTCAAGGCAGGCGTCGAGGCTGCGATAAAACGCGACGTACCCGAAATCAAATCCATTGAGGTCGTCAACTTGATTCCATTCGGCTAGCTGTTCTCAAAACTTCACATCGGCTTATTCACCTTAGTCGATAGCACATTTCTCGTTGTAAACCCGAACCATTAGTTCCAGGTCACCCTTCTTGAAATCCCGGCTCTGGATGCGTTCGACAAGCTCGGGGCAGTCGGCGAAAAACTCAGTCATATCTTTGCGAAAAGCTAATCCCCGAGGCCTCGTCAGAGGACCGTTTCGCATTTTAAGCGCATATTTTTCAACGCTGTAGGTTGTGCCGCCAGTCACTCCTCCGGTGGTCGCGTTATACATGCCAGGCGAACTTTGCGTCCAGAAACAGGTGAAGAGTTTTACGGCTCCGTCGATTTCCAGTTTTAGAAACACTCTATCATGTGAGGAAAAGAGAGATCCTAATTCAAGATCGTCATTCACCGAAAGCATGCGGACGTCCCTCCCATTCCACTTGAATGAGATTTCCTTAGCGTCATCCGGCCTTATGGTTATTTTTTTGTTCGACGCATCGAGATATTTTACACCGTTCTGCAGTTTTATGTACGCGGGATCACTGGCCAAAAATCCAAAAGGAACGATCATGGTAACGTTCATTTCCCGATCGTCATTCAAAATTATTTTGCCCTGAATTTTTTTGGCATTTACCTGAATGGAGAGGAGGATAAGGATGGCAGCGAGGGAAAGATTTCTCATCATAAGCATTTAAAAAACGTTTGAAATTAGCATTCTGATCTGTTACAATTCTAAGCGCCAAGCGACAAGGTCAGAACCATCGAAATAATAGTGACCAACACCCAGGTAATTACGAAAGCGATGGGACTGCTTTGAGTTCGGTGATTCTTGAGGGTACGCATAAGTTTGAGAGTTTTTCCTTGACGAATTGCGAAAAACATACCGCAAGGGGTTGCAGCCTCACCCGAAGTCTAAAAACCGCCTGGCGAGCTCAAAAAGGGTCGTTATTCTATGATTTCGGAAAAAATGGTCAATACTATTTTCCAAGTTTGAGACGATTTTGCGGGCCTCCGACGTTAAAAATGGGATTGGGTAGCTACTGCATGCGTTCCGTCATTCGTCAAGAATGCGCAGACTCTTCTTATATTTGAAGGATATTAATCGTTGATTAAGACTTTTTGTGCGGCAGACAATTTCTATTTTTAAGTCTCTCTGTCTTTTGGTTCTAGCCACCATCCCCTCATTAACTACCGCGCAGGAACGATGTGGTACGGTGCAATACATGAAGGATTTGCAACAGGGGACATTTCAACAGGAAAAATTGCAGTTTGAGCAGTGGCTGGATCAACGCGGCAGGGCTGGAAAACAAAAGAAACTTGAGCGGCAGCAGGCGGTCTTTAAAATACCGGTCGTCGTGCATGTGATTCATAATGGTGAAGCCATTGGCTCGGGAACGAACATTAGCGACGCACAGGTGCTCTCACAAATTTCGGTGCTCAATAAAGATTACAGTCGAACGAATGCCGACGCTTTGATGACGCCGGCAGAATTTCTGCCATTGGCCGGCAGCATGGACGTGGAATTTGTATTGGCAAAACAGGATCCGGAAGGCCTCGCAACAACAGGCATTGTGCGCGTGCAAGGCACGCAGGCTTCCTGGTCGATCAACGATAATTACGAATTAAAAGCACTTAGCTATTGGCCGGCGGAAGATTATTTGAATATATGGGTGACGAATCTCAGCGGAGTGTTGGGGTACGCTCAATTTCCCGTGTCAAACCTTCCCGGACTGGAGACTTCATCCGACAACAGATTAACCGATGGCGTGGTAATCGCATACAATGCCTTTGGTTCGGAGGATGACGGACCGTTTGTTCTGACCAGCAAATACCGGAAAGGCAGAACCACCACCCATGAGGTTGCACACTTCCTGGGTCTACGCCATATCTGGGGCGATGATGATGGCCAGTGCGGCGGGACGGATTTTGTCAACGATACACCAAACCAAGGCAGCGAAACCCTGAGCTGCCCCACAACTCCTCTTGTGTCGTGCAATGTCTCGACGATGTTCCAGAACTATTTGGATTATACCGACGATGCCTGTATGAACTTGTTCACCATGGAACAGGTCGGAAGGATGACGACAGTGCTGGAAAACAGCCCGAGAAGAGCCAGCTTGCTGACTTCGCCTGGGTTGTCGGATCCCCTTCCCATTGCCAACGATCTGGGTATACGGGCGATAATTTCACCCCTCGACGGCGAGTGCGACGCGCTGGTTACACCAATAATCGAAGTGCGGAATTATGGCAGCAATTTGGTTTCTTCTTCGCGAATAACGCTGGCGCTGGATGGAGTTTTGATTGAAACCAAAAATTTTACGATCCCACCACTTTCCCCCCTTCAA
>DASUTP010000565.1:0-9709 GCA_036374515.1 Chryseolinea sp. | reverse complement strand
ATACCCTCGTATTTGCTGGCGCTTGCCGTCGGGGATATAAAATTTCATGAGATAAGCCCTCGAAGCGGCATCTACGCCGAACCTTCGGTGGTCGATACAGCAGCGTGGGAATTTGCCGATCTCGAAAAAATGATTGCCGGTGCAGAAGAACTTTACGGTGACTACCGGTGGGACCAATATGATGTTATTGTTTTGCCTCCGAGTTTTCCGTTTGGGGGAATGGAGAATCCACGATTGACCTTTGCAACGCCTACAATATTGGCCGGAGACCGGTCGCTCACTTCGCTTATTGCGCACGAGCTTGCCCATAGCTGGTCGGGAAACCTGGTAACCAATGCAACCTGGGATGATTTCTGGCTAAACGAGGGTTTCACCGTTTACTTTGAACATCGCATCATGGAGAAACTTTATGGACGCGATTACTCCGAAATGCTTGCTATGTTGGCGTATCAGGAGCTTGAAAAAACGGTTGACGACCTGAAGGCCAAAGATCAATACGGCGATACGAAATTGAAATTAGAGCTCACGGGCAGAAGTCCCGACGACGGGGTAACGGATATTGCCTATAACAAAGGGTATTTCTTTTTGCGATCGATAGAAGAGCAACACGGGCGTGACAAGTTCGACAGTTTTATCAAGGACTATTTTAATGAGAACGCCTTTAAAGCGATGAACACGGACGGATTCATTTCTTACCTGAAAAATTATTATCAAACAAAATATAGTATTGTAATTGACGATGCGTTCCTGAACTCGTGGATATTCACGGAGGGACTACCTGCCAGTCGTCCGATTCCTGGATCCACCCGTTTTCAGAAGGTTGACAATTCCTTGCAGGAATGGAAAACCTCGGGCAACCTTGATTCCAAGGCCGCAAAGGAGTGGAGCACCCATGAATGGCTGCACTTTGTGAAGAATCTTCCCGATTCACTGAGCCAAACCCAAATGCAGGCATTGGATAAGTTTGGAAAATTCACGTCCTCCGGAAATTCGGAGATACTTACTGCCTGGCTGACAAAAGCCATTCGATTCAACTACAGTGCAGCAAACGCGAGACTGGAAGATTTCCTCATTCATACAGGACGGAGGAAATTCCTCAACCCGCTATATCAAGAACTGATCAAGACCGAGCAAGGAAAGAAAAGGGCGGTGGAGATCTATCGGAAAGCAAGACCCAACTACCACTTTGTCGCGACTAATACGATCGACAAACTGTTACAATAGCAGACATCGCGCTACCATAACCCCCCTTTATGTCAATATTTAAAAATATCAAATCGACGGTCAACATTTTGCAAAGTCTTGATCTTGCAAAATTGGGAAAGCTTTCTCAGAAAGTTGACCTGAACAAAATGGTCGGGCTGGTAAGCAGCATGAAGGACGAAGATCTTCAAAAACTGATCAAGTTCATGGAGGGTGGAAAGAAAAAGCACGAGTTCCCTGAAATCGATACTGACTTCTATGACCTGCACCAGCTTCTTACAACCGAGGAGCGGGCGATTCAGCTACAGGTACGCGAGTTTATGCAGCAGGAAATAAAACCCATTGTCAACAGCTTTTGGTTAAAGGATGAGTTTCCGCATCAGGTCATTCCCGCGCTAGCGAAACTGAACATCTGCGGATTAACTTTTGAAGGCTATGGGTGCCCGGGCAAATCGTCGCTGCTGGAAGGATTCATCGCAATGGAAATGGCGCGCGTGGATTGCTCAATCTCAACTTTTTTCGGCGTACAAAGTGGCCTGGCAATGGGCTCGATCTATTATTGCGGCTCGGAGGAACAGAAACAAAAATGGTTGCCCTCCATGCAAAAGATGGAACGTATCGGGGCATTTGGACTTACGGAGCCGGAGGTGGGCTCGGGTGTAGCCGGAGGGTTAACCTGCACCTGCAAGCGTACAGGCGACACGTGGACCATCAACGGCCAAAAGAAATGGATTGGCAACGCAACCTTCGCAGACCTCATTATTATCTGGGCGCGCGATCTCGACGACGGAAATGTTAAGGGTTTTATAGTGGAAAAAGATAACCCAGGTTTTAAAGCGGAAAAAATAAAAGGCAAGATGGCCCTTCGTATTGTACAAAATGCGCTGATCACGCTTACCAATTGTGAAGTGTCGGAAAGCAACCGTTTACAAAATGCTGGTTCGTTTAAAGATACCGCCAAGGTTCTGCGAATGACCAGGGCAGGCGTTGCGTGGCAGGCCGTAGGCTGTGCAAGGGGCGCTTACGAAAGCGCACTTCGATATACCAACGAGCGAAAGCAGTTTGGCCGGACCATTAGTAGCTTTCAAATGGTGCAGGACCTGTTAGTTATGATGTTAAGCAATCTAACCGCAATGCAAACGATGGTGTGCCGTCTATCACAATTGCAGGACAACGGCAAACTTACGGACGAACAAGCGTCCCTGGCGAAAGTGTTCTGCACGTTGCGCACCCGTGACATCGTGAGCCACGCGCGTGAGCTTTTTGGCGGCAATGGCATCCTGATCGATTACGACATAGCACGATTTGTTGCTGACGCCGAAGCAATCTATTCGTACGAAGGAACGAAGGAAATAAATACACTTATCGTCGGCCGTGCGATAACAGGCCAAAGCGCGTTTATTTAAGCCGGTCAGCTTTTGCTGATCCAAATAATTTTCATTACCGTCTCATTCCGCCCTCAGCGCATCAATGTTCTGACCTCCCTGCTTTTGGGTATTTTCGTTGGCGTCCTACAACCAGCCTCTAACTTTTTGTGTCTATTTGAAGACTGATAAACCCTATGTTTACAAAAAGGATCATATTGTTAATTATTGGGATTTTCGTGGCAATCGCTATTTGCCTTTCTACAAGCCTTTTCGGTATGCATCTTACGCAGCTTTTACCGTTCAACGCCGTGACCATCCCATCAAAACCGCACCCTGATCTCGTCTTTGTAATTAACAGGCACATTGATTGGAACGCCGTGGTAGCTAAGCTTTAGAGAACCTTCATACCGCACTTCAAACGTTTTTCCACCAATCATTCCCAGCAGCGTGTCCATAAAGCCAAGCTCTTTTATAGCAAGCTTTACTTCGATGGGCACGGTAAATTCATCGTTAGCAGGAATGACGGTTTTCAGATCCTGATCGACAGAAGCGGCCTTTTTTCCATTGACGAAAACATCGACCTTGATCTTTTTAAGTTTACCGCGCATTGAATTAGGATTGTAAAAAATTGCGTTCGCCTTCAACAACGGGTCCGAACTTGCATCTACCACAACGTCTTTGATTTGTCTGAGCACGATGTCCTCCTTCGGCCGTTTGCAGCCTCCCGCCAGCACGAGCAACAAAAACAGCACGGATATGTAATTCCGTTTATCCGAAGAATTATGCAAGAAAAGTTCGCCTCTGTGGTTCATTTTCATCTTTTCGCTTTCGCCGTTTAAGTATAGACATTCCCTGCCATAATTTGTTACAGGTGTCTACAGATATTCATTTATTTGCATCCATAATTGTTCCCAGGTGAATTTAATATTTGAAGCAATTGCGGATGGACTTGCCGAAAACGGCTATGCCGTAGCCGACGAATTTTTAACGCAGGGCGAGGTGAAAGACATCCTCAATCTTAAGGAATTCCAGACCGGATCGGAATATTTTAGGAAAGCCGGAATTGGCAAGAGCAAGGATCATCAGATCAACGAATCAATACGGGGAGACTACATTCATTGGATCGATAAAAATTCCGCCTCGGGTCCAGTTAAAACCTATTTAGAAAGGCTTGACGATCTGATAAGGTTCCTGAATGAAAGCCTGTTCCTCAGCCTTAAGGATTTCGAGGCACACATGACCATTTATCCGGAGGGCAGCTATTACAAACGTCACCTCGATCAGTTCAATCGCGATGACCATCGGAAACTCTCCGTCATCTGCTACCTGAATGAGAACTGGACCGTCGGCGAAGGGGGTCAGCTGCGCATGTTTTTAGCAGGACAAACGCTTGAAATCCTGCCTGCCGCAGGAAGGCTGGTTTGCTTTCGGAGCGATCAGATCGAGCACGAGGTGTTGCCTGCGACACGCGCCCGCTTAAGTCTAACTGGATGGATACTGGATCAATACGCATCGCTCAAGCATCTGTAAAAAATTCTGAACGGCTTATGAAACCGTGTGGAATTGATTTTAGATTTGTACCCCAAACATCCTTATGAAGAAGTATTTTTTGAAGCTGTACCAATACAATGCCTGGTCGAACCAGCGCGTTCTAAATTGCATAAAACGCCAAAGTGTAAGCGATGAAAAAATATTAACCCTCATGGGGCACATCGTGGCTGCTCAATTTCTTTGGCTTCATCGCATCCAGGGATTGCCTGCCCCGAATGTAAAGTTATGGGGTAGTTATACTTTGGATCAGTTATTGGTTATGGCGGAAGAAGCGGGAAAAAAATGGATCGACTTTGTAGAAAGCAATGACAATTTCGACCGCGAGCTAACGTATCGGAATTATGTCAATGATCTGTACACAAATAATGTTGAAACCATCATGATTCACCTGGTCAATCACTCATCCTATCATCGTGCGCAGGTGGCAATGCTATTACGGCAAAAGGGATTTGAGCCAATCAATACAGATTTCATTACGTATGACCGCGTGATTCGTGGCCAGCTGAAGGAATAGAACCGTGTGTTTAATTTTTGGCGTGTTCTTTCAGATAGTGTTCCTTTAAAATATCTT
The DNA here is from genome assembly GCA_036374515.1 of Chryseolinea sp. Lineage (GTDB taxonomy): Bacteria > Bacteroidota > Bacteroidia > Cytophagales > Cyclobacteriaceae > Chryseolinea. Next base: position 5,017 of record DASUTP010000565.1, on the reverse strand, counting down.
CGGCAAAATCATTCGTCAGATCGCGCACAACGGAGTGAATATGGTTCGCATTGTTTTGCGTATTATCAAACTCGATCAATAACATCGGACCCTGTATCCGGTAATAATGACCTTTCCCTGGCTTCAGGCTCCCTGCCCAGGCAAAGCTCAGATTTTCGATTCCCGCCGCCTTGATCTTTTTCATGAGCGTTGCTGAAAATCCCAGCTCATAATTTTTCACGTACGCATCGAGCAAGGTCATGAACAATTTTTTTTGCTGATCATTCATGTCGGCGTATGAAATTCCCGTCGGTGTTAGTGCTGGTGCCTTTCGTTTGTTTTCCGAAAGAATTTCTGAATAGGCCGATTCTGAGACTACCACCGTCTGCAATTGCCTTGAGGAAAAGGAATTGACCAATGCAAAACCCATGGCCGATTCATCTTTTAAAATTTGTTCGCCCTTTCGTTTTCCTACCGGAATGGTCGCCGGATTGGATCCAAAAAATGACGGGGTCGAAGATTCGATCTGGTTATTGACGGCGGCAAAATTTAAGGAGATGTGATGTCCCTCCAGTCTCCAACCCCACGCATTGTCCTTACCGGGACTTCCAAAAACTGAAAAGAAGTATTTCTTTGGGTCGCGATAGGAATCATCTGCACTCCGGTTTTCAACCTCACGCAAAACATTTTCCAGGGCCATAACATCTGTTGCTTTCCTGAATCCCTGCACGCTTAATGAAGCCTTCAGTAAATTCAGCGCAGCATCCAATTGTGGCTGGCTCAGGTCATGCAATGAAACCCCGTTTCTAAAACGCGGCACATAGTGCCAGTTGAAACGCTCTTCATCATCGAGCTTAAATTGAACTTTAGATTTCAGATCCGCCTCCAAAAGGTTCAAAAAGGCACTGGCTGTTCCTGACAGGTCCCCGGACTGGGCTGTCCCCTTGCAGGCATACAGCGATAGTAAAATTACGGCCAGCAATGTTTTCATTTGAACCTGTCGTTGTTAAATACTCCTTTGAAATGAGCGAAATGCCAAAATGTAAACTTCCGGACATTTTGAAAGCCTGCCGGAATCCATCTTGGGGTTCTAATCGTAATTTAACATATCTTATGAAATTAATTTTCAGCTTACTGATTATGGTTGTTGGCGTACAGTCCGTTAATGGACAATCTGACCAACTTCGGAAACAGCATTTTAACATAAAAAAGAATGTCGCCCTGGAAGGATACGACGCCGTTAGCTACTTTGACGGAAAGCCGCTGGAGGGTGATCCGGAGATAAAATTTGTATTTAAAAACATAACGTATCAATTTGCATCGGCGGCTAACATGGCAAAATTCAAGGCGTCTCCGGATAATTACGAGCCCGCCTATGGAGGATGGTGCGCCTATGCGATGGGCGAGTCAGGTGAAAAGGTGAAAATTGATCCTGAGACTTTTAAAATCCTGGATGGAAAGCTTTACCTGTTCTATAATTTTTGGGGCAATAACACGCTGGAAGATTGGAAAGCCAATGAAAAAAAATTAAAGGTTGCTGCCGATCATAATTGGAAAAATATTGTTAGATAGGTTTTAGTTGCGAATTCGTGAAGCCTCGGTATTTTATTAATGATATCAATTAACTTAAATTGAGCCCTTATTGCGTTCCGTATGAACTTAACTGATGCCTGTTCAAATATATTATCTCAATTGACCGACCTGGTGGATCAGATTCGTGAAAGCGATTTTGTAAAACCTGCGGAGACATTAAGCAACTCGACGGTCGGTCAGCACATGAGGCATACGTTGGAGTTTTTTCTCTGCTTTGAGCACGGTTTCGAAAATGGAATGATTAACTACGATAAACGGGCCCACGACAAACTTATTGAGAGCGACAAGTTTCTCGCCATGGCGGCGATCGAAAGAATCTCGGATTTTGTGAAAAATCTGACAGACAAGCCCCTTAAGTTGGAAGTAGGCTACGATCTTGAACATGAAACTTTTGTAACCATCGACACAACCGCCACGCGCGAATTGGTTTACAATATAGAACATGCCGTCCATCACATGGCCATCATGAAAATTGGCGTGAAGGAAATTGCATCTTATGTAAAACTTGCGCCCGATTTCGGAATCGCCGCGTCCACGGTCCGTTATAAGGAAAATTCGGTACCTACGTCTCACTAGTTCCGCCTTTGAGAATGTTTATCAAAGACGTTGCTCGCAGTAACTTTTTTATTCGACTAAAAAGCTGGGAGTATTGGCCGTTTGGTATCGTTCAATTACCTGTGATCATTTATTTCTTTTGGTTGTCGCTTCGCGCGAGATCTTTCCTTTTCTTTTCAGCGTCTAACCCCGGAATTGTCATGGGTGGCATGTTCGGCGAGTCAAAGTTCGAAGTATTGAAGAAAGTGCCATCGCGATATGTTGCCAAAACAACCTTTATATCTATGCCTTGCGGAAAGGCTGACGTGATACACGCGATGCACACCCACGGATTGACACTGCCCGTAATCTTCAAACCTGATTTAGGTGAACGGGGTTTTATGGTACGACGCATCAACACAGAATCCGATATTGAAAGTTATCTTTCACGCATGACACATTCCTTCATAGTCCAGGAGCTGATAGACCTACCGTTGGAATTCGGAGTGTTTTACCAGCGCTATCCAAGTGAGCCGAAAGGAAAAGTCACCTCCGTAGTTATGAAGGAAATGCTTGCCGTTGTTGGCGACGGTATTTCAACGCTCCAGGAATTAATCCAGCACCAGGACCGGGCAAAATTACAGTGGAAAACATTGAAAAGGACGTATTCCGGCCGCCTCCATGAAATTGTACCCAAAGGAAAAAAAATTGAACTCGTTTCAATTGGCAATCACTGCCTGGGCACGAAGTTTCTGGACGGAAGCCACCTGATTAACAACAAGCTGTCCGCCACATTTGATAAGATGAGCCGGAAGATAGAAGGTTTCTACTTTGGCCGTTTTGACTTACGGTGCGCTTCGGTTGACGACCTTTATGAGGGGAGGGTCAAAATACTGGAATTGAATGGATGCGGCGCCGAGCCTGCCCATATCTATCACCCGGGCTATTCCCTGTTCAAGGCCATCGGTGTTCTGCTGGAGCACTGGAGAAACATTTTTTTGATCGCGCGCGAAAACGCTGATCGCGGAACTTCCTATATTCAGTTTAAAGATGCTAGAAGGTACTATAAGAAATTTAAGGCGGCAACCCAATTACCATGATTGCAACCGTAAATTTCATGTTGGGATTTTTTTTTAGCTTCATCGGTTCTATCCCGCCAGGTACCATCAATCTAACCTGTGTCCAGTTGGGATTGGAGAAAAAGATTGGCATTGCCTGGCGATTTGCTGCAGTCTGCTCCGTCCTCGAGTATCCTTATGCCTGGATAGCCGTTGAATTTGCGGAATGGATAACGGCATCGCCATTGGTAATTGAAAATATGCAGCTCATTACGGCGATAGCTATGACCTTACTCGGTGTCCTGACGTTGTGGTCGTCTTTCAGGCCATCGAACCTTACAACAAAGCTAAACGACAGCGCATACATGCGGGGGATTGTTCTCAGTATCCTCAACCCTCTGGCCATCCCTTTCTGGGTAGGGACGACCGCTTACCTGAATAGTTTAAACTGGATTGAACTGTCGACGCCTGCCCGGCTTCATGGTTACTTGGTGGGTGTGTGTTTAGGTACATTTGTGATCCTGATGATCCTTGTGTACCTGGCAAAAAGAATAGTTTCCCAATTCACCCAAAGCTCCTGGATGAACAAGATCCCGGGCGTTGCCATGATCATTCTGGGCATTTACGCGTTCATCCAATACCTTTTTTAAACAAAAAAACCCGGTTTCCCGGGCTTTTTTCAAATCTTTTGCTTGTTTGTCAGTATACGAGACTTTTCTCAGTCATAAACTCCGCGATCTGAACGGCATTTGTAGCAGCGCCTTTGCGTAAATTGTCTGCCACAATCCACATATTCAAAGTGTTGGGTTGAGATTCATCCCGACGCAATCTTCCTACAAAAACTTCGTCTCGGTTTTTGGAGTTGATCGGCATTGGGTAAATGTTGTTCTTTGGATCATCCTGAACGATAACACCGGGCGCCGTGGCCAAGATGGTGCGGATCTCACTCAGATTAAAGTCCTCATGAAATTCCACGTTCACAGCCTCCGAATGTCCCCCTATAGACGGTATTCTCACCGTTGTAGAAGTTACTCCAATGGAATTATCGCCTAAGATCTTACGAGTCTCGTTCACCATTTTCATTTCTTCCTTCGTGTAACCGTTGTCCAGAAATGAATCGATGTGCGGAAGCGCATTCATGTCAATTGGGTGTGGATAAACTTTCGGACCATTAACACCTTTGCGCTCGTCCATCATCTGCTGAACGGCATCCTTTCCGGTTCCCGTCACAGACTGATACGTTGAAACCACGATGCGTTTCAGTTTATATTTCACGTGCAGCGGTGCCAGTGCCATCACCATCTGAATGGTTGAGCAATTGGGATTTGCAATGATCCGGTCGTCTATCGTGAGTTCGTGTCCATTGATTTCCGGGACGATTAATTTTTTCGTCGGGTCCATGCGCCATGCAGACGAATTGTCAATTACAATCGTGCCTGCTTCCGCATATTTGGGTGCCCACTCAAGCGAAGTTCCCCCTCCTGCTGAAAATATGGCAATATCCGGCGCCAGCTTGCAGCCTTCTTCAATGCTCTTAATCGTGTATTCCTTATCCTTAAATTTTATCTTTTGTCCTACAGACTTCGCTGAAGCGATCAAATAAAGGTCGTCAAATGCAAAACTTCTTTCCTCTAATACTTTGAGGATTTCCTGGCCTACCAATCCGGTGGCTCCTACTACTGCGAGTTTCATTTTTGTTTTTATATTTAAGGACTGCAAAAGTAATATTTCCCGTTGTGCTTATGAAAAACAAATTACAAATATGTTGGGTTTCCAACCCGCAAACGTTTACAGCTAAAATTTATTGTACAATTTTCCTGATCTGTGCCGCCCAACTAGCGTTAGCTCAGTTC
>DASUTP010000564.1:0-2855 GCA_036374515.1 Chryseolinea sp. | reverse complement strand
TTTTGTGGCCGTCATCTGTCCAGTAGCCGTCGATCGTGTTGGAAGCTGGCACATATTTCCCTCGAAATGTTGAATAAAAATCGCTTCTCTTAAAGAATAGGGAGTCATTTCGAAAGTACAAAGTCTCCAACGGAATTTCATTTGACTTTGGATTGAGAATATAAACAGAACCTGCCGCACCATCATATTTGAGGAATATCCGGTAAGTCATAGGTTTGATCTTGAGTATACCGAGCCAGTGGCCAGAAGGAACTGCGTGCGCGGTAAACGAATACAGGAGAATGACGATCAGAATATTTCTCATAACGGCAAGTGCATCTACAGCGAAGGTTTTATGTCGATCAGCAGTGTGCCGTCGACGGCTTCCAGCGGATATACCTTCAGCCTTGCTCCTTGGACGGCAAGGATTTTTACTGGATGCAGGCCGAGGGGATTAGGTCGATCGGGGGACCTGGTTTTAAATACTCCTACATGGGGAGCGTTGACGTCATTCCGCGGATAACACTTTAGCACATTGCGGTCCGCAAGGTGAAGCCATGTGATCAGAATCACTTCCATGCCAGCATTGATGCCGTCCGTTGCCTCTATGTATTCTTCATTTATGTTCAGCCATGCCTCCGTTCCGCCCTCATCTCCCTGAAGCGGACAGTCTTCACGCCGGGTCAGTCGCGACTCTACAGTACCAATAGTTTTTACATTTAAGTTAAGCATGTTAAGTGAGGGGTAAGTTAAAAATTAGTTAAGCTTTGCCGGAAATACAACCCAATTTCATTCGGCGTCTATTTTATTGTAAGTTATATGACCATTTTCTAAATGTAATCCTTATGACCACTGCTTCAGCAGGAATATCTCCTTCACTTATTGGCGGCCCGGTAATGCAATCGGAGCGAATTATTTTGCTCGACTCGCTGCGCGGAATTGCAGTCCTCGGAATTTTATTGATGAATATTCCCGGATTCGCGTTGCCTTATATTCAAATATATGATCCAGCCGTACGCAATGAGCTTGCAGGCCCGAATTATTACGCCTATTACTTTGTCGAACTGGTACTGGAAGGGAGTCAGCGTGCAATTTTTACAATGCTTTTCGGCGCCGGCATGCTTTTATTTCTGGGACGAATGGAAAAGAAAGTGGACGGACTGATGGTAGCCGAGTTTTATTTTAGAAGGCAACTGTGGCTCCTCGCATTCGGTCTGTTCAATGCCTATGTCCTGTTGTGGTTCTGGGATGTGTTGTATCACTATGCCATCCTGGGAATGCTTCTTTTCCCTTTCAGAAGGGTAACTCCTAAGGCACTCCTGATAGGAGCAGGCTTCTGCCTTGTAATGATGACAGCGCGTGAGAACCTTAACTTTTATCGTGAGAAAGGTGTAATTCACAGAGGCGAAGCGGTTGCAGCCATCGATACTACGAAGGTAAAACTGTCCGATGCCCAGAAGGAAGATCTTCTGGCTATGCAGGGTTTAAAAGAGGAGAGCTCAAAGGAGAGCAAGGAACGCGACATGAAAAAGAATGAGCGCAAAGTGCTTGGTAGTTACGCGGACTTATATCAGGATCACAGCGAACGCAGCTACCGAGGGGAGACGGCCGGAGTATTTCATTTTCTCTTCTGGGATGCGCTTATATTCATGTTCATCGGGATGGCATTTTACAAAACGGGTATTATTACCGGAACCCAACCTGCAAGAACGTATGCTTGGCTATGCATCGTGGGTTTGGGTATCGGCCTGCCGATTTCGTATTTCCGGTTGCAGCCGCTTTTTGAACATGGCTTCAATTTTTATTCGATCGCAAAGCACGAACATTTCGAGTTTTACGAATTGTCGAGGGTATTCCGGTCATTGGGCATTTTTGGAGCAATCATGTTATTATACAAATCAGGTTGGTTCAAATGGCTATTCGCAATCATGCGGCCAGTAGGGCAGATGGCGTTTACGAATTACCTGATGCAGTCTTTTCTATGCGGACTGATTTTTTACGGAATAGGGTTCGGCCTGTTTGGCAAGCTTCAACGTTATGAAATGTATTACGTTGTTTTGGGTGTCTGGATCTTCCAGATATTGTTTAGTCATGTGTGGTTGCGTTATTTTCAATTTGGACCTTTGGAATGGATATGGAGGAGTTTGACCTATTGGAAAAACCAACCGCTGAAAAAGCTGAGTTCAGTTTGAAAATAACTCTGTCGGATCGCCGATACTATTATGGGTACTGAAATAAAACTTGTATCAAATGATTTTACAATGAAGACACAATCAAGTACAAACATGATGTTAGGGCTGATTATTGTATTGCTGCTCTTCATCGCATCCCGGCCAAGTCAGGATACTTTTGATAAAATCACAGTGAGGGGATTTGAGCTGGTGGATAAGAATGGAAAGGAGCGGGTAACGATCCAGGTATACGATGAAGGAGATGTTGTTTTTAGATTAAGAGACGACAAAGGTAACATCAGAGTAAAATTGGAAGCAGGAGAGGAGGGGTCTGGGTTTGTGCTCCTGAACAATAACGACGCCGGTATTCAGGCGCTGGCAAAAAAGAACAGCATCAGTATTTCTCAGTTTGATAAGGACGGCAAGAAGCGGGTATATTAGATTTATTAATGTGCAGCGACGGCAGAGAAAATGGCCGGGCCGGTTTCGTTAAATCTTCACCGATTTAAAACTATAAAGAAACGGGGCTTTGTGAGCGCGTCCGGAATATTGTTTCTCGTGCCGCACCAACAGATCGGTGGAAAGCATTTTACGCTGAAAGGTAGTGCGTCTTAATTTTTTTCCAAGGATGGCTTCATAGACTTGTTGCAATTCTTTCATCGTAAATTTTTCAGGCAACAGATTTCTCCCTACTAAATTCCGATC
>DASUTP010000563.1:0-2794 GCA_036374515.1 Chryseolinea sp. | reverse complement strand
TTCAATTTTCCAACAGCGGTGCCTCTTTCTTTATCGGAAAATCAATTGCTAACAACAGTCAGCAAGCGTCAATTGCCGGTGCTGTGGCGGGAGCAAAGTACATCCATGAGGCAAGTGAGGTGTATGGTGTACCGGTTATTTTAAATACCGACCACGCAGCTAAAAAATTATTGCCATGGGTTGATGGTATGATAAAACATGGTGAGGAGTTTTACAAGCAGCATGGCCGACCTTTATTCACCTCGCACATGCTCGACCTATCCGAAGAGCCGTTGAAGGAAAATATAGAAATCAGCAAGCGTTACCTGGAGAAGTTAACCAAACTGGACATGTTTATCGAAATCGAGCTTGGCGTTACAGGTGGGGAAGAGGATGGTGTCGATAACACCGGTGTCGAAAGCTCAAAATTATATACGCAGCCAGAGGAAGTTTCATACGCATATGAGGAACTGATGAAAGTTAGCGATCATTTTGTTATCGCCGCGTCTTTTGGAAATGTTCACGGCGTATACAAACCAGGGAACGTGAAATTGGAACCAGCGATTCTAAAAAATTCTCAGGACTATATTCAAAGGAAATTTCAGACGAAGTCCAATCCAGTTAATTTTGTTTTTCATGGTGGGTCCGGGTCGGAGCCTGAAGCTATTCGCGAAGCGATTAGTTATGGCGTTGTAAAGATGAATATCGATACTGACATACAGTGGGCCTATTGGGACGGAGTCCATAATTACTATAAGAAGAACCAGGCATTTCTTCAGTCTCAATTAGGAAACCCAACCGGAGAGGATTCTCCCAATAAAAAGTTTTACGATGGACGTGTGTGGCTGCGTGAAGGTGAAACGTCAATCAAAAATCGGTTAACGCAGGCGTTTCAGGAACTGAATGCCGTGAGCCGTTTATAATATAGAAGTTTGTTCTTATAAGCTCTTTACCAATGCCCAGTAAATCCCTGATTTTTCTTGTCGTCTTTTCTTTGTCCCTGCTGACAGCCCCTGCAAAGGCCCAGCGGCTGAGGGAGGTGGACATTTGTGTTTACGGTGGAACGTCAGCGGGAATAATCGCTGCGTATACGGCAAAGAAGTTAGGCAAATCGGTGTTAGTGATTGAGCCTGGCAAGCACGTTGGCGGATTGACAACCGGCGGCCTGGGGTACACGGACATTGGAAACAAATATGCCGTGACTGGACTGGCCCGAGATTTTTATAGGCGCATTGGAAAGCACTACGGAAAATTTGAACAATGGATATTTGAGCCCCATGTAGCCGAAGAAACCTTTCACTACTACATCAACGCTGCATCGCTGGACATCATTTTTGATTTTCAACTGGTGCGTGCCGATAAGAAAGACGGAATCATTGAACAAATCGTAATCGAAAATGCTGGTGAGCCTTCACCTTCGTCCAATCAGATCATAAAGGCAAAGATGTTTATCGATTGCAGTTATGAAGGCGATTTGATGGCAAAGGCCGGTGTTTCTTACACCACGGGTAGAGAATCAAATTCTCAATACAATGAAACCTACAACGGCGTTCAGGTTCGCGACAAGCATCAGTTTTTAGATGGAATAGATCCGTATAAGATTCCTGGAAAACCCGAAAGTGGATTGCTTTGGGGAATCAGCGATGAGAAATTACCGCCGAATGGCACCGGTGATAAAAAGATCCAGGCGTATAATTTCAGGATCTGTTTGTCTAGTGATCCCGCTAATATGATTCCCATCACTAAGCCTGAAGAATATGATTCGACCCGTTACGAATTATTGATACGCGTTTTGGAGAAGGAGCCGAACCGTCCCTTCAACCTGATCCTGAAACCGGATCTAATGCCGAACCAAAAAACCGATATAAACAATAATGGTCCTTTCTCGACGGACATGATCGGCATGAACTACGATTACCCGGAAGCTTCCTACGACGAAAGAAAAAAGATTATGAAGGAGCATGAACGGTATATCAAAGGATTGTTGTATTTCATTGGTCACAGCAAGCGGATGCCACAGCATCTGCGGGAGGAAATGCTTAAATGGGGGTATCCAAAAGATGAATATAAAGACAATGGCAATTGGTCTCCTCAAATGTATGTACGGGAGGCAAGACGCATGGTCGGGGCATACGTAATGACCCAGGCAAATTGTGAAGGGAAAGAAAAGGTTGAAGACGGCGTAGGAATGGCGGCATATACGATGGACTCTCATAATACCAGCCGTATCGTCATAAAGGGGATGGTTAAAAATGAGGGCGACGTTCAAGTAGGAGGTTTTCCGCCTTATCCCATTTCTTACAGGTCACTGATCCCAAAGTCGGATGATTGTAAGAATTTGTTCGTTCCAGTCTGCCTTTCGGCCACGCACATTGCATACGGGTCAATCCGAATGGAACCGGTATTCATGGTGCTCGGTCAGTCGGCGGCAACGGCAGCGGTACAGGCTATGGACCGCCGCGTTAGTGTGCAGGAGGTAAATGTAAAAAGCGTTCAAACGCAACTCAGGGAGAACCCACTTGTCGATGGAAGTGTCCCGGAAATTCTGGTGGATAACGATGACAGGGAATCTGTTACCGTGAACGGGGAGTGGAAAAAAGAAAAGAGTGGTGGATATGCGTTTTCCTTCCTCCAGGCGGCTGGCGGTGTAGAGACAAGTTCGGCAAAATTCCAGCCTTTGATAAAGAAGGCAGGACTTTACGAGGTGTATATTTATTTTCCCCGCGTTAGTGGGTCGGCGACAGAGGTTCTAACGTTAGTGCAGGCCGGGAAAGAACGGCATGAAGTTGTGGTTCGTCCGGCCGAGGTTAAGGTT
>DASUTP010000562.1:0-13860 GCA_036374515.1 Chryseolinea sp. | reverse complement strand
TCCTTTGGAAAACCGGGGCTGTAGCCACCCCATCAACACATTACTCACGGCACAACGTAGGACAGGAATACTTCAGGTGCCCCCAGGCCTGGCTACCAAAATACTGGGATGATAATTAGCTCACCCGAAATGAACAAAGACATGAGGCTGTTACTGAAGGTCGTAGCTACCCATGAAAGGGTTGTTCGGCCCTGGCGCTGCCGGGCCAGATCACTGCTCAGTTTTGTAATTGGTTTCGGCCTCCTGATCGTAAAGATTACCGAAGAGCACGGCGGTTGCTACGGCGAAATTTCTACCCTTTTGTAATGGAGGGCCAACCCCGTCGATAGTTTGGCCAGGACTTTACACCAATAGCGTATACATTGCCACCACAACAACGACGTCCCTACCTGTTGCGGCTCGGGACTTGCCGCCTCGCGGCTGCCGAAATTTTGCAACTAAATCCCCGATCTTATCTTAAAGAATTTCGTACCTCAGCAATTACAAGCTCGGCAAAGGCCTTCATATAGTCGGATTTTTTCTGATCCTTTAAAGTCGCCAGATACCACTTCCGGTAGAGGCCCTGCTTAGTCACCGTTATGAAAGCCAAGTCCTTTTCATCCCGATATTTCTTCAGGATCCAGCTGTTCATGACAGTCACCCCAAGTCCCGCCCTAACCATTTCAATATTGGCTTCAGTAAGAGGAAGATGAATAACCTTCTTAGGCTTTATGTGGGCTTTCGTGAAAACGCTTTCGAACAAAAAGCTGTGCTGATAATTTCTATGGTGCAGGATAAGGGTTTGATCGACGAAGTCCGAGGGGCGGATATATTGTTTTTGCGCCCATGGGTGCATCTTTGGCACAACCGCCTTGAGTTCGTCGTTGAAGATCTCAGTATAAGCGATGCTCTCATCTTTAACCCTGCGAAAAACCAGCACCTGATCTACCTTTCCTTCCACCAGTAACTGCAACGGCTTAATTGGGTTTTCGGTATTGATGGCTACCTCGATATTCGGATAACCAAGATTAAATGTTTTAATAACAGCGGGCAGCCAATGATAAGCTGTGTAGCATTCGGTACAGATCCGAATCCTTCCGATTTCACCGTGGGTTCTTTTCCGGATTTCCTGCTGTACGATTTCCAATTCCTTGCTGATGCTACGGGCCGTAGCCAGCAAAAGATGGCCGGTGTCTGTTAACAGTAACCGCTTTTTTACGCGCAGAAATACAGGCAATCCCAATGCATCTTCCATTGACTTGAGCTGATGACTTAACGTAGACTGCGTCAGAAAAAGCTTTTCCCCCGCCCGGGTCAACGTTCCCTCCTCGGCAACCGTCTCGATCAGTTTCAAATATTTAAGCTCGATCATATGTATGCATAATTTCCATGTTATACATTAAAATCATTCATTTTTTAAATGTAATGTACATCGCTAATTTCCCTCGGGAAACATCCGATGAAAAATAATTATCCGATGCGCCTTAAATCAAAAAATAACATTGAAATATTTTCTTATGGAATTCAACATCGCTGAAACCGTCGAAATATTAAGACGCACACCATTTGTACTGGAAGCAATGCTAAAAGGGTTATCCAGGGAATGGCTGGAGGGAAACGAAGGCGAAAATACCTGGAGCCCGCATATTGTGCTGGGTCACCTGATAATCGCTGAAGAAAATAACTGGATCCCCAGGCTTAGCAAAATAGTTTCAGGCAGCGACAACAAGTTCGCCCCTTTCGACCGCTTCGCCCAGGTTACGCTCTACAAAGACACTCCGACGCAAGACCTTCTAAAAAAATTTTCCGATGCACGGAAACAATCGCTGCTTACCCTTAGTACCATACCGCTGGAGCAGGAGAAATTCGATTGGAAAGGGATCCATCCCGACCTTGGCGAAGTGACGTTAGGTCAGCTGCTTTCCACCTGGACGGTCCATGATCTTGACCATATCAATCAGATTAGCCGCGTTATGGCGAAACAGTATGCAGACGCCGTAGGCCCGTGGAAAAACTATCTCGGCGTTCTGAAGAGGCCGATATGATTTACCTGGCTGGACCGCCAGTATGATCGTCTTTTAAGTCACAGCGGTCGTCGCATAAGCTGTTGACATGAACGAAATCTGCATTCCATTGTCCGGAAATGTATTTATCCTGTTAGGAACCGTATTATTTCAGCCAGTAATGTAATCCCACGTCACACTTGCCTCTGTGCGGCGAACATTTTATTTGTCGGGCCTGAGCGTACTTACGACACGTTCCATCTTATTCCGACCATGCGTGCCCCCTCGGGTAATATCCAATTATCATAACCGTTGTAACCTTTTTAACCGTAGGTTTTTAAATGACTCGCAGGCGCTTATTCCAGGTTCCTGTCGCGGACAATTTTTCGCCAAAGACCTGCGTTGACTTCTGGGAATCTTTGCTAATTTACTTGTACTTAACCTCCGTTTTACCAACCCCATTTGCCATGAACAACTTCATTCGATTAGCTGCTATCGCCACGTTCGCACTGCTGATTTCCTGCGAAAAACAAAAAAAGTACGAACGAAAGACCGCCGAGCAAGATGGATACACTTACGATTATGTAACAAACGATCCGCTCAACGTAAGAATTTATACCCTAAAAAACGGGTTAAAGGTTTATTTAAGCCAATATAAAAACGCGCCGCGAATTCAGACTCAAATTGCCGTAAAGGCAGGCGGCAAAAACGACCCGGCCGACAACACCGGGCTCGCGCATTACCTCGAGCACATCATGTTTAAGGGAACATCGGATTTCGGTACGCTGGACTGGCAAAAGGAATCAAAGTACCTTGATAGCATCGAGCACATGTTTGCGCACTATGGCAAACTGACGGATGCGGCGCAACGCACAGACTACTACAAGCTAATTGACAAGGTGTCAAATGACGCTTCCCAATATGCCATTCCAAATGAATACGATAAGATGATGAGTGAGATGGGCGTACAGGGAACAAATGCATACACTACCGAAGACAGGACCGTTTACATCAACGATATTCCAACCAATCAACTTGAAAGCTGGCTTCAGATCGAGGGAAATCGTTTCAGAAGGATTGTCCCACGATTGTTTCATACTGAACTTGAAGCTGTGTACGAAGAAAAAAACCGATCGCTGGATAACGACTACTGGAAGACCTATGAAACATTATTTTCAGCCATTTTTTCCAAGCATCCGTACGGTACCCAAACGGTGATCGGCACCATCGATCATTTGAAAAACCCTTCGATTACAGAGATAAAAAAATATTTTGACACATATTACCGTCCAAACAATATAGCAATTTGCCTCAGCGGTGACCTGGAATACGGCAAAACCATTGCTTTGATTGAAAAATATTTTGGTGACTGGCAGCCAAATGAGCAATTACCGGCATGGACAGCAGTTGGAGAAGATCCCATAGCCGCACCGGTCCTGAAAGAAATTTATGGCCCGGAAGCAGAATGGGTTAATCTGGGATTTCGGTTTAAGGGAAGAAGCAGCGATGACTTCAAATTGCTTACCCTCACCGACATGATCCTGGCAAATTCCCAGGCAGGGCTCATAGATATCAATCTCAAGCAACAACAAAAAGTGCTTGATCCCTACAGTTATGTCAATTTTATGAACGACTACTGCGTTCATACTTTTAACGGACGTCCGAGAGAGGGGCAAAGCCTTGATGATGTGAAAAAACTCTTGTTGGAACAGATAGAACTACTGAAAAAAGGAGAGTTTGAAGATTGGCTGATTGAAGCTACGATCAATGACTTAAAGAAAAATAGACTACAGGGTTCGGAGCAGAACTGGTCGAGATCTAACGACTTGGTGCTCGCTTTCACAAGCGATATTCCCTGGGAAAAATATGTCTCGGAGGTGGATGATTTGCGAAAGTTTACCAAAGCGGACATCGTGAAATTTGCTAATGACAATTACAAGGACAATTACGTCGCCGTTTACAAACGCACGGGCAAGGACACTACTGCCCAACAGGTGCTGAAACCGACTATTACGAAGGTCACACTGAATAAAGAAAACCGTTCCGAGTTTCACGAAGCAGTCTTAAAAAACAAAGTTGAAAAGATCCAGCCCGTTTTCCTCGATTACGATAAAGATATCACTAAGCTAAAAATGAAAAAGGATGTTGAAGTCCTGTATACTCCAAACACGGAAAATGATTTGTTTGGAATGTTTTATCTATCTGATGTTGGGTCCAACAACGACCCTATGCTCAAAGTCGCCGTTGAATATCTTCAATACATTGGTACCGAGGAGATGACCGCTGAAGATTTTAAAAAAGAATTTTACAAGCTCGGGTGCAGTTTTGGTGTCCATGCCGCTGAAGATCAAACCTATCTTACACTGACCGGCCTGAACGAAAATATGGAAAAGGCGCTGCAACTTTTTGAGAAGCTTATTGCAAAGCCTAAACCCGATGACGAAGCATTGAAAAAAATGGTAGACGGGCTGTTTAAGCAACGGGAGGACAGCAAAAAAGACAAAGGCACCATTATGTTTCAAGGATTAATTAATTACGGGCTATACGGCGCCGAATCTCCCTTTACTAATGTGCTCAGCAATAAAGAGCTTCGCGAAGTCAAAGCGGAAGCATTGGTAAAGCTGATTACTGATTTTTCAAAAACGCAGCACCGGGTATTGTATTATGGACCAAGCAAGGCTGATCAGGTGGTAACACTGCTGAATCAGTACCACGCGCTGCCGGATCAGCTGAAACCGGTACCTCCCGCTAAGGAGTACAAAATGCAAGATGTTTCAAAATCGGCGGTATACTGGGCAGACTATGATATGGTACAAGAAGAAATAATGTTCCTGTCCAAAGGAGATTCATTCGATAAAGAACGTATTCCCATCAGCAGGATGTTCAATGAGTATTTCGGCGGTAGCATGAGCTCGCCGGTGTTTCAGGAGCTGCGGGAAGCCCAGGGCCTTGCCTATGCTGCGTTTGCATATTATGGAACG
This sequence comes from Chryseolinea sp., assembly GCA_036374515.1. Taxonomy (GTDB): domain Bacteria; phylum Bacteroidota; class Bacteroidia; order Cytophagales; family Cyclobacteriaceae; genus Chryseolinea. Next base: position 8,897 of record DASUTP010000562.1, on the reverse strand, counting down.
CCTGATAAACCGACAGAAAATGATTACTTCTACGCATACATTGGGACACAAGCCGATAAACAACCCGAAGCCATGTCAGCCATGCAAAACCTTTTGATGGACTTCCCCAAGTCGGAAAGTGGATTTGAAATTGCCCGAAACGCGATATTGAATCAAATCGAGAGCGAACGTATTACCAAGGCAAATATCCTTTTCAACTATGAGTCCGCGCGCAAGAAGGGCGTAAACTATGATCTTCGGAAAGACGTGTACGATAAAACTCAGAAATTTACATTAAACGATGTAACAACTTTTCAACAGGACTATGTTAAAGGAAAAAATTTCAACGTGGTATTGATCGGAGACAAGGACAAGATCAATTTCAAAGCCCTTCAACCATATGGTACAGTGCGCCAGCTGACGCTGGATGAAATTTTTGGATATGAAAAGGTTCAAAAAATCAACCTCGAAGCATCCAAGTAATTCCTCACCAGAGACAGAAGGCAATACCAAATTCATTTCAACAAAAAGCGCCGGAGATCCATGAGATTATTCCGGCGCAACAGCCTTTATGCATTGGATTGCATAAAATTTCCCATCATCTGTCGAAGAAAATTCTGTCGGCACAGGGGTTCCCATACATTGGTGAAAATATTCATCCCCAATGCCCTCCTTAAAAATTACCGTCAACAACCAGGAACACGTCGTTAATGTAGATGGACAAACGCCACTGCTGTGGGTTATTCGTGAGACGATCGGGCTGACAGGCACGAAATACGGTTGTGGCATCGCCCAATGCGGTGCATGCACGGTCCACGTGGATGGGTCGCCCGTGAGATCCTGCAGCCTTCCCGTTTCAAGCGTTCAGGATAAAAAAATTACCACCATTGAAGGACTGTCGCAACGGGGTGACCATCCGGTACAACTCGCGTGGATAGAGGAAAGTGTTCCACAATGCGGGTATTGCCAAAGTGGTCAAATAATGAGCGCAGTTGCTCTCCTAAAAAAGCATAAAGATCCGTCTGAATCTGAAATAGCCGCAGCGATGAGCGGAAATGTTTGCCGGTGTGGCACCTATCTCCGCATCAGGAAGGCCATCCAGCGCGCAGCGTTGCTTATCAAAGAAAACAATCTTAATACCCCATGAAAGTCAGCAGGCGAAATTTTATAAAATTCTCTTCATTGGCCGGTGGTGGGCTCCTGCTGCACATGATGTTACCCGGCAATTCAAGTAACCTTACGAAGGCATCCGTCTTTGAGCCCAATCTGCTGGTTAGCATCAGAAGCGATAACACCGTAACCTTCACGTTAACAAAACAGGAAATGGGTCAGGGAGTAACGACGGGGATGCCGATGATTTTTGCGGATGAATTAGGAGCGGATCTGTTTGCGATGAAAGTTTTGCGCTCTGACTACAACGCACAGTTCGAATACGCCCTCCAGGGCATAACGGGTGGAAGCTCTTCCATTCAAAACACCTGGCTTCCCCTTCGTCAGGCGGCTGCCACCACCCGTGAAATGTTGATTCAGGTTGCCATGGAAGCATGGAAGGCAGACAGAAGAGAATGTTACGCCGAGAATAGCATGGTGATACACAGGCCTACCGGAAGGCGGGCAACGTTTGGCAGTCTTTCAGTAAAGGCTGCTCATCAACCCATTCCAGACAAAGTCTCCCTTAAGGAGCCAGCCGATTTCAAGTACATCGGCCGGCCCGTCAAAAATCTTTGTACAAAACAGATTGTAACCGGACGGTATAATTTCGGCATCGATATTACAATTCCCGGCCTGCTTTACACGTCGATCGAACGTGCTCCGGTGCACCTGGGGAAAATCAGGAGTTATAACGATCTGCATGCACGTCAAGTTGAAGGTGTTGTGGACATTGTAAAAATTGAGGGCATGGTTCGCTCACTTTCGGTTGGTGTTCCCGGTTGGGATCTTTTTTACGACTACACCATCGAGGAGGGTATTGCCGTAGTGGCAACATCGACATGGGCGGCATTGCAAGGGAGAAAGGCTCTAAAAATCAGCTGGGACGATGGCCCAAATGCCATTGCAGAAGACTGCTTTCTTAAAGCAAATATCGCCGGCGCTAAAGAAGCCGACCTTCATGTGAATGAGCAGAAAGGCGATGTGACGGCCGCTTTTACTCGAGGGGAAAAAATAGTGGAGGGCTATTATGAAACCCCGTTCATGGCGCACAGTGTGATGGAACCTCACAATACGACAGCGAGCGTTTCTGGAGATCGGTGCGAGCTATGGTCGGGAACACAATTTGGAAAACGGTTTGTCGACGAAGTTTCTTCTGTGCTGAAGATTCCCGTGGAAAATGTGACCTGCCATGTATTGCCTGCTGGCGGCGGATTCGGCCGAAACTGGGAGCCGGATTTCGCTGTTGAAGCGGCGCTGGTCTCTAAGGCGATACAAAAACCGGTAAAGAATATTTGGACACGCGAAGATGTAATTCGGCACGATTTCTTTCATCCGCCACAGCACGACATCCATCGCGTTGCGCTCGACGACCAAAAAAACATTGTCGCCTGGAATACCGATCAATATTGCTGCTTTAAATTTCCGAAGGACACTCCGTGGAACCCTTACGCATACGCTGTAAAAAATTATCGCGCCCGTAAAATAGATTTTTCGTCACCCGTCGAAACAGGCCCATGGCGAAGTGTCACGGAACACAAAGATGTTTTTACACAGGAAATTTTTATCGACGAAGTTGCCCATGCCGCAAAGGCCGATCCCTTGCAATATCGCCTTGCCCTTTTGAGCAAACCGATTCAACTCGCTACTGACATCCCTGATCGTGAACTTAAGATCAAAAAATTGGAAGCGGACAGGCAAATGACAAAGCAAGTTTTAAAATTCGCTGCTGAAAAATCCGGTTGGCGGTCTAAGAAAAATCTTGGCATTGCAGTGGGCAGATTTAGCAGCCACTGCTGCCAGGTATCTGAGGTTGAAATTATCCGCGGAAAATTATTTATAAAAAAAGTCACGGTAGCAATACACTGTGGTACCGTTGTAAATCCCTTACAGGTCGAAACACAGCTTCAGGGCGCCGTCATTTTTGCCCTTCAGGCTCTGTATTACGGTAAAATCACAATCAAAGATGGACGCGTCCAGGAAAGCAACTTTCATGATTATAAAATGCTTCGGATGAATGAGGTGCCCGAAATCTCCATACACATCGTTCCCAGCAACGATCCGCCCAAGGGCGTTGGTGAACCAGGAGTACCTCCCCTGGCCCCGTCCGTTATCAATGCCATTTATGCTGCCTCTGGAAAAAGAATCCGGAAAATACCGATCTTGAGGGAGGATTTGATCTGACCTAAGCCGCGTAGCAAGAATTTTTTCGACCAGCAAATTCAACCATGTACAAATTAAATTTCCGAATTATTCAGCTGTTGCTATGGCTGCTCACATATTTCGCGATCTTTTTCTACTGCTTTTATAAATTTGATGATCTGGGACTTACTGTGGTTTACAGTGTGCATGTCACGATCATCTATCTATGCACCGTTTACGGTAATAGCGATTTATTGATCCCCCGGTTTTTTAATAAGAGCAAATGGCGATATGTGCTTTACTCCATTGTCTTCCTGGTTGCGATGACTGCTATACGCATGCAACTCGAACATTGGATATTCTTCAGGCTACTGGACTACAAATGGTTTTTCAACTTCAGTCACGAGCACTACTCCTTCTCTTCCGTTACGATGATTTTTGCATTCCTTTTCGGCGCATTATTAAGAATATCCCTAAATCATTTTGACCTTCTTGGTCAAATGCAGGAGCGTAAGAGTCAGCAGATCTCAGCCGAACTCAACTTGCTGAAGTCGCAGGTGCAGCCACATTTCCTGTTTAACGCTTTAAACAACATTTACTACCTGAGCTACACGAAATCGGACCTTGCTCCTCAAAGCATCGCCAGACTTTCAGACATCATGCGGTATTTTGTTGAAGAAGCCCCCAAAGAGTGGGTAACCTTAAAATCCGAACTCGATTTTATCCAGGATTACATAGAGATCGAAAGAATCAGACTTCCACATAACCTTACGGTCAATTGGGAGAGGAATGGACAAGACAAGGAGCAGATTCTAATCCCGCCGATCTTGTTCATTCCATTGGTCGAAAATGTTTTTAAGCACGGCGTCGACAAAACAAAAAAGGACAACTTCATCGCGCTGTCTGTAGTTGTCGCGTCAGAAACGCTGGCGTTCTCGGTAACCAATTCGATGCATTCCAAGCCGCCCCTGAGTTCCACAGGCACGGGCCTGGTCAATTTGCGAAAACGACTGACACTTCTATTCGACCATAGATTTACTTTGTCTACGGAAAGTGAAAGTAATTTTTATAAGGCTATCCTAACGATTCCCCTATGAGCATTACATGTATTATTGTTGACGATGAACCTTACGCGGGCAACCTCCTGGAAGAGTATATTGTTAGGGTGCCTTATCTACGGCTCGAACAAAAATGCCTTACTGCGATGGAAGCATTAAGTTTCCTGCAAAGTCATCCCGTAGATCTCATTTTTTTGGATATCAACCTGCCTCAGCTTTCGGGAATGCAGCTTGCTCATATTTTACCTGCAGATCAAAAGGTAATTTTCACGACCGCCTACACATCCTACGCTATCGAAAGCTATTCCGTCAATGCAATTGATTACCTGCTCAAGCCCATTACGTTCGAACGTTTTATCAAATCGGTCGAAAAAATTCATACCGTTGCCAAACAACGCAGTGCTGAGCCGGGAAGCTTTTTCATCAAGTCGGGAAAGGCAATGATAAAGATCAGCGCGCCCGAAATTTATTACATTGAGGGCCTTAAAGATTATGTGATTTTCAGACTGGAAAAAGAAAAGCATATCGTTTACAAAAAAATGAAAGAGCTTGAAACCATTCTTGAAGAAAATTTCATGCGCATACATCATTCATTCATTGTAAATACAGATCAAATAAAAAAAATTGAAGACAATCAGGTCCACATTTTAGATCAGCGGATTTCCATCAGCGAAAAATATCGGGAAGAGTTTATGAAATTCATAAAGAACCGTTTGATGTGATCCCCCGTTGCTGAAATTACAGTATTACCTTTCAGTGCTTATTCCAGGTGTAAGCAGCGAACGATAAATGTAAGATTTTTTAGCGCGCACGAAGTCTGCATGTATGGAGCGTTGAAGCTCTTTGCTTTCCACGAAGTCGATAATGGTCAGGCAAAGAATTTTTGACGCCTTGATCATTCCTTTATGCCCGATGGCATGAGCACTAAATGCAGTCGCCGGCCACTGATGCATAGGAACTGGAGGAAGCGTTTTAACCACGAAATAGACTTCAGGAGCAATCCAGCTCGCATCGCCAATATCGCTTGCGTAGCCATAAACTGCAGACGTATTAGATTGATCGGAAAATGTACCCGTTTTATCCTGTATACCTTCCGGTGCAAGCTGTAATTCCCGCTGCATCTTTGTCGTGTACGCCTGATCCTCGTTCGTGTAATGGACAGGCCCAACCATCTCCATGTTTTTTTGTACCACGCTCATCCCTGTCACGTTCGGGAGGAATTGATGGAATGCGCGGACGACATTAACCGAGGCTGACTGGTTCAATCCGGCGACTGCTTTCGCCACCGACGTTTTTGTCTCCTGAAATAGGGCGATCGCGTCTTCTTGGCTGGCACATTGAATTCTTACGGAAAGGCGAACGGTATCAGCGGTTTCACTCCGATCGCTACTTTCTTGGTCGATTGAGTAGTTCATGCGGATGGCAGGTGTGGCCTTCCGGCGAATCGTTCTCAATTCTTCAATCACCAGTTCAAGTGCATCCAGGGTGGTCGCTCCAAATTTATTATCCCGGACAACATTTGCCGTTGGCGCTGAAAGAATAATATCGAAATCGATAAGAGCATCCCATGGCTTCGTCGATGCCCAAGTTGACGGCGCCGGATGCCAGTAAAGGCTGAAATCAAGATCATCGAAATGACCATCGCGCGCCAAAAAGGTTTTTGCGCCGATGGTTCCTTCCGCTGTAGTGCCATAGTACCTGATCGTGCAGTCCAGCTGGCCATCCTGGATTAGTTTCTTAACCGCCAAAGCCGCCCCAAGGCTGCCAATAGCCAATAGGTTGTGATGCCCGCCATGGCCAAATCCGCCGGCTACCAACGCGTCCTTTCGCGGAACGGTTTTATTGGAAGCGTCCGGGTCTGCATCGTATTCCCCAAACAATCCGACAACTGGCCCCCTATTCCCAAAAGTAGCGCTAAACACGGTGGGCATACCCGCAATATTTTCTTTAACTTCAAAGCCCTCCCCTTTGAGGATGTTCACCAGCAAGCTGCAAGACATTGTTTCTTTTAACGAAGGTTCGGCAAATTCCCAAATCCTATCACTCCAGCTAGCAAGCTCCTCCTTGTGATCCTCGATGTATCGCATTGCCCTTGACTTGCTCTTGCCAAGCTTCGGGGCCTGTCCGGCAGCCAGAAGGGGAAATAAAAGCAGGGAAACCAAAATGTTAACGGCACCTGTGTTTCGAATCGAATGCAGAAACATAATCGGTTTATTTTGGCGACATTATTCCCAGTCGCACCTGAGATCTCGTTTCTTTTCAGCAGGCGCCTGGGGATAGAACGTAGTGCTTACTGCCCTCCAGGGAGTCACAAACCAATGGCTTGGCTTTTTATGATTGTTGAAGACAGCTGTAAATTCATTCAGATCGGAGGTGAACGCAAAAATTATTTTTCCGCTGCCATCGCGATCGATCCAGACGCCTTCGATTAGTCCGTCTTTCAACGTCCCTTTTATAGTGCCCTCGAACGGATCTTTAACGACCGCTATGCGGTAGCGACCCAGCACAGAGTCGCCGGCAAATTGTAATTCGACCGGGCCAACATCGGAACAGAACAAAAGCTTCTCACCATTGGATGATTGCCCGAAGGCGAGAATCGAAACCAGAAAAGGAAAAATTACAACACAGTATTTCATAGAGTTAAGTGATTTGGTCAAACATACCGCATGCCTTTTGCCTCCTGTAACTTTTTAGACTAGCGCACTCGTTTTTTCGACAACTTCCTTTGCGTGCGCAACTTTTGCATATAATTTTCTGAAAAAAAATGAACATTCCTCGGCCGTAGCTGCTTATTACCTTAAATGGGCAAAAGCGAAAACATTGACCTTTTAGACCATCACTTTCGGAACGTATTCGAGGAAGCTCCCTTCGCAGCCGCATTGTACTCAGGTCCGGCATTTGTTGTAGAAATGGCGAATGAAATTTCCTTACATTTCTGGCGAAAGGACAGCAGTATCTTGGGTTTGCCACTGCTTCAGGCGATGCCTGAAATGGAAACTCAGCCAATGTTACAAATTCTGAAAAAGGTCTATGAGACCGGGAAGCCATTTGAGGGACGGGAAAGAACAGTTATTCAGGACCTTAACGGAGATCCTAAAAAAGTATACATCAATTACCTCTATCAACCCATTCGCGACGAGCATAAGAACATCGTCGGGGTCTTGGCTATCGGCCACGATGTTACCCAACAGGTTGCCGAAAAAAAGAAGCTTGAAGAATTGGAAGAACGCGCACGAATTGCCGTAGAATCCGCCGGGCTGGGTACGTTTGATCTCGACTATAAAACAGGTATCATTATCACCACCAAGCGGTTCGCCAATATATTTGGATTCGACGCATGCGTCCAATTGAGCGACTACTTGTCAAGAATTCATCCCGATGACCTTCCGATACGAAACGCAGCCGAACTGGAGGCTTTTGAAACCGGCAAATTCCAATATGAAGTTCGTCTGGTGATGCCGGATCGCTCCTGTCGTTGGATACGCGTAAACGGGACATTGATTTTTGACGACGATAATTTACCTACGCGACTTATCGGCATTGCATTGGACATCACCGACGAGAAAAACGCCATTGAAAAGCTGCAGGAAAGCGAGGAACGGTTCAGAACCCTGATCACAGAGACACCAGAGGTTGGCGCGGGCCTCTATATCGGACCTGAGTTACGAATCCAGTACGTCAACGATGTCATGCTGCGCGTTTGGGGAAAAGGTCCTTCCGTTGTAGGAAAGACCCTGCGTGAAGCATTGCCGGAACTTGAGGGACAACCATTTTTTGACCAGCTCCAAAATGTTTACGCCACAGGCATTGAATTTACGGGAAGGGAAGCGAAAGCATTTCTCAAAGTCGAGGGCAAGCTGCAGGAAGGTTACTACAATTATACTTACAAAGCATTAAGAAGGCCGGATGGAGACGTGTATGGAATTCATCATATGTCGGTGGACGTGACAGAACAGGTCTTAAATAAACTGAAGCTAATCGAAAGTGAAGCAGCGGTGCGAAGGCTCTTTGAGCAAACGCCGGTTGGGATTGGTATCTTCAAAAGTGAATCGCTGATTATAGAAAATGCCAACGCTGCTTTGCTCAGCTACGGCGGCTTAAAAATTGAGGATGTAATTAACAAACCACTGTTCAGTATCATTCCCGAGATCGGAGCGCAAGGCATTAAGACAATCGCAGAAAATGTATACAGTACAGGCATCCCTTACACTTCGCCAGAGGCACGGATGAAAATTCGGCGAAACGGGAAGTTGGAAACGATCTATGTTCATTTTGGCTTTCTGCCAAGAAGGGATGAGTATGGAAAGATATTTGGCCTGATGGTGATTGCAAATGAAATAACGGAACTCGTGACGGCGCGAAAAAGGGTCGAAAAAAACGAACAGCTTTTTAAAAACCTTGCAAACTCAATGCCACAGGTGGTGTGGATAGCCGAAAGCAATGGAATAGTGTCATACTATAATAACCGGGTTCGTGAATTCGCCGGTGCGAAAAAAAATGAAAATGGTGGTTGGACATGGGACTGGAAAGTGCACCCGGAAGATATGAAGGCTACCGTTAATGCTTGGG
>DASUTP010000561.1:0-4462 GCA_036374515.1 Chryseolinea sp. | reverse complement strand
TTTAATTCGTCTTTGAAGTTCAAGCAACAACTCGATGCTTCGCGTTGTCGATGTTCCTTCAGCCATTTCATACGTCACCATCAATCTTTTCTCGTCTTCCGTTGGAATGAATCCGGTTGGTTTATTCTTAAAAAGGAAGAAAAGGCCAACGAATAAGCAAACCATCATCACCATGACATATGGTGTCTTCGAGATCCATTTATTCACGCTGCCTGTGTAAGAGGTGGTAACCCTTCCAAACCACCCGTTAAACCGATGGAAAAATTTGTCCAGCCAGTTCGTGCTTCCGTTTTCTTTTGCCGGCTTTAACATCAGCATGCTGAGGGCAGGTGTTAATGAAAGGGCAACGAACGCAGAAATCATCACCGATACCGCGATGGTAATGGCAAATTGCTGGTACAGCTTTCCGACAATTCCAGGAACAAATCCCACCGGTACGAAAACCGCGGCGAGTATCAGTGCAATAGCAATTACCGGCGCAGAAATATCTTTCATCGCTTTGACCGTCGCATCTTTTGGCGACAGTTTTTCATGATCCATATTATGCTGGATCGCCTCCACCACAACTATTGCATCGTCCACAACGATACCAATGGATAATACAAAGGCGAACAACGTTAGGGTATTGATTGTGAAACCGAATGGGATAAAGAAGATAAAGGTTCCGATCAGAGAAACTGGAATTGCCAGAACAGGTATTAACGTTGCGCGCCAGTTTTGCAGGAATAAGAAAACCACGATCACAACCAGTGCCAACGCTTCAACCAGCGTAATGATAACCTCTTTAATGGATGCCTGCACGACGCTTGTCGTTTCCAGCGGCACGATATATTCTACGTCTTTGGGAAAACTTTTCTTAAGTTCTTCCAAAGCTTTCAGTACGCCTTCGTTCGTCTCCAGCGCGTTTGCCCCCGGAGCCAGGTACAGCAGCATAAATGCGCTTCGCTTACCCATCACAAAAGGATTATTCCCATAGTTGAATCTTGCAAGTTCAACCCGCGCGATATCCTTGAGATAAACCATGTTACCCTGCAAGGGATTTGTGCGGACGACAATGTTTTCAAAATCCTCTACCCGGTTAATCCTGCTATTAGTCAGTACGTTGTATTCAAAGGTTTGTACTTTGGGCTGCGGGCTTCCACCGATGGATCCCGCTGCCATCTGCAAATTTTGTTCAGACAAAGCCGCCATCACCTCCGGAGGGGATATTCCCAGACTGGCCAGTTTTTCGGGATTTAACCATATCCGCATACCAAAGTCGTCGCCTATTGAAACAATGTCGCCGACACCTTTCACCCGCAGCAAGGGGTCCTTCAGGTAGATGTTGGCAAAGTTCCCCAGGAATGTAGCATCATGGGTATCGTTGGGCGAGTAAAGTGCCAGTGCGAGGAAGATACTGGGATTTCTTTTTCTGACTGTAACTCCCAAGCGCCTTACAATCTCAGGTAATACAGGCTCGGCGATACTTACACGGTTCTGAACATCCAATGTCGCGATGTTCACGTCGGTACCTATATCGAACGTAACGGTCACACTGCTTACGCCACTTCCCGAACTGTTGCTGGACATGAATGCCATGCCCGGAGTGCCATTAACTTGTGTTTCAAGTGCTGTCGTCGTGGTTTGTTCAACGGTCTGGGCATCCGCACCTATATAGTTGCTGTTGATTACAACGGTAGGCGGCGTGATATCGGGATACTGCGATACAGGCAAGGTGCTCATAGCAATCAATCCAACAAGCACGATCACAATTGAAATCACCATGGCAGTGACCGGCCTTTTTATGAAAACATCTGCAATCATGTACTTTTAAATAGGTTTCTTTTCTTAACTAATACTTACTTTGGAGCAGCCGGAGCTATGCTTACGAGAGTTCCCTCTCGCAAGTTTTGCACGCCTTCGGTAACGATGGTCTCTCCCACCTGCAATCCCTCCTTCACAATTATATTTCTGCTTACTTGTTTACCTAGCACGACCTTTCGCTGCGAGACTCTCGTGCTGTCGACAACGTACACAAAAAATTCACCTAACTGCTCCGTAACTGCTTTAAAGGGAATTATAATCGATTTTGCGTTCGCAGATTTTACAAGCAGTGTTCCACTCATGCCGGCCCTGAGCGCATGGTCAGGGTTCGAGAAGGTAATACGCATTCTGATGGTACCTGTTTGCGGATCAACCGCCCGGTCTATAACACTGATCATGCCCGGATGAGGATAGATCTGATCGCCAAATGAAAGACGGAAGGTCGAATCCCCTTTGGAAGGCTTGGCTGAAAGCAATTGCGTGAATTTGTATATCTCAGCCTGATCGACCGTGATGTCGGCGGCGATTGGATCATCGGATGAAATGGTGTTAAGCAACGTCTGGCCTGGTGTAACTGCAGCCCCCAGCCGCACCATAGAGATTCCGATCGTTCCGTCAAACGGTGCAATAATGGTGCTGTATCGAACATTCGTCTGGACGCTACGGACCGTTGCCCTGGCGGCCTCTACCTGCTTTTGCGCAGCAACGTATGCTGCTTCCGCATAATCAACCTGCTGTTGGGCGATCGCGTCCTTTTTGCCCAACTCACGGTAGCGTTCGACGTCCTTTTCAGCGCGTAACAAATTTGATTCCTGCACGGATAGAGTGGCCAAAGCCTGTTGATATGCGGCTTGAGATTGTTGCTGGTCAATGGAATATAACTTCTGACCTTTCCTTACTTTCTGTCCTTCAGTAAAATATATCGCTGTGATATATCCGTTTACCTGCGCACGAAGTTCCACTTCATTTAGGGCTCTAACGATAGCGGGATACTCATCATAATAACCGGCGTCGGAACTATTTACCTGGTGTGTAACTACCGGGACCGGCGCAGGACCCTGGCTAACCTGCTGATTCTTATTTCCACAGCTTGCCGCCAAGAGCAACAGGCCTATGCTTGCATAATTCGGAAGAGTTAAAACTGACATATCTACGATGTAATTTTCTAATAATTTATTTGTCCAAGGGCCCGTTGCACGTCCATCTTGCTTGCCAGTACCTGATACAATGCGTTGAAATAGTTGATACGGGTGGTGCGTAAATCCGATTCAGCCACAGTAACATCGAGGTAAGGGCGCACACCATTGATATACTGAAGATTGATCACCTGATATACTTCCTCGGCAAGCGCTACATTCTCTTTCTGCGTCAAGTAGGCGGTCAGGTTGCTCCTGTATGCTGCAAGGGCGCGCGCGTATTCAGCACCCAGGTTATTCCGAAGGTCGGCAAGGCTTAAGTCAAATCGTTGGGTCCGCAGTTTTTCCTCTTTTATTTTAGCTGTGCGTTTCCCACCTTGAAAAATGGGAAAGGCCAACGTGGCGCCTACGTATGAGTAGGGAAAATCTTCCTGGTATAATTCGCCAAATTTGTCGTTCTGATAGTTGACAATATACGCCCCAAACGCGCTGAGCGACGGCAGAAATCCCCAGTAGCTATACTTCACATTTGAACTTTGCAGTTCGCGCTGCGTGTAGAGAATCTTGTAATCGATGTGTTCGGTATAATTCATCTGCTGAAGTGTGTCCAACATTACTTCGTTTTCCATTTTAACCGTATCATATTCGATCGGGAGGTCGCGATTCAGCGGATAGCCCATCAATGTCTTGAGGTATTGTTGCTTGAAACCGAGGGCTTCGCTGTTTGCCTTGCGTTCGGCCTTAGCGTTCCCCAGCAAGATCGTAGCCCTTTTATAGTCTGTCTTGTCCGCAAGCCCTGACGTGTAGCGGTCGTATGCCTGTTCCAGGCTTTTCTCCAGTCTTGAAATCGACTGGTCACTGACCTTTACTTGTTGCGCGGTTGCCAGCACATCATAGAACGCCTTAGTAACATCTACCACCACATCGATCTTGCTGCGATCTGTATTCTGACTTGCCAGTATCCGAACCGTTGACGCTGTACTGCTGGCCAGCAATGCGTCCCTGTTGAAGATGTTCTGCGTGGCAGTAACCTGGAGCGCTGAAGTGTTGAATACTCCTAACCTGACATTGTTGCCGGCGAAAACAGCCGTTTGCTTATCTATTATGCGTTGATAGTTATAGGCGAAATTTATCTGGGGGTACCAGTCTGCTAGCTTTCCTTTGATTACTTTATCGGCAATTTTTTCATCTACCGATGCTTGTTGCACAACAGGTTGGTGGACCATGGCATATTCAACAACTTTATCCAGCGTAGCTACCGCCAGGACGGAATCTTCCACTGTCTGTCCCCATGTCGAAGCAGGCAACATGGTGACCAGGAAAGTAGCCATAGCGTATAATGGTAGTTTTTTCTGCAGAAATCCCATGATATTTATGCGCGGTTTTTAGTTAGCTCTTCCTGGGCCGTTAATTCAGGCATGGCTTCATCGAATATAGTCCGGTAAATGATCTGCTTGCGCTCCACTAAAAATTTACGATACGCAGTGTCGGTGAGTCCATGGATCGTTTGAATTACTGATTTT
>DASUTP010000560.1:0-2950 GCA_036374515.1 Chryseolinea sp. | reverse complement strand
CGATACAGGATTATACGGTAGCCATTACGTTCAATCCAAATTATGCCGCCGCGTTTTACAATCGGGCCATCGCCAGACAGAAACTAAAACAAACAACAGAGGCCTGCCAGGACCTTGAGAAGGCTGAATCGCTGGGACTTGCCGTTACGGAGAAGGCTAAGAAGGACATGTGCAAGTAACTGCGGACTAAACCAGGTCAGGGCGCAGCCGCAAAAAGACCGGCTCACGAAACATTTTGTCGGGTGTAAGCTTGGAATAACTCACTTCCGCCATAGCTGTAGGCTCTAGCCATACCGATATTTTCTCATCGATCAATTTACCGATAACATCCGGCCGTTTCAGTGGCTTAATGTTTTTTAAAACACCCATTATCTCTTTCATGGTATTGTCGTCAAAGCCGGTCCCTACTTTTCCCCGGTAATGAAATTCTTCTCCTATTTTTTCCGCGATGTGCATCGCTCCAAATGTCTGCCCGCGATCCCCTTTTCCCTTCGTATATCCAATGATATAGCACTCGCAGGTTTGTCTTACTTTTACCTTTAGCCAGAATTCACTTCGCTTACCAGGCATGTATTTGCTGTCCCTCTTCTTGGCCATGATGCCTTCAAGACCATGATGTTTGGCCGCCTCAAAAAGGGACTGGCCATCCTCCACGTGTTCGCTGACGCGATAGGGCGTCTCCTCGCGAACAGCGTCGGCAAGCCATTCCTTTCGTTTCAGGAGAGGTTCATTTATCAATGAGCGGCCGTCCAGGTAGAGGCAATCAAAAATATAACAATGCACCGGGTTCGTTTTTGACAATTTTTGGATTGCCGTTTCGCCCGTGCTCATCAGCCGGTTAATAACACGTTTAAATATCGGTTTGCCTCCTGTATCCAGACAAACGATCTCTGCATCGAACAAGCCGTTTGTGGCGCGGAAAGCTTTTTCTCCCACGATCAATTCAGGAAACTGCAGCGTCACTTCGTGTTGATTTCTCGTCTTAATCTTGATCTCCCCGTCCTCCAGGGAAATCAGCGCCCTGATACCGTCCCACTTTAATTCAAAAATGAAATCCTTATTCATCGGCGGAGTCTCAGTGGATTCCGACAACATCGGTTGAATTTCCTGATGAAGAAAATTCAACTGTGGCTCGTCCACCCTTTCGAGCAGCCACTCTTTTTCTTTCATTTTATGAATGCGATATTCGCCGGTGATCTCCTTACTGGTAAGCCGAAAATAAAATCCGTCTTTTTTATCTTTCGTCACCTGATATTTGCCGAGTGCATAGATCCACATTTCCCCTGCCCCATATTGTCCTTTCGGGATTTTGCCATCGAACGTAAGGTATTCCAGTGGATGGTCTTCCGTCTGAACGGCCAGCCGCTTTACTCCTGGATAAGGGGGTAGTCCCTTCGGGACAGCCCATGATTTTAATACTCCATCCTTTTCCAGGCGGAGGTCATAGTGCAAGCGGGAAGCATGGTGCCTGTGCACGACGAATTTGTTTCCATGTTCTTCCAGAACTTTCGCTGACGGCTCCGGCGTTTTGGTGAAATCCCGCTTCTTTGCATAGGCCTCGAGTTGCTCGGGCGATTTATATTTTGGATTTGGTTTTGGCGCTTTGCGTTTTCCGGTGGAGGTTTTGGTTCGATGGGTGTGCAACTGAACGGCATAGGCATCAAAACCTTCCCAGGCGTCGCCATCGCTCAGCACTTTCTCGACCGCGGTATTAATATTAAAGACGTGAGGATTCTCCACGGATTTCAGTTCATCCCACGTCAGTGGCATTGAAACGGGCGCACCTTCGCGGCCTCTTAGACTGTAGGGTGATACGATGCTCTGACCTGAGCGGATCCGGAATATGTCGATCAGCACCCTGCCTTTTCTTGCGTCCTTTTTTATTTGGAGAGTAACGCTGTTGGCCCGGGCCTCTACAAACGGCTTGGCAATTGATTCCGCTGCTTCAAATACAGTGTGAAAATCCCATGCAGCCTCTATCGGGCAGCATATATGCAAGCCCTTGCCGCCCGTCGTTTTTACAAACGGCGTATAACCAAATGTTTCGATGTGCTCCTTTAAATCAAAAGCAATGGGAATCAGTTTTTTAAACGAATAGCCTTCCGGCGGATCCAGGTCAAAGACGATATAGTCGGGGTATTCAAAGGAAGGCTTCCGGCTGTGTAGCTGATGCAGCTCAAGCGAAGCAAGGTTTGCCAACCAAACCAGCGATGCGGGCTCCGTCGCTATGATATAATCTTTTGTTTCCTTGCCAAGGGTAACAAATTCGATCCAGGATGGCGCCCAATCCGGCCGGTTTTTCTGATAGAAACTTTCGCCGTATATACCATCCGGAAATCGAATCAATGTGAGTGCCCTTCCCTTCACATAGCTTAGCAACGTGGGGGCTATTTTGAGATAGTACTCAATTACCTGGGCTTTAACGATATGATCGTTCGGAAAAAGAACCTTGTCGAGGTTCGACAATTCAATCTCGCGTTTACCTACCTGGGCCCACTGTGATTTGCGCTTAGCCATTCAGGCTTTTCTCGTAATGTGTTTCATTCCTAAAATTAATGAATCCACAAATTATTACACCAACCAACAGTCCGCTTATGCTGCTGACCACCACGTTTCCTAAATTGTAATCCGCGGGATGAATAAAAAATCGCAGCCTTAAAACAACAATGGCGACCCCGACAACGGCGAGCCAATAGCTAATTCGGGGTGAAAATAGTTCACAGTTTTCAAAAGGCTTTTTAAACAGGATGTATAATATTACGATTACAGACCCGATCGCCGTACTCACCTGTTGGAGAACATAGAACATCGGATAGCTTACACCATCGAAGGGAATCGAATTATTCTGATAAATTGGGGCAAGCATCCGGCTAAAGAACCGGTTGTTGTGAGTGAAGCTGTCCCAAAAAAGGTGCGAGCCCGCGCCGATAAAGGCCGAGTACAAAAATAC
>DASUTP010000559.1:0-3696 GCA_036374515.1 Chryseolinea sp. | reverse complement strand
CGTCATCCAGGCCTTGTTTTAATTTTGTCTGATCTACGTCGTGTTGATATTGACCGACTCCGATTGACTTGGCATCGATTTTCACCAATTCTGCAAGTGGATCCATCAGTCGCCTTCCGATCGAGACCGCTCCCCGCACCGTAACGTCCTGGTCCGGAAATTCATCCCGTGCAACGTCGGACGCAGAGTAAACCGATGCCCCGCTTTCATTGACCATGACGACCAGAATTTTATGGGGCAGCCCGATTGACTTTACAAAGCTTTCCGTCTCGCGTCCTGCCGTACCGTTGCCGATTGAAATCGCTTCAATGCCATATTTTTCACACAGCATTTTAATTAGTGCCGAAGCTTTGGTTGTCTGCCGCTGAGGTTCGTGCGGATAAATCACATCATGATGCAGCAATTTACCCTGACGATCAAGGCAAACCACCTTGCATCCTGTCCGGAATCCGGGATCCAGCGCGAGTACATTTTTTTGACCGAGGGGTGCCGCAAGCAAAAGTTCCTTTAAGTTTTCAGCAAAAACATGAATTGCATCCACATCGGCCTTCATTTTAGATTCCATCCTTATTTCGGTCTCCAGTGAAGGCTTCAGCAATCGCTTGTAACTATCTTTTATGGCTAACCTCAGTTGGTCTGCGCTGGCATTTTCAGTCCTGATATATTGGCGCTCCATCTTGCTGATCACCATTTCCTCCGGCGGATAAATGTCCAGCGACAAAATGCCCTCTTTTTCGCCGCGGCGCATGGCCAGCAGCCGGTGTGATGGGGTTTTAGCAATAGATTCTGTCCACTCAAAGTAGTCCTTGTATTTCTGGCCCTCAGCTTCTTTTCCTTTCAGAAGTTTTGATTCAATGACGCCTTCATGCCAAAACAATTCGCGAATATTTTTACGCGTATCCTGATTTTCATTGATCCACTCGCTAATGATATCGCGCGCGCCATCTAATGCCTCCTGTACATTTTGAACACCCTTTTCCGTATCGACAAAACTGCGCGCACCGTCTTCCAGATTAAAATCTTCCTGATCAAATATTCTTTTCGCAAGCGGCTCCAGTCCCTTTTCCTTGGCCGCGCTTGCGCGCGTTTTTCGCTTTGGTTTGAAGGGCAAATAGACATCTTCAAGTTCGGCAAGGGTGCTGGCCATCACGATGGTCTGCATCAGCTCGGGTGTGAGCTTTTCCTGTTTTTCAATGGATGTGATAATGGCTTCCCTGCGTTTGTCCAGTTCATCCAACTGTTCAATACGATCCCGTATCTTGCTGATCATCACTTCATCCATGCCTCCCGTCATTTCTTTCCGATATCGGGATATAAATGGAATTGTCGCATCTTCGGAAAGGAGCGTAGCAACTGCTTTGACATTTTTTACAGGCAGAGAAAACTCCTTGGAAATCTGTTCAACCCAACGCGCTATATTGTCTTGATCCATAAATTTTTCAACAGGCTGGCAAAATTAGGATAAGGAATACAACCTGCAATAGTGTATTTTTAAAAGCGTATAAAAAGATTTTTGATGAAAAAAAGAATCGCCCTCATCGCTCACGACAACAAAAAAAAAGAGCTCATCGAATGGACAAAATATAACCGGGACACAATGCTTAAAAGCGAAGTTATAGCAACCGGAACTACCGGCCGAATGCTGGAAAACGAGGTTGGGATTCCCGTAAGATGCCTGCAAAGTGGTCCGCTAGGCGGCGATCAGCAGATCGGCGCGCTCATCGCCGAAGGAAATGTGGACCTTCTCATCTTTTTTTGGGATCCTCTTGAACCGTTACCGCATGATCAGGATATTAAAGCATTATTGCGATTGGCCGTTGTATGGAATATACCCGTTGCCTGCAACCGGGCCACTGCGGACTTTATTTTTTCTTCGCCCTTGTTATCCAACGATTATAAAAGGAAAATGCCCGATTTCTATGAATACAATACCCGGAAGATCGAATAATTAGAATTCTTTGAAATTTGGGAAAATAGAACGCAACACTTAAGTTTGCGCTCCCAAATTAACCGGATATCTCAAAAAGATCCAGATCTCCAATGACTTAGTCAAGGATTGCGGAGGATGGGAATAGGATTGAAGGCGCGGTAGCTCAGGTGGTTAGAGCGTTGGATTCATAACCCAAAGGTCGGGGGTTCAACTCCCCCCCGCGCTACAAAAGCATGTTTTTAGACAGCAACACTGCTGTCTTTTTCTTTAGAATCGCGCGTGTTATTAAAAACGCGATAAGGCCACGGTTGAGATTGTTGTTGGCAAAACGAAAGGTTGTCTTTTCATTCGATCGGCTGGCATCTGAAGGACGTTTAAACCGCGCCACCCATCACCAAAAGAAGCGTTCCTGGTTCCGCCCACCTATCTGTGGACTATCGGCGCGAGGTCAGCCACGGCGTGACATTCTTGATTCAGAAATCATTTTAAAGAATTCCCCCCGCGCATCTAAGTTGCTGAGTTGGCAATTTCCATCAGAAGCCAGCTTAAACAATTGTCCTTGACGCCGTGTTAAACTCCAGCGCAGTACATCAAAATACGCATTCCAATATGGAAACGATCAGGATTTCACCAGACGAGGAAATAATATATAAAGACTTCAAGGAGGGCAACTCCGTGCAGGTAAGGGTTACCGTCGACCCCGGAGATAAGGACGAATTTACAAAAGGAAAAACCGTAAGAGTTGTTCACGGCGACTTCGAAGCTTCCGGAAGAATTGTATCGGAACCACTGATCATAAGTCATGCCATGGAAGGCGAGGACGTGACCATTTCTCTGATTGTTGAAAAAGTGGAATGAAATTTTGCTCGATGTCTTTTTTTCAAATCGAAATATCTCGAGGGTATCTGATTTGTGCGCCGATAGAATGTGTAGGTAAAGGCAGATGAATGCAGGGTGGTGGCCCATACTATGAAGTCGGTATGGTCGCATACCCCTGGGCGAAGTAGGACATAGGTCCCTTGGTGCTTGGGGCGGGGCCCACCCTCCATTGCCTGTGATCCAGGGCAGAAAGACCTGCTAAATAAAGATCTATAACGGTACACCTATTGGTAGATCGCAATATAGATCAAAATCCGTCTGCGGTATCATCTCCGCGGGGATCCGCGCCCCCCTCCAGCCTGCCGTCAGGCAGCACAAGGATTGCATCCACCCGTCCGATTCCGTCCTCGCGCAGCCTCAGGGCATGTCCCGCTTTTGATAGCGTGAGACTGTCGTCTACTAATAGGGCTCCGGGCTCAACGTAGACAGAATCCGGCAGCCATTGACTGTGAATCCGCCTTGAGCTCACCGCTTCCTGCATGGTCATCTTGTGGTCTATCACATTGAGGATTGTCTGAAACACCGACGTTATTATCGACGTACCACCTGGCGTACCCACCACCATAAAAAGCTTTCCGTTCTTTTCGACAATCGTCGGCGTCATCGAACTTAGCATACGCTTACCGGGCTCGATCTTATTTGCTTCACCGCCAATGGCACCATACATATTCGGCACACCCGGCTTGACACTGAAGTCATCCATTTCGTCGTTAAGAAAAAAACCCGATCCGGAAACGATGACGTGCGACCCATAGCTGTCATTCAGCGTTGTCGTTACCGCAACCGCATTGCCTTGCGCATCAACGACCGATAGATGCGTGGTTTGTTTCGATTCTTCGATGGCGATGGAACCTTCTCTGATCACGCTGCTGGGCGTGGCCTTTTCG
>DASUTP010000558.1:0-2439 GCA_036374515.1 Chryseolinea sp. | reverse complement strand
TTTAATTGACTTGACATAATACAATTTCTATGAAAAGACATTCATTTATCGTTTCTATGATCCTGCTGCCAGTGCTGAAGGTTTTTGGAAAGGACAAGGCCTCGCGCCTGACGGAAGCATGTAAAACGCAACGAGACCAGGAGGGACCGTATTACAAAGAAGGCGCACCTTCTCGCAACGTGATCGAAAGTGCTGGAGACCCCTTAAATATTCAAGGGACGGTTTTGAAGGCTTCTGATTGTCGCACACCGATTTCAGATGCCGTGATCGATATTTGGCACTGTGACTCAAAAGGCAGTTATGACAATGAGGGATTTAAGTGTCGGGGTGTGGTGAGGTCAGACAAAAGCGGAAAATATTCATTTACGACAATTTTTCCGCCTTCTTATGGCTCGCGGCCCAGACACATTCACATCAAGGTGAGGGCCACTGGCTTTTCTGAGTTAACCTCGCAGATCTATTTTAAGGACGACAAAAATCTGCAAAACGATTTTGCCCGTAATGCGGAACCGTCACGTATTTTGTCGCTCGATAAATCCGACAATATTCTGAAGGGCAAGTTCGATATCTATTTATGATCATATCCCAAGAAAGCGCCATGATAGTCGACTGTGCGGAATATTACGAGGGCCGCAGAATTGCTAAGGTAGAGGTGGCGCATATCAATGAAGTGCTCCAGACACCTGACCGGTTTGTATGGATCGGCATGCAAGAGCCCGACGACGCATTGCTTAAAGCTATACAGAAGGAGTTTGGATTGCACGATCTTGCGATCGAAGACGCTTTGCGGGCGCATCAACGCCCCAAAATTGAGACTTACGGTGAAACACTTTTTATAGTTCTTCGCACCGTTGAGATGAAAGAGAACCGCGTTGAATTGGGAGAAACGCACTTTTTTATAGGTCATAATTTTGTCGTTAGTATCCGGCATGGATCGTCTATCCCTTACGTTGACGTTCGTGCCCGGTGCGAAAGCACGCCACATTTGTTATCGAAAGGCCCTGCATTTGCGCTCTATGCGTTAATGGATGCGATCGTTGATCAATACTTTCCAGTGATTAGCGCACTCGAGGATGACCTAACGTCCATCGAAGAGAATATATTTGACGAGAAACTGAGACGGGATAATACTGCCAAAATTTATCTTCTGAAACGGCAATTACTGGACGTAAAGCGATCTGTATCTCCGCTCATTGATATTTGTAATCGCCTCATGCGATTCGACCTGAAGTTTATCGATCAGGAAACGAAGCCTTATTTCCGGGATATATACGATCACGCGGTTCGTATGAACGAAATGATTGACAATTCGCGCGAACTCTTGTCGGCTGCCCTTGAAGCCAATCTTTCGATGATCAGCATTTCGCAAAGCGAAATTGCAAAGCGGTTTGCCGGGTGGGCAGCCTTGATAGGCGTTCCCACCATGATAGCAGGTTTTTACGGGATGAATTTTTCTTATATGCCGGAGCTGGGCTGGCAATGGGGATATCCGGTCGTTATTTTGACAACAATCGCCATTTGCATGCTTCTTTATTTTCGCTTCAAACAGTCAGGATGGTTGTGAGGCTGTCATTACGGTTGGGCTGTCAGTTTGATAAACTGTCCACCATCACAGCAAACAGCTTATCAAACAATATTAACCGACTCTTAATAAAAAAATTGTTCCAACACAATCTTACCTTCACTCACTTCGTACACCATGAGCTCTTCAATTTTTATGCGACCGAAACCTCGTACCGTAAAATCCATTGTGCGGCCAACAGAAAAATGCTTACCAGCAACAACAGGCCGGGTGGTATGAAGTTGATGAACTTCTTCAATTTTCTTCACCCATTCATCAGCTTTCTTTCGGACGACTGCTTTGCCGGCCGCATCTTTGAAGTAGGGGGAATCAGGAGGCTCGACACTTCGTACATCGTCTGAAAACAATTTATCTTGAATTTCAAACCACTTTTCCTGCTGTGCAAGAGAATCGAACCTTGCTACAACTTCTTCAACCGTAAGCACTTTTTCCATTTCGTTTATCATAACAATTAATTGTTTTTGTTTTTTTAACGTGAACTGATTTTTTATTTGATCATTTTTTTGGAGATGGCCTTCCTTCGTCTTTGGTGATGAAATTTTTTAGGCTTTGCCGCAGATATTGCGTCCAGGCGTTGGAGCAAGCATCGAAACATTGGTGGTCTGGTCTCAGCCCCTCGTGTGTAAACAGTATCTGTGCTTTGTCATTTTTTTCAGATACTTCAAAAATGATTTTGGTATCTGTCCATTCTTGTTTGTCTTCAATAAAATTCAGCCGGCTCTCCGTCACAAGCCAGGCGACTCTTTTATATGGAGAAAATTCCACTATTTTTTGGGTTGAGACATGAATGTCATCGAAACGTACCGTGAACTCGTCGTTCAGCTTCTTAGAACTTCCCTCCAAATTTTCAGTCCACC
>DASUTP010000557.1:0-4809 GCA_036374515.1 Chryseolinea sp. | reverse complement strand
TTATAAAAGTTCACGTAATAATTATAGTTGTTGGGATAGGCAAAAAACTGGTCTTCGATGGCAAAAACATACGACGATGAAACGTTAAGTTTAGGCAGAAACAGCCGCTCCGGTTTTTGAACCTGCATGACCTTGTCACCTTCATAACCCAGGTTTTTCCCCTGTTTGTAACGGAGATTGGAGTTTACAGACCGGTCGCCGATGATTTTAAAAGGACGTTTTACCCTTATAGTTCCATGGTCGGTCGTGATCACTACTCTGACATCTTTTTCGGCTATTTTTTTCAAAATATCAATAAGCGGAGAATGTAAGAACCACGACTTTGTTATGGATCTGTACGCGGACTCATCCGGTGCAAGCTCCCGTACCATAGCCATATCGGTACGCGCATGCGAAAGCATGTCCACGAAATTGTAAACTATTACGTTCAAGTCGTTTTGAAAAAGATTGTTTACCGTGTCAACAAGATCGCGGCCTTCCTCCAGGTTCTTGATTTTGTGATACGACATTTTAACGTTCAGATTATTTCTTCGAAGTTGCTTCGCGAGAAATTCATCCTCGAAATTATTTTTTCCTTCATCCTCATCTTCACCGACCCAAAGCGCAGGATTTGTTTTCGCCATTTCCGATGGCAGTTGGCCTGAGAAAATTGCGTTCCGTGCATATGCTGTAGTCGTTGGCAGGATTGAGTAATACGTATCTTCCTTATCTACAGTAAAGTAATCGGCTAGCTCAGGCTCAATTACTTTCCACTGATCATACCGTAGATTATCTATGAGGATTACGAATACAGGTTTCTTGCCAAGCTCCGGAAATACTTTTCGCTTCATGATCTGATGCGATAAGAGGGGTTTATCAGATTTTGGATCGTTAAGCCACGAATCATAATTTCTGATCACAAATTTTGCAAAATTCGCATTCGCCTCTGTCTTCTGCATATCCAAAACATCACCCATTTCCTGGTTATCGGCATGATCCATTTGCAGTTCCCAAAAGACCAGCTTCTTATAAATATCAGCCCACTGCTCATGGTTCATTACATCCTGGAACGCCATGCTGATTTTCCTGAATTCCTGCTGATAGTTGAGGTTGGTCTTTTCGATAACAAGACGTTTATTATCCAGTATCTTCTTAACCGAAAGTAATATCTGTCTTGGATTCAGAGGCTTGATCAGATAGTCAGCAATCTTTGATCCTATCGCCTCTTCCATAATATGCTCCTCCTCGTTCTTGGTTATCATTACAACAGGAAGATTTGGCTTGTTATTCTTAATTTGCGTCAATGCTTCGAGACCCGACATGCCAGGCATATTTTCGTCCAGGAACACTACATCATAATGCTTTTCATCGCTTTTCTCGACTGCCTCGGTTCCGTTGTTAACGGGGGTTATGTCGTACCCCCGCTGTTCGAGGAAAATAATATGGGGTTTCAGCAAATCAATTTCATCGTCTGCCCATAAAATGCTATATCTTTGCATGGTCGAATTTTTTGCCAATTTAACCATTATCTCTATCCATTGTTGTATCCGGATGAGGAACTTAACCGCGGATGATTAAAAAGAAGATAATTAATGATCCGGTTTATGGATTTATCACTATCCCAAGTGAACTTATTTACGAAATTATCTCGCACCCGTACTTTCAGCGACTTCGTCACATTAAACAGCTCGGCCTTACCCATTATGTCTATCCGGGCGCATTGCATACGCGGTTTCAGCATGCCTTAGGCGCTATGCATTTGATGGGTAAAGTACTCGATAACCTTCGACAAAAAGGAGCAGAGATCTCCGACGAAGAATATGAGGCCACACAAATCTCAATCCTGCTTCACGATATCGGTCATGGTCCTTTTTCCCATACCCTGGAAAATGTTTTATTGTCGGGAGTAAAACATGAAAGCCTCTCCTATCTGTTCATCGACAGGCTTAACGAGGAGTTAGGCAACGCCCTTGGTCTCACGCTTCAGATTTTTCGCAATAGCTACAAACGAAAATTCTTTCATCAACTTATTTCAAGCCAGCTGGATATTGACCGCCTGGATTATTTGCGACGTGATTGCTTTTTTACAGGGGTACAGGAGGGCACGATCGGCGTCGAGCGAATCATCGCGATGTTAAGCGTACATCGTGATCAGCTTGTGGTAGAGGAAAAAGGTATCTACAGCATTGAAAATTTTCTGAATGCCAGAAGGCTCATGTACTGGCAGGTTTACCTGCACAAAACCTCCGTTAGTGCCGAGCGCATGCTGGTAAATATCATCAGGAGAGCACAGGCGCTGGTGCGTGCAGACGAGACGTTACCTTCCAGCGATACGTTAAAAATATTTCTTGAGAAGAACTTCACCCTCCACGATTTCAAAGAGAATGAAGATCTTTTGAAAAACTTTGGAAGTCTTGACGACAACGATATCTGGGGAGCATTGAAATGCTGGAAAAACTACGATGATAGTATACTCTCGCTGTTGTCGGGCATGTTGCTGGAACGAAAACTGTTCAAGGTAAGACTGAGTGTCGACCCGATAAAAAAATCCGACATTGAAGAGATAAAGGAGGCCATTACCAAACAATACAATACGCTAAGGTCTGAAACCGCCTACTTGTTTTCTCACGGCGTCGTGTCCAATGAAGCTTATGCGGAGGGTCATCAGATAAATATCCTCATGCGGTCGGGCGAGTTGTTGGACATCGCCCAGGCATCCGATCTTCCAAACATTAAGGCCATCAGCAAAATCGTTAAAAAAAACTATCTCTGCTGGCCTAAAAATGTATCTTTGCTGAATTCATAAACAGGCCATCGGTAATCGTGCCCTCTTGGGGTCAGGTCTTATGGTAACAGTTAATCTTTAATGACACATTAGATATGGAATTTAGCGTCAATCAAATAGCTGTCATGTTGGGTGGTGAAGTTAAGGGAGACGGCAACGAGAAAATAACAATGCTCGCCAAGATTCAAGATGCTAAAAAAGGACAAATTGCCTTCCTGTCAAATCCAAAATACGAACAATACATTTATTCTACTCAGGCGACGGCGGTCATCGTTAAAAAAGATTTTGTCGCCCGAAAAGAAATCGCTGCAACTCTCATCCTGGTAGACGATCCATACATCAGTTTTACGCGTCTCCTGGAAGAGTATCACAAGTTGGTCAGCTTTCAAAAAACAGGTGTCGAGAACCCGAGCTTCCTGCACGAAACCGCGACAACGGGCAAGAACATTTACCGGGGAGCTTTCTCCTATATTGGCAGCAATGCACGCCTTGGTACGAACGTGAAGGTATACCCGCATGCGTATATCGGTGATAACGTGGTTATCGGCGACAACACCATTATTCACCCGGGCGTGAAGATCTACGCCGATACCAAAATCGGCAACAACTGTGTGATTCATTCCGGCGCCGTTATAGGGAGCGATGGGTTTGGATTTGCTCCACAGGAAGACGGATCGTATAAAACCATCCCACAACTGGGAAATGTCACGATAGAGGATAATGTAACCATCGGTGGTAACACCGTGATAGATTGCGCGACGTTGTTTGGCGACTCGACCGTTATTCGTCAAGGCGTTAAGCTTGACAATCTGATTCAGATCGCACACAACGTGGAAATAGGCAAAAATACCGTTATAGCGGCACAGGCGGGCGTTTCCGGTTCGGCTAAGATCGGAGAGAATTGTATGCTTGCCGGCCAGGTGGGAATAGCTGGCCATTTAACCATTGCAAATACTACGAGCATCGGCGCACAAAGCGGAATTTCCAAGTCGATTACTGAAGAAGGTCAAAAGCTTATGGGATCGCCGGCCATTGAATTTGGTTCGTTTTTCAAATCCTACGCTGTTTTTAAGAAACTACCTGACATTCAACACCGTCTGAAAGAACTCGAGAACAAAATCCAAACAACACAAAATGAGTCGATGTCAACGGACTAAAATCCCATCGACTATGACAAAATTGGATATTCTGAGGATTTGAGCATAAATTTGCGCACTTTTGCAATTCCATGCTCAATATCAAACAGCAAACTATTCAGAAATCAGTTACACTATCAGGTGTAGGACTTCACACTGGCGTTCAAACGAAAATGACCTTTGTACCGGCAAAGCCAAATCACGGTATCAAATTCCAGCGCGTCGATATTCCAGGATCTCCAATTATTGATGCGGACTGCGATAATGTCGTGGACGTATCACGGGGTACCACGATTGAACAGAGTGGCGCCCGCGTGAGCACCATTGAACATACGCTGGCGGCGTTAACAGGACTGGAAATCGATAACGTGATGATTCAGCTTGATGGTCCGGAGTGTCCGATCATGGATGGAAGCTCCATAGAGTTTGTTGAAACCTTAAAAGGCGCAGGCACCGAGGAGCAAAACGCTTTGCGTGATTTTTTTGAGGTTCAGGAGCCGTTATTCTATCGTGAGGCCGCGCGAAACGTCGAAATTGCAGCCCTCCCGTTGGATGATTACCGGGTTACGGTGATGATCGATTACAATTCGCCGGTGCTTGGAAGTCAGCATGCATCTATAACCGACATTCGTCAGTTTGAAAAAGAAATTGCCTCGTGCAGGACGTTTTGTTTCCTTCACGAACTGGAGATGCTGTATAAAAATAATCTTATACGCGGCGGCGATCTCAACAACGCCATCGTTATTGTTGACCGTGTGGTGCAGGAAAATGAATTGGACAACATTGCCAAAATGCTTGGCAAACCAAAAGTTGCTATTAAGCAAGAAGGCATTCTAAACAATATTGAGTTACGTTATAAAAATGAACCTGCACGTCATAAACTCCTTGACATCGTAGGCGATCTCACCC
>DASUTP010000556.1:0-13742 GCA_036374515.1 Chryseolinea sp. | reverse complement strand
TTAGCACGAATGCCCTTATAAATAAATCCCTGCATTCAGCAATATATTATGACGAAAGGTTTTGACGGTTCCTTCGATTAATAGGATATTTAGACCCCAATGCAGAACTACGCATCCTGAAAACCAACCAGTAAAAGTATTCCATCATCTTCATGAAGCAACGGTTTTCAAATGATATAAACATACGAAACAAGCAGGCAGGATTCGAATATGAGTTGCTTGATAAATATGTCGCAGGAATGGTCCTTACCGGGACTGAGATTAAATCGATTCGCGAAGGAAAGGCAAACCTCCAGGATGGCTACTGCTATTTGAATAACAATGAACTTTTTGTGAAGGGTATCAATATCACGCCATATGCTCAGGGAACGCATTACAATCATGAGGCTACCCGTGAGCGCAAGCTACTACTGAAACGCTCTGAGCTAAAAAAGCTGGAGGGAAAGGTGGAGGAAAAGGGACTTACCCTGGTGCCTACCCGATTATTCATTAATGATAGAGGGCTGGCAAAATTGGAAATCGCGGTTGCTCGGGGAAAGAAAGTCTTCGACAAAAGAAATACTATCAAGGAACGAGATGCAAAACGGGAACTTAGTCGTTTGAAATTGAAATAAATTATTAATTTCCCCGCTGCATGGAAATTTTGGAATATGGTGTTTGCCGGCTCAGCGTTGTACCTGTACGAGTTGAACCCTCTGATAAAGTAGAGCAGGTGACACAACTTCTTTTTGGAGATCACTATGAAGTCATCGATCAGACCGGTGATCGTAAGTGGTTAAAAGTAAAAGCTCATTACGATCAATATGAGGGGTGGATAGACGAAAAGCAGCACCACTTTATTTCGAAGGAATACTTTGAGTATCTGAATCACGCCGAGTTCAAGATCACTACCGACGTTACCTCCAGCATCCTGTATAATAAAAGCCGACAGATCATTTTAATGGGAAGTATGATCCCAATTTCAAGCTCTGAGCTTTTCAAGATGGAGGAACAATTTGCTTTTATCGGCGAAGCAAAGAATCTGGGACAAAAAAGGGAGTTTGAATTTCTGCGAACCACGGCCGTAAAATATCTCAACTCGCCATATTTATGGGGAGGTAAAAGCACCTTTGGAGTTGATTGCTCGGGCTTCACCCAAATGGTTTTCAAAATTTGTGGATATCGGCTTTTGCGGGATGCCGGACAACAGGCAACCCAGGGGAAACCGGTCAGCGAAATACACGATGCGAAGGCTGGTGATCTGGCGTTTTTCAAAAGTAAGGATGATAAGATCAATCATGTGGGCATCTTGCTGGAGCAAGACAAAATCATTCATGCTTCAGGCCGCGTAAGAGTCGATCATCTCAACGAAGAAGGTATCCTCAACCTCGAAAATAAAATTTACACCCATCAACTTTCGCATCTTCGGCGAATCTTAACTGATTAAGTTCCAAGTTTAAAGTTTCAGGTTGAAGGTTGGCCGAACTTCGAACCTAGAATGTTGAGCCATAATCTCGAACCTTAAACCTCGAACCTCTAACTAAAACGTCTTTGTTGTTAGCAAGATTGGTTATATCTTACCATCATGAACAGCAGGGTATTGGTGCTAAATCAGGATAATAGTCCGCTGATGGTTTGTTCAGTTGAACGCGCCTTTATTCTAGTATTTCTAAAAAAAAGCGAATTGGTAAGACCGGCAAACGGTCACAAATTGCATTCGGTCACGCAGAGCTTTCCCATGCCGTCTGTTATACGCTTAAATCGATATGTAAACGCCCCCTACAAGGGCGTTAATCTTACCCGGCAAAATATTTTTAAGCGAGATAACTTTGAATGTCAATATTGTGGGACCAGGCGCGATCTTACCATCGATCACGTTGTGCCTAGGGCAAAAGGCGGCGCTGACACCTGGATGAATCTTGTCGCAGCCTGTAAAAAATGCAATGCAAAGAAGGGTGACTATACTCCGGAAGAGGCAAACATGTCACTTCGGAAAAAACCCTATAAACCATCGTATGCTATCTTTCTAAAAGACCATTTAAATGGCCAGGCAGGTGAGTGGGATAGTTTCTTGAACAGCCATACACACTAATATTATTTTTGGGTCATGTTTAATCTCCAAAGGAAAATTGTGGCAATTACGGGAGGGGGTAGCGGCATTGGAAAAGCCATTGCAGAAACCTTTGCCGCACAGGGGGCGAATGTCAATATCCTCGAATTGAATACTGCTAACGGTGAGGAAACCGTAAAACAGATTATCTCAAAAGGCGGACAAGGCAAAACTTATACCTGTAATGTTGCGGATCAGGGCCAGGTAAGGAATGTACTTTCGGCAATTGCAACGGAATTGGGTCGTCTTGACATCTTGGTGAATTGCGCTGGTATTTCGCATATCGGCAGGTTGGACAATACGACAGAGGAGGATTTTGATCGCATATTCAGCGTGAACGTGAAAGGTGTTTATAACGCCATGGCTGGAGCAATCGGTCAGATGAAGAAGCAGGGTGGGGGTGTGATCTTAAATGTCGCTTCCATTGCCGGAAGCCTCGGTATACCAGATCGGTTTGCCTACTCCATGAGCAAGGGTGCGTTATTATCCATGACTTTGTCGGTGGCGAAAGATTATCTTAAGGATAATATCCGATGCAACAGTATTTCACCAGCCCGTGTGCATACAGCATTTGTCGACGGATTCATAAGCAAGAACTACCCCGGACAAGAAAAAGAAATGTTCGAGAAATTATCGAAGACTCAGCCCATTGGACGAATGGGACTGCCAGAAGAAATTGCTGCCCTTGCCTTATATCTATGCTCTGACGAAGCTGGCTTTGTGACCGGTACGGATTACCCGATTGATGGTGGCTTTATTAAATTGAACAACTAAAATTACTTTTCGCGCTTAACAGCTCTTTTACGGCCGTTGCGTGAA
Source organism: Chryseolinea sp. (assembly GCA_036374515.1). Taxonomy (GTDB): domain Bacteria; phylum Bacteroidota; class Bacteroidia; order Cytophagales; family Cyclobacteriaceae; genus Chryseolinea. The sequence goes on along the minus strand of DASUTP010000556.1, from coordinate 10,834 downwards.
CCTTTAGATCTAAATAAAAACCTATGAAATTGTTACGTTTCGGTGAGCCCGGAAATGAAAAACCTGGACTTTTGGTAAACAATGAAATCCTGGACGCATCTTCTTTTGGTGAGGACTATGGAGAGAAATTTTTTGAAACTAATGGAATTGAGCGTCTAAGCAAGTGGTTGGGTGAGAATGCATCCAAGCTCCCGAAAGTAAAATCCGGTGTCCGCGTCGGCGCCCCTTTCACCAGGCCGTCAAAGATTATTTGCGTGGGACTAAACTACACCAAGCATGCGCTGGAATCTAACATGCCTCTCCCTTCGGAACCAATTTTGTTTTTTAAATCTACAACGGCATTGTGCGGTCCGAACGACGACCTGATAATTCCCAGAAAAAGCGTTAAGACCGATTGGGAAGTCGAGCTGGCCGTCGTGATTGGTAAAAAAGCTTCTTATGTGGAAGAAAAAGATTCAATGGACTACGTCGCAGGTTTTTGTCTTCACAATGATTACAGCGAGCGCGAATTTCAGCTGGAGCGGAATGGTCAATGGGTGAAGGGTAAAAGCTGCGATACCTTTGCGCCGATGGGACCGTATCTCGTTACCAAAGACGATGCTGCAAATTATAACGGCCTGCATATGTGGTTGAAGGTCAATGGAAAAATGATGCAGGACAATAATACTGACGATATGATCTTTGAAGTTCCCAGGCTGGTAAGTTATATCAGTCAGTTCATGACCTTGCTTCCGGGCGATGTTATTTCTACAGGAACGCCTGCAGGTGTTGGACTTGGCTTCAAGCCGCCCGTTTTCCTTAAGGCTGGCGATATTGTGGAACTGGGTATTGAAGGTCTGGGCGAGCAACGGCAAGTGGCCAGGAACTAGTACGCCGTAGCAAAAATAACCGTCCTTCCTTTTATACTTAATTCTGCATATTGATTGCCCTTTTGGCCATTACAAACAATTCTACTGTACAGTTATTTTTGCGATGGCGTACTAGTCACGACGTGATTTTATATTTTAGCATCCTAAATTTACAACCATGCCTATTCCTACCAGTGAAGCCGTGCGTTCAGCGGAAAGTATCGATAGCAACAAGTCATACTTAATTCCATTCATTCTCGTAACGAGTTTGTTTTTTCTTTGGGGAATGGCAAACATCATGAACACCACTCTTGTAGCGCACTTTCAACCGGTGTTTGAGATAAAGCGCGCCGCTGCGCTCTTCATTGAGACGGCATTTTACCTGGGCTACTTTACAATTGCCCTGCCGGCTGCGTTTTTTATGGAGCGGCACAGTTATAAGAAAGGGATTCTTCTGGGGCTTATTTTATTTGCTATAGGAGCCCTATTGTTTATCCCGGCAGCTAAATTATTGACCTTTGGATTTTTTCTTATTGCGTTATACGTCATCGCCAGCGGACTTGCTTTTTTGGAAACAGCGGCTAACCCTTACGTTACTATTCTGGGAAAGCCCGAGACATCGGTCCAGCGTTTAAATTTTTCGCAATCTTTCAATGGACTTGCCTTAGTTGTAGGGCCATGGGTCGCCGGACGATTTATTTTTGCTGGTAACGAGGGAGCAATGACCACGCTAGCGGAAAAACAACAGGCAGCAGACGCAGTTATCTTGCCATACGTCGCGATTGCGTGCGTTGTTTTATTGGTTGCTTTTTTCTTTTACCTCACGCGCATGCCGGAGCCGGCAAAAGGAGTATCGCTGAAATTTGATAAAGCCATTCTAAAAAAACGGCACTTGACCTATGCAGTCATCGCTCAATTATTTTATGTTGGAGCGCAGGCGGGGATCTGGGGTATTACTATCAACTACGTAATTGAGCTTCTGCCTGGTACTTCGAAGGAGGTCGCCTCTAAAAACTTTTTTGCCATCGGGACATCTTTGTTCGTCGCAGGAAGATTTTTGGGCACATGGTTTATGACGTTCATTAAAGACCATAGACTGCTCACAGCGTATGCGGCAGCAGCGGCGCTTTTGTGTCTGACAGCCGTGTTAGCGGAAGGCAAAACTGCGGTTTACGCAGTCCTGGGCGTAAATTTCTTTATGTCAATAATGTTTCCTACCATTTTCGCGCTCGGCGTGAAGGGGTTGGGAGATTATACCAAGCTAGGGTCGTCTTTCATTATCATGGCCATCGTGGGTGGCGCAATCTTGCCTCCTGTAATGGGCTACATGGCGGATGAAATCGGTATTCAGCAATCGTTTATTCTCCCCTGTTTTTGCTTCCTGGTGGTTTTGTGGTACGCTCTTAAGGGTTATAACGCCGATGCGGTGAGTTAGGAAGTAAATTAGATTCCTTTTAGTAAGAATCAGTTGGCGGGGTCCAGTACCGCATTACGCATTACATCCCTATATTCGGGATAGAATGACCCTCATCATTTACAGATTTCTCGTCTTATTTATAACAACTGCGAGCTTACCTCTCTTTGCTTTTCCGCAGGTGACTGATTCCGCTCAATCGTTATACAGCATGGGCGAGTCACTCATTACGCGCAACCCTGATAAAGCTTTTCAATTTTTTGAAAGGGCAATGATTGAAGCAAAACAAAAAAGTGAGTGGTCAATTTATTTACTAGCTGTCAACAGGCTTGCTTTGCTGGATGTGGATGCCCAAGTCCGTTATTCCCAAAGTTCAGGTGCCCTGTCGGCCAAATTGGAACTGCAGGAAGAAAGGGTATTTGCATTGTTAAAAGAAGCTGTGGAAATTTTAACGAATGTAAAGGAGGACAGCATATTGGCTCAATTGCATTTCTACACTGGCGAATATTATAATAGGATGAGGAATGAGATTGATCCCCCGATTCACCACTATGAAAAGGCAAAAAAAATCTGGACCTCGTTGAAGGGAGAATGGTCGGAAGAAGTGAGCAATTGCTACCATGGACTAGGCAATATTTACAAATATTACAAATTCGATTACTACGAAGCGGAAAAGTGTTATGAAAAGGCATTACTAATTCGTGAAAAAATTGGTTTTAAAAATTCAGACGTGCTGTATAAAAACTATTACAGCCTGGCGGCGACAAACAGATCACAAAACGATTTTGAAAAGGCTTTGTCGTATGGCACAAAGGCTTTGGAACTTGCTAAGAAATTTGATGCGAAGCGTTTGGGCACCCTTAGAACTGAGATGACCAGCGGAATGATTGCAAATATTTACCGCGACATGAACGAATCGTCATTGGCAAAGGACTACTACCTAAGCGCGCTGGCATTAAATAAAAGAACCAATGATTTGGCAACGAGAGCATGGTATTACAATTCTTTGGGTGAATTGCTCAAGAACGACTCGTCGTTTATAAAGGCGACAGAATATTTTGAAAAAGCCTATTCGATTTATAAAAAGCCTGAGATCAAACAGCTTAGCCTTCGGATCAATTTGCTCAACAACATGGGTGAGACCTATTCACTCATGGGCGATGAAAAAAACTTCCTCAGAATCAAGAGAGAAACCTTGAAGCTTCTGGATTCATTGGGTATGTCGCGAAGCGCTGAGGCATCGCAGCTTTGGATGTGGAATGGAGTACATCAACAGCACAGCCGGAATTATGACTCGGCGCTTTTTTATTTTCAAAAGTCGTTGATTGCTGCTGTGCCTTCCTTTAATTCTGAGAGTTTCCACGACAACCCAACTGAAGAGATGATTGGGTTTCGCTACGAAATAAATGAGACGCTTATTAACAAAGCGTCAGCTTTAAGAAATAAGTTTTTGATGACAAAGGATGGATCATTCTTGATTCATGCCCTCGCTTCCCTGAGACTTGCCGAGAAGTTGCTTTCTAAACAGCGGAATACATTGGACATAGAGTATGCCAAGTGGAAATTTTTGGAATCTAAATATGATCTGTATGAAGATATTCTTTCGAACCTCTATCAAGGCGTCAAGGAATTGTCTTCAGACACCATTAATTTCTTGGCGTTTCAATATTTTGAGCAAAGCAAGTCACGTTCACTGGCCGATGCTTTAGCGCAGACAGAACAAACCAAACAAATCAGTGGAAATGATAGCCTCTTACGTATCCACGCTGAATTGAAAAGACAATTATTTAGCAATCAGGCTGCAATTATCAAGGAGATGGATAAATCAGGCTCCTCTGAAAAAATTACAACGCTCAGAGAAGAATTAATCGACCTCGATAAAAACATACAGTCGGTTAAGTTTGCTATTGAAGAACAGTATCCAGGATATTTCAACGCAAAATATGGATATGAGCCTGCGTCACTGGTAGATGTTCAGAAAATGATGGCGGCTAAAGACCAGGTTTTGCTTGAATATTTTTGGGGGAATGAATCCGTATATGCGATAGGAGTAAGCGATAAAATTGTCTCTTTTAAAAGAATAGGATCCCCTGATAGCATTCAAGTTGTAGTGCATGAATTTCTAACACATCTGACGGATCCACGCTCAAGCATGGATCAAATGCTTTTCAATTCATTTACAAAAAATGCGCACGAATTGAATCGAATATTGATTAAACCTTTCGATAATTTGCTTGCTGGTAAAAAGCGCATACAAATAATTCCCGATGGATCTATCGGTCAGATTCCATTTGAAATATTAGTGGAAGATCAGCCGTTGGCAACACAAGTGAATTACAAATCTTTAAAATATTTGATCAAATCTTTCACAATTGGGTACGCGTACTCATCCGCAATTTTTGCCCTAAAAAACACGGTACAGAATACAAATACACCGTCTCTACTGGCGATAGGATTTACGGGTGGGCAGATTGTTGAGGGACGAATGTCAGGCTTCAAAGAAATTATTGGAGCAGAGGAAGAATTGGAGGCATTGGAGAAACGCTTTGACACGGGTAAATTTCTAAAGAACTCAGACGCGACGGAATCAAACTTCAAAATGATGGCACCTGAGTTTGACGTTATCCACCTGGCAATTCACGGGTCTGGTGAACTTCAAAAGAATTTTTCAGCAAGTCTTTATTTCCAGCCCCATAACGATTCCTTAAATGACGGGGAATTGCATGCTTACGAATTATACGGTTTAAAACTCAAAGCCCGAATGGCTGTATTGAGTTCTTGCGAATCTGGTTTGGGAAAAGGATACAAGGGTGAGGGTATGATGAGTATGGCAAGCGCCTTTACTTACTCAGGTTGTAAAAATATATTGATGAGTCTATGGAAAGTTAATGACCAAACGGCAACTACATTAATGGATGATTATTATCAACAATTATTGGAAGGGAAATCCATTGATGAGGCGTTGCGCCAGGCGAAATTGAAATATTTGGAGGGGTCGGATGAATTGACAGCCCACCCAAAAATATGGGCGCCCCTTGTGGCATATGGGAATTTAGATGAAGTATTTCAAAAGGATAGAAGTATGATGATGGTGATAAGCGGTTTGTGTATAATGACAATTATACTTCTTTCCATTACAATCTACCGCCGGCGATTTGGCCATTAATTATTTAGGCTGCATATCTCCGTTGTAAACACGGGCATAACTTACACTCGATACACCCGGACTGTTGTGTCGATGAACGATGCGATCAATTTTTCCAAACTCCGGTTTGAAATTCTGCTGATACCTTTCGTTGAAACTAACATTTTCTCCCTGGATATTGACGTCTAAGGCCTCAGTGTTGATCTCTGATGCTTTATTATATAGTTCTGTTCTCTCATTGATTATTCTCAATTCGGAAAGGATATGATTGAAAATTTGATTCAACCGATCATAGGAAGAGAATGATTCTGAAATTCTAACCAATCGATCTTTCGGATTTAAATTAAGTCCAAATTCGATCCAATCTTTTTCCTTTCCAGCTTTCACTTTTAATGTAAATTCAATGTAATCTTCTTTTCGATTTCTCATGGATGGTTGAGTATTAAATTTTGAAAATGGGTTAGTCTAATTTTTGGAGTAATTCCTGCGCTTTTGATGCATATGAATTTTCAGTCTCCCCCAGTTCCTTCAAAATCTTTCGTGCATTTTCCTCCTCGCCAGCTTTCAGATAACTAAGGCTCAAAAACCATTTCGCTTGAACATCCAGGTCATCAAAATCGTTGATTAAAGTAACGAAATTTTGCCTGGCTTCGGTCACTTGCCCCAACATTAAGTTTGAATTGCCCAACAGCAAAAGCACTCCTGATTCTTTTTTCTCCGCCAATAACTCATTGAAAAGTAAAGCGGCCTGTTTGTAATTTTTTTGTTCATAAGCCTGAAACGCTTCGGCTCTTTTCGTTAAAAGGTCCGATCCGCGCGTCATTGGTTCGAAAGCGTTTTGATATGGAGTAAAATATTCAGCGAATAATTCTTCGGAATTTTGCTGCGAAGGCAGCAAAACCTTAACAGCGATCAACAGTGCAACCACGGCAGCGGCAGCATAATAATACCACGTTTGTACGCGGGCAAACGCGGGCTGAGTATGGTTACCTTGAATTTTTTCCTCTATGGTCTTCAGGTAGTGAAGGTTATCCAGCAATCCCTGGTTGCGTATCGCACCGATAATCACCTTTTCACGTTCGATCAACGACTTAAAAGCAGCGTCTGTTTGCACGCGCGAGTTGAATGTTTGCATTTCATCAACGGTTAGTTCCGAATCGAAATATCTTTCCATCAGTGTTATGTCGTGTTCAGTAGGTTTCATTTTTTGCGACGGTTGAGTTTAGTTGGATTTCCTCATCAACAAGTTTCCGTAATCGCGCCATGCATTTGCATTTTTGATTCTTGGCCGTCTCGGGATTCTTATATTGCATGGCATCCGTTATTTCTTGCATATTTTTGTTCTCATAGTAAAAAAGCTCGATGAGACGTTGGCATGGTTGTCCAAGTTTTTCCAGAGCCTTCTTTGCGAGCGTGAATATATTTTCATCCAGTTGTTGTTGCGGTTCATCTATAAGATATTCTTTAATCCATTTCTCCTGGTTGATCGGTATGAACTTTTTTTCTTTTCGCATATTATCTTTTGCAAGGTTCTTCCCAATGCCAAACAGATAGGTTTTAATGCTGCTTACCAAATGCTCCAGTTTTCCTCTTTTTATATTATCATAGAATATCAGGATCGTCAACTGGTAGATGTCTTTACCATCGTCCATTGAACAATCGTATTCTTTTGTGATCCATTGAAGAAATTCATTCCTGTATTCTTCATAAATCATCCCGAGCTCTGTTTGCCCGCCGGAACGAATTTTTTGTATGATTTCGCTTGGTATGGCCTCACCACCTATCATGATCACGGTCTTAATGTAAAACGCAGGGATTAGTAACCCAATGCGCTAATAATTTTTAGAGCCAACTCAAAGACATTTAAAGTTAGGTTTTTTTTGCAGAAAAGCCGGGTTTTGTAAAAAAAGACATCGGCCAGGTGCGCTTTCAATATGCGATAACCACCGGTGAGAAATTTTTCTAAAAAAAAGTTCGAGCGACTGGGTTACATCTGCGAGCTCTTTCCATAAAGAGCCGTAAAAGTTATTAGCGCACAAAATTTAACCTCTATACCATGAACCCTTTCACATTTAAAGAAAAAGAAGTGCTTGCCCTCGTATCCTCCGGGCTAACCACTAAGGAAATCGCGTCCAAGTTGAACATCAGTCACCACACTGTAGAGACTCATCGTAAAAATCTTCTGCGCAAGTGCGAGGCAAAGAATTCGGTTGAATTAGTTCAAAAGGCTCTCATGCAGCAAATGCTTGCTGTCTGATTTAATATACTCTTAACACGTTGTAGGTTAGTATTCGTCTATAGTTTGGTTGGGTTAGGCAGGCATCGAACCGTAATTCGAGCCTGCCATTTTTTTTGCAGCACATCCCAAATACCTCCCTAAAATCTTTCCGGCAAAATATACCAATCGGTATATTTTATTACCTTTGTCCATGACCAAGGCTGAAAAGACCAGGCAACATATTCTTGAAAAAACGGCTCCATTGTTTAATAGCAAGGGTTTTGACGGTACTTCACTGGCCGCGCTAACAGCGGTAACGGGCCTGACAAAAGGGGCTTTGTACGGAAATTTTCAGGATAAGGACCAAATAGCCCTCGAGGCTTTTCAATACGCGATCAAAAAGGTAAGGGAGCAGGTGAAACAGGAGCTTCAGGGGGCAGTCACGTGCAAAGAGCAGCTCATTTCTCTGTTGGATTTTTATTCCAGGTATGTGTTTAATCCTCCGGTCGCAGGAGGATGTCCGTTGCTTAATGCGGCCGTCGAGGTTGATGATCACCGTACATCTATGCGCCGTGCGGTGGTAAAGGAATTACATCAAACTGTGGGCTTTATCGAGAAATTAATTGATGAAGGCATCCAGAAAAATGAATTCAGGTCCGATATTGAACCGACGGCAATAGCTTATACATTTTTTTGCTCCATAGAGGGAGCATTGATGTTCTCACGGGCGGAACGTTCGCGGGAGCCAATGGGTATTATCGTTCAACACTGTAAAAAGATCTTAGAACAAATCAGCACGTAATTATGCAACAACGCAGAGTAGTCGTTACCGGGATTGGAGCTTTAACACCGATAGGAAATTCCGCACCGGAATTTTGGAACAACCTAGTCTCGGGTAAGAGTGGCGCAGCGCCGATAACCAAATTCGATACCACCAAGTTTAAAACAAAATTTGCCTGCGAGGTTAAAGGGTACGACCCATTGAATCATTTTGACAAGGCCGAGATCAGGAAAATGGACCCATTTACACAATATGCGCTGGTGACAACGGCCGAAGCTTTGAAGGATTCAGGGCTCGAGTTGGACAAGGTTGACAAAACGCGGGTCGGTGTTATTTGGGGATCGGGGAACGGTGGATTTTATACTTTCCAGCAGGAAATTATGGACTATGCGCGAGGCGATGGAACGCCACGCATCAATCCTTATTTTATTCCCAAGGTTATTGTTGACATTGCTTCCGGATGGATTGCCATGAAGCACGGTTTTATGGGTCTAAATTTCACAACGGTATCCGCGTGCGCCACTTCGACAACCGCTATTATCGATGCTATGAATTATATCCGGTGGAACAAAGCAGACATCATCGTGGCGGGTGGATCGGAAGCTGCGGTGAATGAAGCCGGCGTCGGTGGTTTCGGCGCGTTGAAAGCATTATCAACCCGCAATGACAGTCCGCAAACAGCTTCGCGTCCTTTTGATGTTGACCGCGACGGGTTTGTAATGGGTGAAGGCGCCGGATCATTGATCCTGGAAGAATACGAGCACGCCCGAAAACGTGGAGCCAGGATCTACGCCGAAGTGGCCGGCGGAGGCATGTCGGCCGATGCCTATCACCTGACGGCTACACATCCTGAAGGGGCCGGCGCGCTGTTGGGAATGAAATGGGCACTTGAAGATGCCAGCCTGAAACCTGAGGATGTCGACTACTTGAATCCTCACGCAACGTCCACGCCGGTAGGAGACGAAAGTGAAATGAAAGCAGTAACTAAGTTTTTTGGTGAACACCGGAAGAAGCTATTGATCAGCGCTACCAAATCCGCCACCGGTCATTTGCTGGGAGGCGCTGGCGCGATCGAGGCGATTATAAGCATCATGGCTATTCACGACGGTACTGTTCCGCCAACGATTAACACCGTGAATGTCGATCCCTCGTTGCCGAGTGGCCTCAATATTGTTCTCGGTGAAAACCGGAAACAAAATATCAATGTTGCATTGAGCAACACGTTTGGATTTGGAGGGCACAACGCTTCCGCTGTTTTCGTGAAAGTTTGATTTTTAAGCGGTCAGCTTACCAGTAAACAGTTTACAGACGTCGGTAGAATTTCTTCGCGTGAATTCTCAAATCGTAAGCCAAACAGTCGCCAGATTTGGATAGGTTTTTTGTTAGTTCCAGGTAACGACAGCTTTCAGTTTAGTACCGAAAGCCTGGGCTGGAAAACTGTCAGCTGATTACTGTTAGCTGATTGCTTTCGAAGTCAATAGCTTTCTGCTTTCAGCTTTCTGCCTTTTGCTTAAATCTTATTGGTTTCTCAAACTGTTCATCACCTTGTTGGCGAAAACGAAATCATCAAGTTCCTTTACACCGGAATGGGTGATGTCTTTATTGGTGCCGACCCAAACGTTTTGTCCTTTGTAAATAAACATAATCCGTTCGCCTATACCCATTACAGAGTTCATGTCGTGCGTAACGACAATGGTAGTTATGTCCAAATCTTCGGAAATATCCTGAATAAGTTCGTCAATCAAAATGGAAGTCTGCGGGTCCAATCCCGAATTCGGCTCATCGCAAAAGAGATAATTCGGATTGTTTACAATTGCTCTGGCGATACCGACGCGTTTTTTCATACCACCGCTAATCTCAGAAGGCATTTTTGCGCTGGCATTTTCTAGTCCGACGCGCTTTAGGCAAAAATTCACACGATCCGCTTTTTCGGACCGCGACATTTTGGTAAGTACATCCAATGGAAACCGAACATTTTGCTCTACGGTCTTGGAGTCGAAAAGGGCGCCACCCTGAAACAGCATCCCCATTTCCCGACGTATTTCAATCTTCGTGTCGCGGTCGCTGCCGTAGAAATTCCTGCCATCATAAGATACCTGACCGCGATCGGGCCGCACTAATCCTACAATACATTTGAGCAATACACTTTTTCCAGTACCGCTGGCGCCAATGATAAGGTTCGGTTTTCCTTTCTCAAATACACCGCTAACGTCGTTTAGGACCAGTTTGTCGCCAAACGATTTTGTTATGTTATCGATCTTAATCATTTCGCTAAAAGAAGTTGGGCCAATAAGTAATCCGCGATCAAAACGGCGATAACGCTGGTAGTAACTGCTTGCGTTGTAGAAACGCCCACTTCTAACGCACCCCCCTGTGTATAGTACCCCCGGTATGAGGAGATCGAAGCTACCAAAAACGCAAACACAAC
>DASUTP010000555.1:0-3315 GCA_036374515.1 Chryseolinea sp. | reverse complement strand
TCACTTGTTTATACACGATCATTGTGCCGATGATCATCACAATAGAGATCGTAAACTGAAGTACGACCAGCGAACTCCGAAAGTACGATTTCGTTTGCCCCTGTAGCTTGCCAGTTTTGAGCACGGCGACCGGATTGAATGAGGTGAGATAGAATGCAGGATAGGCGCCGGCGAGCAGTCCGACTACGATCAGACCCAGCAAAACGTACCCGATCAGCGTTGGATCCATGAGTGATTCAAGGCTGAGTTGCTTTCCGCTTAAATCATTGAAGGGAGCAAGTGCAACCGCTGCCAGCACAAGGGCAAGCGCGCCGGAAGTGCCGACATGCAAAAACGACTCCGTCATAAATTGCGGCACCAGGCTGGTACGGGTGGCCCCCATCGTTTTCCTCACGCCCACTTCCTTTCCTCTATTGATCGCGCGGGCAGTAGCTAGGTTCATGAAGTTGATGCAGGCCACGAGCACGAGAAAAATACCAATCGCGCCCAAGATGTACACGTATCGAATATCTCCATTGGGTTCAAACTCGCTATCGATATTCGACTCCAGGTGAATTGATAACATGGGGTCGATAAAGAATTTCACGATATCGCCGCTCTTGACGAACCGCTCGTGGGAAATGTCCAGGTCTTTTTCGATGGCCGGGATAATTCGCTTCTGCGCAAATTCCTCTAATTTTGTTTCGACGTCGGCTGTTCCAGATTGCGTTATCGTTTTGAAATAGGTCTTCACTCCATAACATGGCCAGCATTCATTTTTGGAATAAGAAGTGGTCTCGAGTGACAATACCATGTCGAATTTCATGTGGGTATTCTGTGGAGGATCTTTGATGATCCCTGTCACCTCCACTGGTTTGGCTTGGCGGCCAACCAAAAGCTGTTTACCGATCGGCGACTCACCGCTCTTGCCATCGTAGTCGAAATATTTTTTCGCTGCCGAAACCGTGAGCACGATCTTATCGGGTCCTTTGAGAGCTTCTTTTGTGTTGCCTTCAATAAGGTTGTATCCGAAGAATGTGAAGAAGTTCGCGTCGGTTGTCATGAACCGTTTTACAGTGAATGCGCGATCATCGCGCCTTACAGGGTTTTCATGTACCATCACTCGCACAACGTCCTCTACATTTGACATTTCACGCCGCATAGCGTCTGCGAGTGGCGCGGGAGTATCGGAATAGAGTATCTCGTCGCCTTTGAAAGTTTCATTGATGCCGACACGATAAATCCTTTCTGCGTCATCAATGTGCCGATCATAGCTCATCTCATCGGCAATGTAAATTGCAATTAGCAAGGCGGAAGACAGTCCGACTGAAAGTCCGATTACATTGATAAAAGAGTATACCTTTTGACGCTTTGAAACCCGCAACGCGGTGATGAGATAGTTCTTCAGCATGATCGTTTGATTTAACCGCAAAGAAAATTTGTTCCTCAATAAGATTACAGGATGAAAAAAGCTGAGAATATTCCAGACTAGTTTTTTGCGAGCTCTTCCTTCGCCGTAATCAGAAATGTCAAACTTGTATTTCTGAAGGAGGTCGCCTTCAATTTCCTCAAGCAGGTAAGCAGGACAGATAGCCTTTAAAAAACGCCTTGACCACTTTGGCAGAATATCATCGCCTTGATCCATGCAATTACATCTTTAGTTGGGGCACCATGTTCCACAGTTGCAGCCTTGATTCCTTCATGGCCTTGAGAATAGTAAATCCTGCGTGGGTGACTGAGAAGATCCGTTTGCGTCTACCGCCCCTTTCGTTTGTAGCACCCCCAATCTTTGACCGTACATATCCTTTGTCTTCCAGACGGTATAGGGTGGTGTGAACTGCACTGAGGGTGATTTCTCGTTTAAAATCCTTTTCTATTTTCATAGCGATCATCGCGCCATAAGCTTCTTCCTGCAAGCCCGCTACCAACGTCAGTATTAGTTCTTCAAATTCGCCCAGGTATTCTTTGGCCATTTCCTTCTATTTTGTCTAGCAAATATAGCCGAAGAATTCAGGATAGCAAGTGGATCATTAGTGTTGTATCTAAAATTTGCCTTAAAGAATAGTGACAATGTTCTGGGATCTTTGGCGTGACTTAGAAGAGCACACAGCCACCTTTTTCCGATCCTTTTCGCTTTCTGCTTTTTGCTTTTACCTTTCTAGCTCTACCGGGCGCCGGTGGCTATCCGACTTTTTAATCAAAATGCAGAATCGGAGCAACGAGGCGAGCAGGGAATTCCATCCTCAGGATGGGGCTCCGTTCCGACACAATCCACGGCGGCACTACCATCCGATACCATATTGGTTGGAAAAAAGCTATCAATTCTCCCAATAGGCATTTGGTGCATCGTTTGCTCCAAAAATTTAAACAACATTATTTAATAGTATATGAAAAATATATTTACGCTCATTATTTGCACCATTGCACTAACCTGCAATGCACAACATTATCGCCACCACCAAAAAAAGTACGACTTTAGCAAGGTCGATCCCGCCACCATTGATAAGGAAGAACTGAACCAAAAAGTAGAAAGTGCCAGGATCAGCTCAGGGTATGATTCGTTGAAGGCTCTTGAGCATTATATCCATGTGACGGACGACGATCAGTTCGCTACCCTAGCCATAGGTTACCAACACGCCTTTGCATCGTTTGACAATCTTCGGCGGGAACTGAGTCCGTTTGGGTTCAACAACATTAAGGACGACATGAGCAATTTCCTGGTTTCGCTCGATTTGTATAAAAATCGTTTTATGATGTCCTATATTTTTACACCCGGTTTCAGAAATCTTTCGTCGAATGAGGATTATGAACTGAGGATCCGCAGGCGGGCATTTGAGGCAGGAATTGGTTATGACCTCATCGGCAACAAACACTTCGATCTCTTTCCACAGGTATCGATAGGTTTTCAGGATTTTAACCTGCGTGTCGAACAAAAAGATCTAAATGTTAACAGCATACCGGACCTTCTTGACGAAATGGTTAATACGTCGATGAGGAAAAGATCTTTCATATTCACCTATGGAGCTGAATTCGATTATAAGTTTTACACAAAAGATCGCGGTCGCATCATTTTGGGTGTGCGCTATGCGCAGGTAGTAGAACCGGGTGACGGTAGGGTGAGGGTTAATGGGGAAAAATCCGACTTGAAGATTGACGACGCCATCGCAACGTCAACGATGTCGTTCGTGATTAAAATGGTCCCAGGTGGTCGTCATGTGAGATAAGGCAATTAATTTGCCGTGATCCGCGTAAACTAGGTGTATCATCGGACATGACGCGCACAGTACCCCATGATGACGGCCACCCTGTAGTTTGCTATCATGCTCAGTAGAGTTC
>DASUTP010000554.1:0-3634 GCA_036374515.1 Chryseolinea sp. | reverse complement strand
TTGTCTATAAGACCTAATTTATACAATTGGATGGAATGAGTGACGCGATCAGCGCCACGTTGAAAATACACACGGTCGTCGGGTTGAATAAGAGGCAAAGTTGCACCGGTGAGTACAATCCCTATTTTATGCGGCTGAAGGTCAGCGAACGGTTTGGGATCAACTTCCCATACCTTCATGACCTCGTTTGAAATAAAGTCGTTCGAGAAAAAAATCAGCAAAGCGAAGCCCGCCCAAAAGAAACGTTTTTTCCAAGGCTGTTTTTTAACAAAGACAAAAAGCAGGAAACATGCGACCACCAGCGTCATCGGCATCGCCAAAAAACTCAATGTTTTGGAAAGGAAAAAAAACATCTCTTGGATTTTTTATTTTCGTCTGTTTAACGGGTTCGATAAATTTCCTATTCCGTCAATAATTTTCCGCAGAACATCGAAGTACAATGCGATCGCTAACAGCAACGTCATCGACCATATCACCGCAGTGTTAAAATAAAATGTATCGATGTCTTCCTTCATAAAATGTTTTGCAGGCATGTAAAACTGCGCATCAAAGTCGATCGCATGGTCGGGATCCGGATCCTTATATATGGGGTATATCTTCTGAATAAGCTTACCATCTTTTTCGATGATGCGATGAGTTTCGGTTAAGTTTTTTACCAGCTCGGTAATGGCATCATTGTGATAAGCCTCCCTGAACGCGTTAAACATCGCGGTCTTTTCCGGTGTATTGGTGAGGCTTGAGATTAGTTCTTCTTTTTTCCGGTCCGCTGCATTATACCGGTTTACATAAAATTTCTTCAAGCTTTCTAGATACCTTGACAACTGGTTGTAGGTAGTGGAATCGAATTTGCCAGGGATTAGATTTTCCATTGCTGCAAGGCTCTGCTGCGTTTCATTCAATTCCTTTGCAAGTTCATTTTTGATGATGGTCAGGTCTTCCGCAACCTTCATTTTTATATTTTCATCAGTTGCATTAATGTGGTTAAGGCTGTATTGAAGTTTCGTTTCTATCTCTGGAATAAAATAGACTTTTTTATAGTCTGAATTTGCCATGACCTTGTCGTATAAATAAAATTGGCGCTCAAATTCATTGTCTTTAAATTGTGAAACCATCGCCGCTTCGAATGCCCACCGCGACGCCATCAAGTCGCCAACCAAGGGCACGGTGGCCGAATTGCCGATGCGCGGATTGAGCTTGTCAAACTTGACGACTACACCGCTCAAGATGAGTTGCGGTATTAAAAGCAGCGGAATGAGAATATAAATTGTTACCGCGGAATTGAATGCCGAACTAATATTCAGACCCAGCAGGTTGGCAAAACAGGCCGTTGAAAATAAAATAAACCAGTGCTGCAAAAACATACCTTCAATTTTCAAGATCAGATTTCCAACCAGTACGAAGGTGAATGTTTGAATGGCCGACAACATAAACAAGATTGAAATCTTGGAAACGATATAGCTGCTTCGGCTCAGGTGCAGAAATGCCTCACGTTTCAAAATTTTCCGGTCGCGTATAATCTCCTCTGCGCTAACAGTAAGGCCCATGAACAGCGCAACAATGATGCTCATAAACAAATAAGCCGGAAGATTCAGGTTCTTTGAAAAAATGTATTCTCCTACGAATTTGTCATTTTCATTGTAATAGCGCACAATAAAAGCAAGGATAAACGCAAGCAAGGGAGCTTCCAGCAAATTGATGATCATGTATTGCCGGTTATGAATCTTCGCCTGAATATCGCGCAAGGAAAACAGATGCGCCTGTTTTAACCGGGTGGGAATGTTCAAGGTAGAATGCGGAACTTCTTTTGACGTCTCGACGGAGAAAGGTCTGTACTTTGACTTATATATAGCGTTCCACTGGTCGGGGGATATTTTTCTTTCGTTGGTAAAATATCCATATTCGTTAATGACTTTTGTTTCGATGATGTTGAATATCTGTTCCGGGTTTACGTTGCCGCAGTCATGACATTCTCCCTCGTCACTGTTGATCAGGTTGATGCTCTTCTTAAAATACACAATTGAATCAACAGGATTTCCATAATAAATCTGATACCCGCCGCTATCCAAAATCAAAAGTTTATCGAACATCTTGAATATGTCCGACGAGGGCTGATGAATAACCGCAAAGACTAGTTTTCCTTTTAAGGAAAGTTCTTTGAGAAGATCGATAATATTTTCCGAATCGCGGGACGACAAACCGCTGGTAGGCTCATCGCAAAAAAGGACCGCTGGTTCCCGCAATAGTTCTAACCCTATGTTTAGGCGCTTTCGTTGTCCGCCGCTGATGGTTTTTTGCAACGGTGAGCCTACTTTTAGATCTTTTGTTTCCATCAGGCCCAGGTCTTCGAGCACTTTCAAAACCAGGGCGTCTATTTCCGATTCCGGAAGATTATTAAAACACAGTTTTGCGGCATAATATAAATTCTGATACACGGTCAGGTCTTCGATCAAAAGGTCGTCCTGAGGAACAAAGCCTATTACGCCTTCGATTTTTTGAGGATCATTATGGATATCAATTCCATTGATTAACACCTTGCCCTCCGACGGCCGCTCGGAACCATTCAACACATGAAGCAGCGTGGATTTTCCCGCCCCGCTTCCGCCCATCAAGGCAATAAGATTGCCCGATTCTTCCGACAAGCTGACGCTGCGCAACCCTAGCCGGCCATTCTTAAACTTAAAGCTGATGTTTTTGCCTTCGAAGGACAACCTTGGAAATTGGCCGAACCTTTTAAATCGGTTTAGGATGTCTCCATAGTATACAGGTTCGTCCTTATCCCACCGCAACATACTGCCTACTGCGAGAACGGTAATCCGGCCAGACTTTACCGGGACCCCGTTGAGATATACATCCGAACCACCTAAATATTTTAAAAAATAGAATTCAGCCTGTTCGACGTACAGGACGGCAATAAATCCATTCAAATGACTCCGATCAATATGCTGTGACGAGGAGAACGTCTGGGCTGGTGAAGAATCAATGATCAGGATCTGCGGATGATCCAATTGCCGGACGTCTTTGCCCAAAACAAAAGTCTTGATAGCGGCAAGTTCCTTGTCAGCGATCTTAAAGCTCTTCCCAATATTGTCAACGAGTTCATTTTCACGGTCGGAAATACTCCCATCGGCCTGAATGATATTTAGAATTTCAAGAACAATAACGACCTTTTGTTTCTGCGTAAGATCTGAATTTACCTGCTGACATAGTTCACTTACATTGCTTATCTCAATTGAAATATCACCGCTCTTTGGCGGAAGCGCACCGATAAAGCTATCGAACATTTTCAGGTAAGTATCAACTGCCGAATAGCTGACGTGCTCCTCCAGAAATATTCGTATCTGCTCGCGCTCCTGATGTGTTACCTCGTCTTCTTTCGCTACTACTGCAAACAAACGGAGAATAGCCTTAAGTAACTGTTCGCTCATTGTAAAGGTTTATGTGAGAGTAGCTAAGATAACTGAAATGGCATAAAGGCAAAAAAATAAGGAACTGGTTCCCCAATCCCTTATTTGTTTATCGTTTAAGTGACGGATTACTCTGTGATATTTTTTCTGATCTTCTCAACGATCGTTGTGATCTCAATAAGATTCTTGTCTGTCAGCACCATGTTTGCCTTATTGTTCTTGATCTGCTC
>DASUTP010000553.1:0-11935 GCA_036374515.1 Chryseolinea sp. | reverse complement strand
TGGAATGACACGCGGCACAACAACGTATTCCAGCGCGACGGTGATGAAATTATTAGATCTGTGTACACACAAATCGTTGGCAATTGCCATTGAATAAAATCGGCAACTAAATTACACATGAGAACCTTATTTATAATTGCGCTGCTGACAATTCTATCAATAAATGTCCGCGGACAATTTTCACATCATGAGTTTAATGGCTTTGCCTTTGGACTTTCACTTTCGACAAATTATCACCACGTTGAAGTCACCGACCTAAATGCTTTTTTGAACGACAACGATTTAAAAGACATAAAAAGCGGATACTTAAATCTTGGAGCCGGTCTAAATTTCAAGTTCAACCGGCATTTCATTCAGTTCGCCGGCGATTTTGATGTTAATGAAGTTACTGAGTACAACGACAACAATGTCGGAACTTCGAGTTATGGCTATGCAGTGAATATTAATTATGGTTACGAGTTTAATTTGTTTGATCAACTGAAATTAATCCCCTACGTAGGCGTATCCCGGACGATATTTAAAACAAAAATCACCGACAAGGCCCAGCCGAACTTCGACTTCCAATCAATAACGACTGACAGAAATTCGATTAGTGTCGACAATAATACTCTTAGCATAAATGTTGGTTCAAGAATTTTGATGCCAATCGGGGACGGCGACTTCAGCTACTGCGGTCTAGATGTTAACTACGGTTTTAAAGCTAATAGTAGTTGGGCGATTGATGAAATTGATATTTCCAACGCGCCGACAATTAACCCAAGCGGCCTGAAGATAGGTATAGTATTGATGTTTATGATTTGTAAATGAGATTGGCGAATGGGCAACAGATGCTAACGTAATGGATGTGCCATTGTAGGGCCGGTTTAAATTTTTAGTTTTATCTTTCAGTCAAGGTTCGATGTCGTAGGGCAACTACTAATCTTAAACCAAAACGTCATGTCCATAAGCGTTGTTGGTTATTTTATGAACAGACGCAAATTAATTCGAAGCATTTTAGGATTGACAGGCATCGCTACGTTGACTGGAATATATGCTTGGCAAATTGAGCCATTTTGGCTAGAGTTTGTGAAAGTAAAAATGTCAATCCAAAGCTTACCTAAGGATCTCGAAGGCAAAACCCTAATGCAAATAAGCGATATTCATGTTGGGAAAAGATTTGACCATAGATATATCATTGAATCATTTAAGAGGGCAAGCGAGCTAGCCCCCGACTTTGTAGTTTACACTGGAGATTATGTAAGTACTTACAAAGATGAGGTTCAATATGGAGCGCTTAAGGAAGTTCTTAATAACTGCGTAAAGGGAAAACTTGGGACCGTGGGAATTCTCGGTAACCATGACTATGGAAGAAATTGGTCGCAGCCAGTGGTAGCTGACAATATCTCTGAACTACTATTAGAAAATAGAATAACAGTCCTTCGAAACGAACAGATAAGAATAGCGGGGCTTAACATTATTGGTTTTGACGACTATTGGGGGCTCAATTTTAAGCCCGGTGTCGTGATGAGTAAATATGACCAGAGCGCCCCAAATATTATACTTTCACATAATCCAGATGTATGTGACTTAGATGTTTGGAACGGCTATAAAGGTTGGATTTTGGCTGGACATACGCACGGTGGACAATGTAAACCGCCGTTCCTGCCGCCTCCGATGCTGCCTGTAAAAAACAAAAAATATACAGCAGGTAAAATTGAGCTGGAAGGAGAAAGAACGCTATATATTAATCGAGCGTTGGGTCACTTATGGCAAGTCAGATTTAACGTGAGGCCAGAAATTACAATATTTACACTACAAAATCGCTAAGAGCAGCATGATAACAAAATCTATGTTGCTTAGTACTAATGGAATTTGAGATACAAAGCGATCGAATTTTGTAACATCCCTTGGTTGTACATGATTTTAGACTAACCACATACATAAACACCGGGTAATTTTCACTCACACTACAGAACAATGAATAAAGCTATGCATGCCAAGGCCTTTTATGAAGTAAAAATAGCAACTGGATACCCCAAGCACATTAAGTTCGCACAAAAAATATCCACCAACACCTCACACGCAACAACGATATTATTGGATTTGGAATGATTAAAAAGATGATACAAATTTTTTTAGCCTCCGCGACCATCGGTTTTGCAGTGCTGACCATTCACCGCTCGATGATGGACTATAATGAAAATGGCGCCTATTTTGACGGCGTAGTGACGTATGATAGCGATGCAGTTCCTGCTTACGGATCTATAACTGGAATCCTATTGGTAATAACAGTTGGCCTTTTATTGAATCGTAAAAAGACAGCGGGTCATTAACAGCATAAAAAGCATACGAGGTCGTCGTTCCACACATCTTCTAAACTAACAGCAAATGAAAATAACAGTGGTAATTGTAGTTTTAAGCCTGGGACTGGTTTCATTCAGCCCGTCTGTAATCGAGCTCGTGAAAAGATCCATACTCAATGATCAGGTGGAAATTCTTCTACCAAAAGATTTCGAAATAATGTCAGAGGAAATGCTGAACATTAAATATCCCTCAAACCGGCGACCAACGTTGGTGTTCACAGACTCAACCGCGGGAGTAAATGTGGCATTCAACCATACCACCAGCAAGGCAGATCAACAGCAAATCGATGCGTATAAAGAAAATTTTGTATCGACTTTCAAAAATCTGTATCCATCAGCAGTGTGGAAGGGATCAGGTGTAAAACAAATAAACGGAAAAAAGGTCGGGTATTTGGAATTAATAACTCCAGCGCTTGACACCAAAATTTATAACCTGATGTTTTTTACCGACCTGGACGGCCGCCTTTTGTTGTGCACTTTTAACTGTGTGGAAACGAAACAGGCGGAATGGTCCGAGTCAGCGCAACAGATTATGAACTCGCTCAAAATAAACTGACAAATCATTCATTGTACGAAGCTGTTTCACAGTCTTCACTTCTTTTGAAAACCCCTGACCTAAAAGCGAGCCCCGGAAAGGGAGTTCCGCTATTTCCACAGTCAATACACATTGTTGGAAGATAAAAACCTCAAAGTGGAAAAGCGTCTGTCCACAAATTACCTGAACTGCACTTCGAGCGACCCCTGATCAACGAAGTTTCTTCATTCCAAACAAAAATCTGATGGGGTTGAAAGGCCTGATAAACACCAGGTAAAAAATAACGCAGCTTACCAGCGTCAAAAGACTTACACTCCAGAACTTTGCAGCAATACTCCACGGCAGTTGACAAATGTAGTATCCCAGGAATATGATCACCGTTTGATGCAAAATATAAAATGGATACAGTCCTTCGTTGATCTTGCTGAGCCAGGGATGTGGTCTGTTTAAATAATGTTGACCGTATGCGATGACGGTGACAACTGTGAACCAGCTGACAAAAATCGCTGTTACATCGAACGCAGTTTCAATTGTATCAAAAGTCCAGGGTAATTGAATCAGCTCACGCAGGTGAAAAAATAAAACATAAAACGGCACAAGCATAGCAATCATGGTCACCAGCAGGTGCGTACGATTTCGTCCGATCGATTCCCAAAGCTTGTCGCTGGAGTAGCACAGCATTCCGAAGAGGAAAAAGCAAAAATAAAATGTGAAATACGCCCAATCGTGAATTAAATCATGCGTCTCTTCATCAAAATACGGCCGCAGAATTATTTGCGTCGCTAAAATAAAAGTCGAAGGCACAAAGAGTATTCCTGCGGGGCTCGATAATATTTTCAACACTCCCTCTTTAAAACGGATTGATTTCGTTGACCGTAAAAACGTTAAAAAGGGAATGGCAATAAGCGAGTACAGGAACAAGTACAGTATGAACCACAGGTGGTGCCAGCTGAAGCTTCCGGCCGGGTACGGCTGAAATTCGAACACCGTTTTATAGAAATCCCAATAACCACTGTATTGCTGGATGTATTCGAAATAAATCTGCGGGGGAACCACCACAAACATTCCAAAAACCAATGGTATAAAAAGGCGTGTAAAACGTTCGCCTGCAAATTGACGCGGCGTTCGCTTTCCCAGCGCCATGTACGTGCCGGCACCAGAAATAAAAAGCAGCAATGGCATACGCCAAAAGTGAAGCCAGGTCATCCAGTAGCGAAAGCTTTCGCTGATCTCATTATTCTTGATATGCCATCCCCAGGGGTTGAAAAGCATACCGGTATGGAAAAACAAAAGGATAACGATCGCAATGAATCGAAGCCAGTCCAGATCGTAACGGCGGCCTTTGTTTACATCTGCAACGATCGATTGTGGGGTTGAATAGGTGTTTTTCATGTGTTAAGGGTTGAACGGAAATACCCGCCCTTGGGCAGGTTTGGTACTGAATTGAATTCAGGCCAAAGATTATCCGTCACCGACACTTCTGGCGACTGAATTTATAATTTGGGCGTTCGACTTTATAAGAATGCACGAAAAAACGAGAATCAGCAGGGTTTCAGGCTGAAGTCTTGCGCGACCGAAATTCGGACGGCGTTGTCCCTGTTAGCTTTTTAAAGGCGGTGTTGAAAGAAGATTTCGAGTTATATCCCACCTGCTCGGCGATTTCTTCCACTTTTATGTTAGGGTGGTCCCGCAATAGGCTTTTTGCTTCGCTTACACGGTACTCAGCAACCATTTCAAAAAACGACTTACCCAAGCGTTCATTTATAGTTTGTGACAGCATATGAACCGAAGTGCCCAGTTGTTGCGCCAGGTCAGGCAACGAGAATTCTGTTTTCAGAAACGGCTTTTGATCAGACATTACCCGGTTCAATTTCTCCAGCAATTGCAACTGGGTTTCCTGGGTTAGGTTTGAGCCTTTATATTTTTGCTGATCCTCCAGGGTCGGCTGTCTGAAAAATCCCGAGTCCCGAATGATACGGAAGCTAGTCAGGTAAATCGATACCGTGATGTAAGCGGCAAATAAATGGTCACCGGTATCTTCATCGTGAAAAAGTTTTACCGTTAAGATTCCCAGGGCCGCGGACGCGATTTGAAGCACTTCCCAGCGCAGGAATTTCAGCACATTGTTAGTTGGCCGCCAAAACGATTCTTTTTTCCGGCGAAAGGCCCTGAAGATTTCCACCAGGCCGAGCGTGGTGTAAAAAAACAAACTGATGAGCGTGATCTCAGTACAATTATCCGTTACCCAAAACAACCGCGGATCATAACCGTAATTGTAGGGACGAAAATCCCAATCCGGGTGGTACGATCCGATCCATGCGTTGTACTTCGCATCATCGGGCAATACTAAAAACGGCAGCTGAAGAAAGAAATAGATAACGGGAAAGGCCAGGTGCAGATGATTTTTCCATGAAAGTTTACTGCGCGTAAGGCTGAGGACCAACAGATAAAAGCAGGGGCCGATCGCAAGGCCAAAGACTTCGGAGAAATCCACGAGGAACAGCAGATGAGCAATGTATCCCGTATACATCAGAAAAATCTCTGTAATACAGGCAACAATGCTCAACAGCATCAATCCTTGAAACAGATTCGACTTTACCTTCCGGTGAGTCTTCGATAAAAAGAATAAGAGGAGAAATATGCCCTGGACGATCCCTAGAAAGATAAAGACAGCAAATAAGTCTATCCGATAAGGCATTCTTGTCTCGATTACGAAATACAACGTACGAACTCCAAAGGTAGAAAAAAGCTACGACCGGAATTTTCTTCGCATTTGGTAATCCGTAATTTGTATGTCTGACTGAAATTCCGGCAATGAAAAGTAAAATGTAGTACCCTTGCCCTCTTGGGTTTCAAACCAGATTGTTCCATTGTTCTTCTCAACAAATTCCTTGCACAGCAATAATCCAAGTCCGGTACCTTTTTCCTGCTTAGTGCCTTGGGTAGCAACGCTGGAGATCGTAAAAAGCTTGCTCCTGTTTTTCTCCGGAATGCCGACGCCGCTATCAGCCACCGAAACTATTATCTTATGGTCGATACGGTAAGCGCTAAGTGAAATGGTGCCGTTTGGCTTTGTGAACTTAATAGCGTTCGTCAAAAGATTCCGAAATACGGACCTTACCATATTCACGTCTGCAAATGCCTCGAAACTTCCCTGAAAATGATTTTTCAAAAGAATATTTTTCTGCGCACATTCCGGTTCGAGCAACCTTACAGACTCATCGGCCAATTTGGATAAATCAAGACGCTCTGGCTCGAAGGTTTCGCCCCGCATCTGCAGCTTCGCCCATTGCAATAAATTATCTATAAATTCGGTCGTGTGGGTAAGTCTGCCTTCCAGATCTTCTGTCACTTTTTGAAATTCCGATGCAGACAGGGAGCCGCTCTTCACCAGGTTCAAGGCGAGATGAAGGGATCCCAACGGACCACGAATGTCGTGGGATACCACAGACAGCAACTTATCCTTTACGTGATTCACCTCCTCCAATTGAAGGTTCTGGCGCTGAATTTCGACCGTCCGATTTTTTACTTCTTCCTCGAGACGCACTTTTTCTTCCTGTTCACGTTCGAGCTCAGCCTGCTTCGCGCGACGATTTTCTTTTTCAAGAATGCTCCAACGGTCGCCCAGGGCAAACGAAAGGAACAACATCAACAGAATCGATGCCGCCATAATCCCGGAATTGTTGGTGCTGAGGTAAACGGACAGGAGCCCCAGGTTACCCATGGCAAAAAATCCGGTGGCTATAAATGGGGAGATCCAGCCAAGCAAATAAAATCTGGCAGGCCTGTATCTCTTATATAATCCATAACCCGCACACACCGATGCTATAATACAATGACTCAGAACCAGGTAATGATGATACTTGTAGGATATCTGTCTGAAAAAGATAAACATCAAAATACCGATGAAAACATTTGTGAGCATGTTGGCAAGCAGCAAATTATCCAGCCACTTATTGAGCCTACGAAGGTCTAAGAACGCGCGGGTCAGCAGCGTGGCCGTTAACGTAAATGCTGGTCCTGACACGGTCGCAAAAACATCATTCCATACTGGTTTAGAAGGATGCAAATACAAGAAATTATATCCCTGGAAAAAAGATACGACATTGGTCATTGCCAGAAGCGTAAGCACATAATAAAAGGTGATCTTATCACGAATGGAGAAAAATAAAAACAGTTGATAAAGGACCATGATAAACATTGCGCCATAAAAAAGCCCGTTGATGATCTGAATGTGATATGAAGCTTGCGCAAATTTTTTCTGACTCCAAAGGATTGCAGGCACCTGCACGGAAGAAATGGTCTTGACATGGAGATAGATCACCTGGCTTTGTCCGGCGCCTAAACTGAAAGGAAAAACGGGATGGCGATGCAACACATCTCTTGCCTGCAGTGGCAACAAATCGCCCGCGGTCATCTGAATCCACCTTGACGTCGAATCCTGGATGTAGAAATCCACCTGGTCGAGTGGCGCAAAATCAATTTCCAGTAACCAGTCCGTTTCTGCACTTTTGTTCGTGACCTCGATTCTGAACCAATAGGCAGAGTAATCGAACCCGAAATTTGGTACCCCCTGGTAATTGAACGTATTAAAATTTACCGTCCCAACATTTTCAATCGTAACGGTATCCATAGCGTCCCGAAAATAGGCCAAACGATTTCCTACCGCGACTCTTCCTGACTCTGTTAAGTCCAGACGCTGACAAAGAGTGTAGTGCGAAACGAAAAAAAGTCCAATCAGCAAAAACGCTTTCAAGAACATTTCAATTAATTTATCGCTTAGCCTGGGCGAAAGCCTTGGCAAAATAAGTCAGTATAACATCCGCGCCGGCGCGTTTGATGCTCAATAAAATTTCATTCATCACCCGATCTCCGTCCAACCAGCCTTTTTGCGCAGCAGCTTTCACCATCGAGTACTCGCCACTTACGTTATAAGCCGCGATCGGTAAGTAACAATTGTCTTTCAACAACCGGATCACATCAAGGTATGCCAAAGCCGGTTTTACCATCAGGAAATCAGCGCCCTCTTCCGTGTCAAGCTGTGCTTCAAGCAGCGCCTCTTTCCTGTTTGCCGGATTCATTTGGTATGTTTTTTTATCTCCAAATTTTGGAGCAGAATCCAGCGCCTCACGAAACGGGTTGTAAAATCCGCTGGTATATTTTGCCGTGTAACTCATGATTGAAACGTCGGTGAAACCATTTTCGTCTAACACATTTCTGATATATCCCACACGGCCATCCATCATATCGGATGGTCCAAGGATATCTATTCCCGTTTCCGCCTGGGCAAGCGCCATCTTCCCCAGGATTTCAAGTGTTTCATCGTTCAAAATTTTTCCGTCCCGAACCAATCCGTCGTGGCCGTCGGAGCTATAGGGATCCATGGCTACATCGGTCATGATACACGCCTCAGGAAATTTCTTCTTGATGTCTTTCAACGCTTTCAGGTAGAAGAAATTTGGATCATAGCTCCTGGTGGCAGTCCTGTCTTTCAGGTAGTCTTCAACGGCAGGAAATACATCAAATGCACGTATACCGAGGTTCAGGCATTCCTCTATTTCTTTTAACATCAAATCCGCCGACAGCCTGAAGATACCCGGCATTGAGTTAACCTCAACCTTCCGGCTACTCCCATCCAATAAAAACAAGGGAAAGATCAAATCATTCGTCGTTACGGAAGCTTCCTCCACCATCGACCGGATGGCCTCGCTTTTTCTGTTTCTCCGGGGGCGCTTTATATTTTTAAATGGATTCATGAATGCTAAATTAATAAATGGCAGCCGGTATTCAGTAATCGGCTTCAATCACGTAAACGGCGACAGTGAACAGCGGCAGCCTAAAAATAGGGATACATGAATCGCCAGTAACGTGCAATGACTACTGTGTCCAAAAAACTTTACGAAAATCCGGGTAAGATGTTTTACAACTTGTCGACCTCTGGCTACAAACTGTCGATCGTTATCCGTACCGATCAATAATGTGCTGGCTGATTACCCTGTATAGCTCCGCTGTCGAAAGATCGTCCTGCAAAAATTCAACGTGCTTATCCAGTATTTCAAGGTCGCCGCGACGGGCCGGGCCCGTTTGGGCGTTTTCAGGTCCTATACTTAAACTTTTGTTTATCATTTCGGAAATGAGAGGTTTCAGCCAGTCGTAGCTCAGGCTGTGTTCCTTCATAATATCCTGCGCTACCAGCAACATGTGGTTCGTGAAATTTGACGCAAACACCGCCGCTACATGCAATGCCTTCCGATCATATGAGCTGATGGGAATAACAATTTTACTTAATGAGTTTGCCATCGCGCGCAATGCCTTGTCGGCTGGGCCGCTAGCGCTTTCTATAAAAACGGGCACATCTTTAAACTCCACTTTCTTGATTTTGCTGAACGTCTGCAACGGGTAGAATACCCCAAGATTTTGGGTGGCCGCATATCCCAAAACGGTCAACGGCTGACTTCCGGAGGTGTGAACTAAAATCGCGTCATCCGGTAAAATAATTTCCTGCACGACCTCCTCAATCGCCTCATCCGCGGTAGCAATTATGAAAATCTGTGAAGCGCTTGTGGAAAAGTCCAGGGACGCCTTCACGTCCGCCTGATACAAACGTTCCACCAGCAAGGCCGCGTGCGTGGGGTTTTTGCTGTAAACTTCGTGAACCGGAAAGTCAGCATTGTCAAGCGCAGGCGCCAGGTGCCAGGCAAGATTGCCTGATCCAATAAATGATACTTGTATATTTTTACTCATTGTCAGCGAGTGTGGTCAAGTCATGAAGATAATACACCTTTCACAATTCTATCTTTTCCAAATGCATCCTTTATCAATGCGACTTCATAAAAGTTATTTTTTTCAAAAAGTTCTCTTACCTCATTTCCAAATCGCTCGTTGATCTCAACCGCTAACAAGCCTTCAGGTGTTAGGGATTCCCTGGATCTTTTAACGATCGCCTTGTAAAATTTTAAGGGATCGGCTGAGTCCACAAACAGCGCGAGGTCAGGCTCATAGTCCAACACATTTTTATCCATGGTGGCGCGTTCCTCCCATGCAATGTAAGGGGGATTGCTGACAATAACATCGGTTGAAAAAGGTATCTTATCCTTCAGCACGTTGTGATTTAAAAATTGCACGCTTGCATTAAGTCGGGCAGCATTACCTGACGCGGTTATCAATGCTTGTGAACTTATATCGGTGCCAAATATCTCAGAATCGCGAAGCTCTAATGCAAGGGTTACGGCGATGCAGCCGCTGCCGGTTCCTATATCAAGAATTCGAGGCCGTCGCCCCTGGGGCAAAGCACGAACATGTTCTGTTACCACACGGATCAATTCCTCAGTTTCCGGCCTTGGTATCAGCACTGCTGAATTTACGGCGAAAGTTCTGCCAAAGAAAAAACTTTCACCGAGGATGTATTGCACCGGTTCGGCCCGGTTAATTCTTGAAATAATCTCGCCGAGTTTTTTTTCAGTTGCAGGCATGAGCAATACGGCAGTCCCAGACATAATGGACGACTTTGTCAGATGCAAAAGGTTTTCAAATACGAGGTACGCCATGCTTTCGATTTCGCCGGGGCTTTCCACCAACTCAATTCTATTTACGAAATCGCGAAACAAGGTTTTGGAATTGATCATAGCTTGTTAATCTTTGCAAGTATAAGGAATGACAAAGCACGATCATCATACAGATGAAATTTTTATGGCGCGCGCCATGGACCTTGCCTCTCTGGGCCTCGGCAAAGTCAGCCCAAATCCTTTGGTGGGAAGTGTCATTGTTCACGATGGAAAAATCGTCGGAGAGGGATGGCATAAAAAATACGGCGAACCCCACGCAGAGGTTAATGCCGTCAACAGTGTGGGGGATAAAACTGTACTCAAGGATAGCACGGTGTACGTTACCCTCGAACCGTGCTCTCATTTTGGAAAGACACCTCCCTGTGCGGATCTGCTGATCGCAAGCAACGTAAAAAAGGTCGTCGTGGCTAATCTGGATCCCAATCCACTGGTAAACGGTTCCGGATTACAAAAACTTCGCGCTTCAGGCATTGAAGTGATCACGGGAATCCTCGACAAGAAAGGGCGTGAGCTGAATAAACGTTTTTTCACGTTTATCGAAAAGCAACGGCCATACATTGTTTTAAAGTGGGCAGAAAGTTCTGATGGATTTATTGCCCGGAAAAATTTTGACTCGAAATGGATCAGCGATGAATTTTCCCGTCAGCTTGTCCACAAATGGCGCACAGAAGAAGACGCATTGTTGGTTGGCATGCGCACAGCACAGCACGATAATCCTCAGCTGAACGTTCGTGATTGGTCGGGACGGAACCCTGTCCGTGTTGTTATCGATCGATTCTTGAAACTCAGCCCGAAGCTGAATTTGTTTGATGGTTCGCAAAAAACTTTATGCTATAATGTTCTCAAGCATGAGGAAAGGGATAATGTGTCCCTGATAAGAATTGATGAAAACGATTTTCTAACGCAGCTGGTACACGACTTATACAAACAAAAAATTCAGACGGTTATTGTCGAGGGGGGCGCGGCCACGTTACAGGCCTTTATCGATGCCGGGACCTGGGATGAGGCCAGAATATTCGTATCTCCCCAAACTTTTGAACATGGAATTAAAGCTCCAATCTTTTCAGGCGTACTCGTCAGTCAGTCTTTGATAAAAAATGACTGGCTAAGAATCTATCACGCTAAAAATCACTAAAGGCAAGCTTCGAAAAAACTTACAATGATCGGGTTTGGGTTTTCCTTGGAAGAATCCAATGAAGGTTGGAACAGCGTTCCCATGAAAAAACGGTGTGTCGACAGCTCGAATGCGCGTACTTCACCCGTTGGGGAAAAAGCCGTGAACGTCAGCGGAGGTTGTGCCAATTGCTCCTGAAAAGTGGGATTCAACCCATAGTTGCAATAATATTTGCCGGTGATCGATTCCCTTCCAATCACTTTATATAACCATGACCTTTTATCTGGTATCGAAACCAGTTCCTGCCCGCCCTTTAACGAACAACTTAATTTGGCTATGATAAAAATTGAATTCGAATCGCTTTCCTCATGACCAGCGT
>DASUTP010000552.1:0-15004 GCA_036374515.1 Chryseolinea sp. | reverse complement strand
ACCAGGTAATTGGCTGGAAAAGAAATTCTCGCTGGGGATTATCACTCCCTATCGTGCGCAGGTCGATTATCTTCATAAGCTGGCCGAAAGCTCCTCAATTCTCGAATCATTCCGGAACCTGATCAGTATTAATACCGTTGACGCGTTCCAGGGGCAGGAACGCGATGTTATTGCTATAAGTTTTGTAAGAAGCAATGACAAGAGCGAGGTTGGATTTCTGGGAGACATCAGACGTACTAATGTGGCGATGACCCGAGCAAAGAAAAAACTGATCATGATTGGCGACAGCGCAACGCTCGGTTCACACGCGTTTTACAGTGCGCTTTTAGATTATGTGCAGGGTGGGGGGTTTTATAAAAGCGCGTTTGAGCTTAATGTGGTATGACTTTCGCTGACCAGGTCCTTTCATTTTACAAAAACCTTAACATAAAGGCGTCGCTGCCGGAGGGTGTGATCGCACTCAATCCTTACCAGGATGATGCTTCATTTTCGTATTGTTCCAGGTTTTATAAAAAATTCTTTGGTGATGAACGCGAGCGTATCATTATTCTGGGAATAAATCCCGGTCGTCATGGGGGTGGAATAACGGGAATTCCATTTACGGATCCTATTAAACTTGAGCAGTGTTGCGGCATACCAAATGACTTCTACAAAAAAGGCGAGCTCTCTGCCGATTTTATTTACAAGATGATCGAAGCGTACGGCGGTGCCGGAAAATTCTACAGCAAATTTTATGTTAGCGCGATAAGCCCGCTGGGGTTTACAAAAGATGGAAAGAACCTAAACTATTACGATATTAAAGAATTGCAGCTGGCCATAAGGAGTTTTATCATTGAGTCATTAACGCAACAAATGAAATTTGGCATCAGCACATCTGTTTGTTATTGTCTGGGTGAGGGTGAAAACTTTAGATTTCTGACCAGGCTTAACGATGAACTGAAAATTTTTGCAAAGGTTATTCCGCTGGCACACCCCCGGTTTATCATGCAATACCGAAGGAAAAGCATGGAGCAATATATCGAGAGTTACTTGAGCGCTTTCAACATTTAAATTTAACGACGTCACCTCAGGTTCGCCGCTTCTTCGCCCCTCGGACCGCTTCTGCTGTCCATGGATCTTCAGGCCAGGAATGTCGCGGATATCGCATCCGTAGTTCTTTACGGACTTCATGGTAGGCCGTTTGCCAGAAACTCTTAAGATCTTGTGTTACCTGTACAGGTTTGAATCCCGGAGAAAGCAGGTGTAGCATGACCTTGGTCCTGCCACTGTTTACCGTAGGGGTCTCAAGCAATCCGAACATTTCCTGTAGACGCACCTCGAGTACAGGTGTATCGCCGTTCACGGAGTAATTGATTTTGATCATGGAGCCGCTCGGTACCACCAGACGCGCTGGCGCCAGCTGGTCGAGACGATTCTTTGCTTCCCATGGCAGGAGTGTGGAAACGAGTTGATTGACGTCAAGACGTTGGAAATCGCCCGGCTTGTTTACGGCGTTAAGAAACGGGCTCAGCCAATCCGTTGCTGTCAGGAGCAGATTCTCATCGCTGACATCGGGCCATGCTTCTTCGGGCCTCCATAGCCGCAAGCTCATGACACGTGCCTGCCATTCGCGATGCTCGTCATTCCAGGAAAGCATTTTTAATCCCTGCGACTGAAAAGCCCTGATTAGCACATCAATTCGAAGCTGCTCGGGTATCATCACCAGTGGCTTGCTGGACAATACGACGTTGCCAATTCTTTTTTCACTGGTTGCGACAATTCCTTTTTCAGTATCCCACACAACGGACTCGTTATCTCCGGCCCGATGGCTTAAATCTTCGTCAAGGATCGGTGCGGCCAGGAAAATTTTTCCCTCTCCGCCACCAGCATCGATCTGCGCGATCGCCAACCACGAATTACGGATCAGGGCATCGTGATCCGGGAGACGGGCAACCCGTCCATGAACCAGCTTATAGCGTGTCCCATTTTTTTCGAGTTGTCGTGCAATTCGCTCGGGATACGCTTCTGCCAGCAGCCGGCCAACATCTGAATCGATTGGCATGGTATTGTCCATGCTGATCTTAAAAATTTTTCGCCATGCGGAGGCGAGACGTTCAATCCTTTCTAAAATATTGCGTTCAGCAGAAACACGATCGCCATTTCTCCATTTTCTCAGTATTTCAATGCGGAGAGATAAATCGGTACCTGCGCTTTTGGGAAGCGGATCACGTTCTTCCAGCGTTGCTGCGATGTCTGTTGCAAGCGCCAGAAAAGCATTTGAATTCTCCCCTGAATTCTGAATAAGGTCAAAGGCGGTCGCCTCCAATAACATGTGGGCTATGCGCGGGTGCGTAGGCAGGCGGAGCATTTCCTTTCCCCTGGCAGTGATCTTCCATTCCTGCAATGCACCCAGTTGACTTAGAAGCTCTTTTGCCTGATTCACTGCGCCGGCGGGGGGAGGTGTGATCCACATTAGGTCGAAAGGATCCGCGATCCCCCAATTTGCCAGGTCCAGCAGCAGCGGCGCAAGGTCTGCCTCGAGGATTTCCGGCTGGCGCATAGGTTGTAAAGAATGATGTGTTGCTTCAGACCATAGCCGGTAACAAACGCCTGGGCCAAGGCGCCCGGCCCGGCCCGCGCGTTGATCGGCGGCATCTTTAGTAACGCGTATTGTCTCCAGTCGTGTGAGACCGCTGCGGGGATCAAAACGGGGAACCCGGGACTGGCCGCTGTCCACGACTGTTGTGATCCCTTCAATGGTCAACGATGTTTCAGCGATAGACGTTGCCAGTACTACTTTGCGTATACCGTCACTGTTGGGAAGTAACGCATCCTGTTGTTGATGGAAGGGCAAATCGCCGTAGAGAGGAAAAATATTCACGGGCAGATTTTCAGCTTCTAGCAGCTCCCGCACTCTGTGAATGTCTCCCGTTCCCGGAAGAAAGGTAAGAATGTCGCCGGATTGCTCTCTGACTGCCTTACGCACCACGCGTGCGGTAGAAGCTGAAATAGGGATGTCTTTTTCCGGAGCAATATATTGCAGCGATACCGGGAATTGCTTTCCCGCCGTGGCGATCACGGGAGCGTTGCTGAGCTGCGCTGAAAGTTTATCGCCATCCAGTGTTGCGGACATAATGAGAATGCGCAAGTCGCTCCGAAGCACTTGCTGAACTTGGAGGCATAAGACTAAGGCTAGGTCGGCCTGCAGGCTCCGCTCGTGAAACTCATCAAAGATCACAAGTCCCACCCCGTCAAGGGTATTGTCGACTTGCATCATCCGGGTAAGTACACCCTCCGTTACAACCTCGCATCGCGTGTTCTTGCCTACAGCATTTTCAAAACGTACCCGATATCCTATTGTATTCGCGATCTCCTCATTGAGAATTTTTGCCATCCGCAGCGCGACCGATCGAGCCGCCAGCCTCCGTGGCTCCAGCATCACGATTTTTTTCCCCTGTAACCATGGCTCATCGAGTAAAAGCAAAGGCAGGATCGTGCTCTTGCCGGCACCAGGCGGAGCCTGCAAAATAACAATAGGCTGTGTCTCTAATGTTTTAGTGAGTTGCCCAACTACTTTTTGCACGGGATATGTCGTAGACATTCCGCAAAATAGAAATTAAGGCATTTTAAAAAAAAGCTTCTCTGGACGGGAAGCTTCAAAGAAATCAGTTGAGTTTTGTGATCTGGGACTTGCCGAAGATCAACCCCCTGTTAACACTGGCGTTTCCGTTATAATGCACCTGGGATTCCCCAAAGGCTGTCACTTTGAGATTATCCTGGGTATTCAGTGTCAGCCTGTTATCGCCGAATATTGTGGCAGTAGCCGAAAAACTTTTC
Organism: Chryseolinea sp.; assembly: GCA_036374515.1. Classification (GTDB taxonomy): domain Bacteria; phylum Bacteroidota; class Bacteroidia; order Cytophagales; family Cyclobacteriaceae; genus Chryseolinea. Next base: position 11,188 of record DASUTP010000552.1, on the reverse strand, counting down.
AGGTCTTGCGTGTCGATTTTGTTTTCGCCGAAGAGTTTGTACTTCTGAAATTCCGCTTTTCCTGTATTTATTCTTAGGTCATTGTCGCCATAGAGGCTGGTTCTCAAATACTCGGTTTTGAGCGAGGCAAGATTGATTTCATTTTCCCCATATGCCTTTAACGTAAAGCGTTCCGCCTTTATCGGACTCTTGCAGGTCAGCTCCTGATTTCCGCGAATCTCAAGATGCTCAAGTTCCTTATAGGTCACATAGGCTGTAACCGTGGCATCATGATAAATGCTCCTCTTTTGGTTGCCTTCGGTGCGGTACATCTTTTCCGTCACTTTTGCATCATCCAGGTAAACTCTTAATGTATTTCCGTGAACAACGATATTGATTTTGTCGGCGCTGACATTAGAGTAACTCAGGCGAATGTTCTCCTGGTCCCCTTGTTCCAATATCAGGTTGATCTTGGGAGAAACGATCACTTTATTGAAGGATTCTAAGTCTTTGGATATTTCCTGTGCTTGAACAAACTGGGAGACGAGCGTAATCAATGCTATTACGGAGAGAGTGCTTTTGGTGATCTTCATGCTAATTTTATGAGTTGTTAAAGTTAGGACAACTTCCCGGGCCTGGACCCCTATACCTTTATTTTTTTTCTTTTAATCATCTGGTAATACCTACATGACTGTATTTGTTAACGAAAGGTTGCACTCACTTATTGATTTCTCTTAATAAATTTTTTCAAATACTTGCTTCAACTTCGATTCGTCGGGGGAGAAATTGAAAAAGTTATCACTGTTGTAAGGGGTATTACCGGATTCTTTGAAGACGTTTCGATGAAAGCAGGGATTCCCAAGGCGTTCATTTGTGAGTACTTTTGATGCAAAATGTTACACGTAATCCCAGTTGTATGAAAAAGTTGACCTTATTTTTAATGATCACGGTGAGCTTCTTAGGGTGGTCATGCAAGAGTTCTAAAATTTTGACGGCAACGTTTGAAGGCGATCCCGTAGATGGGCTGCCAGCAAAGAACTTGCCCGGTGACCCTGCCGGCGACGCCATTGTATACCACGATGCAATCCATCCACGACTCAAGGTCCAGAACTCTACCATCGCAGGATCGAAAGCATTGAATTTTATTTTTAATGCAATCAGCAATCCTGCACCGCCGTTGAGCGCCCAGTGGCTAAGCTTTAAAGGAATTGGTACAGACCTGACTGAAACTTTATGGTTCACCCACACCGGACAAAATAACGGTGCAACGGTGTTAATCGACGTTACGGATGGGCATGCCCATATTATTGCGAGAATGCGCATCAGTCCGAACGGCACGGTAGGGCTGGCCCAAAATCTCCAGGACGATTATACCAACGAAATAGGAAGTGTGGGATCGGGAGTTCATACGATTGTCTTTACGGTTACCACGTCGGCGCTAAAGTACAACGTGACCGTATTCCCAGCGCAAGGTGAAGCTCTCACCGCGGAAGACCTGCCCATGATCACAACCAATCCGTTACACTTTAGTAATCCTGCTCATCCGATGCTGAGCTTCTTTCACAAGGAGCCCACACCGCCGGGGGGCTCGTATACTATTGGCTCAGTAACCATCACCCGCAAGAAGCCATGAGGCTAGTACGCCGTAGCAAAAATCAGACAATTCTACTGTATAGTTATTTTTGCGATGGCGTACGAGGACACTCAAACGGTGCCCACTTTCGGATATTGAAAAATCCTGGATCAAAGGAATTGATTATCAAGGAATCGTTTTCAAACCTCCCGATTTCTTCACTGATGGTGTCATTGCTATTCGGACCGCAACGAATTAACCGGGTTTGTTACAGCGGCTTTCAACGATTGAAAGATGACAGTGGCAATTGCCAAGATGAGAATACCGAGGCCCGTTACTCCAAAGATCCACAGGTGTATTTCAGTGCGATAGACGTATTGGGATAAAAAAGCCTGAATCATGAAGTAGGCTGGTGGAATTCCAATGACCAACGCGGTGAATATCAGTTTTGTGAAGTCATTGCATAGTAATGCCACGAGATTCGAAACAGATGCGCCTAAAACTTTGCGAATACCAAGTTCCTTTGTCCTTCGTTCTGCAGTGAACGACGCCAGTCCAAGCAAGCCCAGACAAGAAATAAACACAGCAATGGCGGTGAAGCAAATCGCCAGCTTGCCCGTTGTCGTTTCGCGTTGGTATTGTTGATCAAAGTGTTGGTCAAGGAATGAATATTCAAATGGATAGACCTGATCAAACTTTTTGTAAACAGTCTCAAAATTTTTTATCGACTCTTCAAGATTTTGGCCATCAAACTTTACAAAAAGCTGCCAGGCGCATGAAGGACAATACGCGAACACAAGTGGCTCGATAGCACCACGGAAATTCTGATTATTAAAATCTTTCACGACTCCGATGATCTGACCCTTGCCAAACCACATTTCGAACGGCGTACCCACAGGATCTTTCAGGCCCATTGCCCTGACAGCGGCTTCATTTACAATACAATTGACACTGTCACTTTTCGAACTAAAATTTCTGCCTTCGAGCAAGGTGATGCCAAGAATTGGGATCAAGCTTTCATCTGACATCAGAACTTTAAAAGGCATGAGGTCATCTTTGTTCTTACCTGGCCACACGGGATCGGATGTGGTGTTATGCACCTCAAATGGATAGTCTGCCGTGGTCGAAACGTATACAACCCCGGGTACGCGTAGGGCCTCCGTTTTGAATGCATCGATGTTCTTTTGTACACCGCCACGAAGATTCATGGTTAAAATATTCTCCCTGTTTAAACCTAAATCTTTTGACCGTATAAATTCCACTTGTTGGTAAGCCATAATGCTCACGCTAATGAGGATCACCGCAAGGCTAAATTGAAATACCACCAACCCTTTTCTAATAAATGACTCTCCGCCAGCCGAATATAGATTTCCCTTTAGTATAGAAGCAGGTTTAAACGAAGAAAGAAAAAAGGCTGGATAACTTCCGGCAAATACTCCCGTGAAAAAGGTAACCCCAACCAATATTACGAGTATATTAAAATCAAAAAAACCGGAACCGATGTTCTTGTTGGTAAGGGTATTGAAATATGGAAGGAAAAGCTGAACCATCGCCAGCGCGACTATCATACTTATCGTGGAAATGACCAAAGATTCTCCGATGAACTGGAAGATAAGACTTCTTCGTTGAGCGCCGATAACTTTTCGAATGCCAACTTCACGACGGCGTGTGGCCGACCTTGCGGTAGCAAGATTCATGAAATTGATGCAGGCGATTATCAAAATAAAGATAGCAACCGATGAAAAAATCCGCACATATTCAATCTCACCGCCATTTGGTTGGCCATCTTTGAAATCTGAATACAAATGGAAATCCTCATAAAGTTGCAAAAACGGACTTATCAAACATACCTTGCAATTGTTTTTCACCAAAGCCGTCATCTTTTTATTTACTTCTTCAACTGAAGAATTCTCACGGAGTTTTACAAATGTTTGATTGCCCGAATTTCCCCACTGACCATTCATCCACGGCCGTTCCTTTTCATACGTTTCAAATGGAAGAACAAAATCGAACTGCATGGAAGAATTGTTGGGAACATTTTGGAAGACTGCTGTGACTTTAACATCCATTTGTTCAGATACCCGAAAGACTTTTCCAATCGGATTCTCATTCGCAAAGTATTTCTGTGCCATAGCTTCGGAGATTGCCACATCGTAAGGACCGGGGATGGGTTTTTCAGCATTGCCTTTCAGAATCGGAAACGTAAATATTTTGAATAGATCCGGATCTGCCCATACGCCGGATTCCATTAAAGACGTGTTGTTATATTCGAACAGTAGAGATGAGCCCCAATCCATCCGGATGGCATTTTCAATTTCTGGTATTTCCACCTTAATAGTTGGCGCTAACGGGGCAGGAGTTGAGGGGAAGGTCTTGATTGCGCCATCGGAGTAGTGGGCATTGTGCCATACCCGATACAACGTGCTTTTATTTTCATGAAACGAATCATAGCTCAATTCGTCTGCGACCCACAACAAGATAAAAATTGCAGTTGCTAATCCGACGGCGAGTCCAGCCACATTGATCATGGTATACCCCAAATACCTCCCGAAATTTCGGATCGCGATGTTGAAATAGTTTTGTAGCATCTTGCAATTTTAGAGACCTATAATTTATTCACTCCTCAAGGCATCGGCTGGGTTATTCAGCGCTGCTTTTATTGCCTGGAAGCTAATGGTAAGCAAAGCAATCAAGACAGAGGAGATTCCTGCTAACACGAAAATTCCAAACCCAATTTCAATACTGTATTGAAAATCCTGAAGCCATTTCTCCATTACGAAATAAGCAATCACGCTTGCCAGGACGAAGGATACCATGATGAGCGCGACAAATTCAAATGATAATTTGAAGAAGATGGTAGCATTGGTTGCTCCCAATACTTTTCGAATACCAATTTCTTTCTTTCTTTGTTGTGCAGTAAAGGCTGAAAGTGCAAACAATCCTAGTCCGGCAATGGTCAGCGCCAAAATAGTAAAGTGCGAGAACATATTCGCGAATGCCTGCTCATTCCTGTAAAGGTTTGCAAACTGCTCGTCGAGAAAATTGTACTCAAATGCAGTCCCCGGATTTACCTTCTTCCAGGTTTCTTCTACAAACGCCAGGGTTTCGTTCATGTTGTTGGCTTTTACCTTGATTGAAAGGGCCCCGTTGTCCTTAGCGTAAAGCATAAACATAGGTTCCAGCTTATGCCGGATCGTTGCAAAATGAAAATCCTTTACAACACCAATTATTGTATAAGGAGTTCGATCAGTATCCGCATTGGGCCCCGTTTGGATACTTATTTTTTTACCTATAGCCTCTTTCCATTTAAGCAACCTCATCATTTCTTCGTTGATGATCATCGAAAGAGAATCATCGTAGTCAAGAGAGAAATTTCTGCCCTGAGTCATTTTCATATTCATGGTCGGAATGAAATTTTCATCTGCTGACATGATGCTGGTGATGATGTTAGTCTCGCTGGTGGCGCCCTCAGGGAAAATATTCGTTCGCCCCAGCTGCTGGCCGATCCTCGACGAGGAGGTGCCAGCCGATATAATATTTTCATTTCTGAGCAATTCGGTTTTTAAAGTTGTTGCTCTTGAAACCGCATCGCCGTTTTGCTGTATGGAAACAATTTGGTCGCGGTTATAACCGAGGTCGGTACTGTAGATGAATTGCATTTGTTGGTAGATGATACCGGTTCCAACCATCAACGCGATGGATATTGTAAACTGTAATATGACCAATGCTTTGCGCAAGCGGATTCCCTGGGCTGAGTTCTTGAAGGAGCCTTTTAAAACCAAAATCGGCTTAAAAGAAGAAAGTACAAATGCGGGATAAAGGCCCGCGAGGATTCCCACGATAAGTATAAGGGTCAATATACTTGCTATGCTGGCGGGCTGCAGTAGAAGCGCTACGTCTGCAAATCGCTGGTAAGTGCTGTTCAGTACGGGAACCGCCGCAAAAACGAGGACGACCGCGATGATCGAAGCGATAAACGTGACAATAATCGACTCGGTTAAATGTTGTGCTATAAGTTGACGGCGGAACGCTCCGATCACCTTTCGCATCCCCACCTCTTTTGCCCGTCCGGCCGCCTTGGCTGTCACCAGGTTCATAAAGTTTACAACGGCGAGCATCAAGATGAGAATGGAAATGGTAGACAGGACATACACATTCAGGATGTCGGACTTATTTGAATTTGTTTCAAACAGTATGTCTTTTGACAGCAAGTGAACATCCTTTAACGGTTGGACTACGGGGGTGAAAAACTCGTATGCATTATTCTTTTTACTGATCGCCTGAAGCTTGGCGTTGAGGTCCGGCACGTTAGCAGGCTTATCAAGCAACAGGTAGGAGAAAGTAAAGATGCCCTGCCACGTTTCGAGCGCCTGTCGCAAGCCATCATCATTTTGATCTGGAACCAGTGTGCGAAGCAGGTCGAACTGAAGGTGAGAATTTTTTGGTGGATCTGCCAGCACCGCAGTGACGTGCAGGTCGGTCGTTTGGTTAAGCTTAATAGTTTTGCCGATTGGATTTTCATCACCGAAGATCTTTTTTGCCAACGTCTGTGTGATGGCAATAGATCCCGGGTTATCAAGGATTCCTTTTTCAGGCCCATCAATAACTTTAAAATCAAAAACGTCGAATACTGAAGGGTCTACACGAAACGCAGCTTCGCATTTTAAAACGTTGTCCTCATAACTGAGGTCGTAACGCCCGCCTCCGGTGAACCTGACGCTCTCAACAACTTCCGGCAGCTCCTCTTCAGCTGCGGGCGCCAGCCTTGGTTGCGTTACGCCTACATGCTTGCTGCTTACACCCTCGGCACTATCAATGGTAAGCAACCTTACAATCCGGTTATAGTTCTTATGCATGGTATCGTACGACAAGTCCTCCTGAACGTACAAATAGATCATGATACTGGCTGCAAGTCCGAAAGAGAGTCCTGCAATTTTGATGACCGAATAGATTTTCTGACTGAGCAAACTTCTGATGCCGGTAATGAAGTAACTTTTGAACATGGAATGGCGGGTTTGAAAAGGCACTTCTGTCAATTCAAGTGCCACAAGAAAGGCGCGCGAAATTGTTCAAATAAATGAAAATCGCATATCCGGGAGTGAGCGGTAGCGCGCAGGTGTGTCCGAATCCGGATTATTTTAGAGGTCTTTTGGCAGCCGGTTCTGCGGGGCGCCCGTGTTTTTTAATTTTTTGAGGCCGCGGTTCGGACACGGGTTTAATCGTTTTGCTTCCAGTGGTCGCTGATGCGTTGCTCAACGCGAGTGCGCCTCCGATAACAACCGCGGCCTGAATCAGGCTGTTCCATTCGAGGTGGTCTGCGGGATGTTCGACCAGCCGCGGAATGTGGACAAGGAAGATCCATGCGGCAATCATGCAACCCAGCAAGCGGGCACTGATCTTACTTTTGCGCTCACATAAAATAGAAACACCGCTCGCCATCAAAGCAATACCCGTTAGATAAGCCCAAAAAAAATTTCCCGGTATCCATTTGGGTATTAATAAGGCGATGAACGAAGCATAGCCTAGGTGCTGCGCGCCGAACACCAGCATCGCGGTGCCGAAAAAATAGATGCCAAGCGTATGTGCGAAACGGCTTTTGTGAAAAGAGAAGTCACGGGCAAATTCTGATCTGCCCGGAATTGAAGCCGATATAATAAGTGCGCTTCCCGCGGCGGCAAGACCCATGAACATGGCATTTAGCTCCGCTGGATCTGTTATATCAGCAATTACGATAGGGAAATGACGAAAGAACACCCAGACAGTCATGAATATTCCCAGGACAAGGGCAGCTGGTTTGGCGCGGTCGCTAAAAAGAATCGCAGCGCCCAGCGCAGTCAGGGCCGAGTGATAAAAAAATCCGCCCATTAAAAGCAATGATGCAGGGAACGGCACGGCCGGAAGTCTCGGGAATATTAAATAGTCATGCATGCAATGGTGAATGCCCAACGCCAGTATCGAAATGCCGAAAATCGTGCGAGCGTATTTAGTGTTGCTCATTACCAACCCGTTCTTGACTTATTGAAGGGTGGAAAAATAGAGACCGGGAGGAGGGCAGATAAATCACGGGGTGTACAAGAATAAACAAGTTGAAACAACGCTGCGCAAGATTATACAATCCCGGAGAGCGAAATGAAAAAGCCTTGTTTAATCCATTTTAATGGATTTAACGGGGTCCTGCGTTGCGGCCTTCACTGTCTGAAAGCTTACGGTAAGTACAGCAATAGCCGCCGTAAGTGTACCCCCCAAAATAAAAGCACCCCAGGGCACCATGATCCGATGGGCAAATGTCAGGAGCCATTGGTGGATCAGATACCAGGCTACCGGTATGGCTAGGGCAAAGGCAATGCCTATCAGTCGCATAAAATCCTTCGACAACAACATCGTAATGTTCACTACGGATGCGCCCAGAACTTTCCGGATAGCCACCTCTTTCGTGCGTTGCAGCGTGGTGAAAGATGACAAACCGAAAAGTCCCATACATCCGATCATTATTGCTAATCCCGAAAACAAAATGAAAAGTTTCCAGGCTCTTTCTTCGGATTCATATTGCTGATTAAATAGATCATCTAGAAAAAAGTACTCAAAGGCGTTTTCAGGAAATAATTCGTGATACACTTTGTCAAGGTTAGCCATCATTCCTTTTAAATCCGGTGTGTTTAGCGATACCGTTAAATAATCCTGGCTCCAGGGAATATATTGCAGGATCGTGGGTTGTTTAGCCTGCTTTAACGACACCTGATGAAAATCTTTTATGACGCCGATGACTTTCTTTGATTGATCCGCCAGTATTAGCTCTTGATCGATAACGGTTTCGGGATCCTTGAATCCCAATAAATAAAGGGCCGATTCATTGATAATCACGGCTCCTCCAAAATCAGTAACATGATCTTTCATAAAATTTCTACCAGCAATGATTGTAATATCATACGTAGAAATAAAATCTTCGTCCACGGCCAGAATACTCGTCACTCGTCGTACGTTTTCAGATTCCTTTGCCATCCTGAACTCATTTGTCCAGAATATCTCTCTACCTGGCACTTCTGAGGACGCTGAAACTGACGTCACGCCGGAATAATCCTTCAAGGCGTTCTTAAAGTTGTCCATGGTATTCAAATAACTTTTGTCCTTGATCAGCCTGGGACCGCGCAGGATCACTTTGTGATCAATGTTTAGCCCCAAGTCATGACCACGCATGAATTCAAGCTGCTTCGCCACGGTGAGCGTGGCAATAATTAATAAGATCGCTGCGCCAAACTGGAATACGATCATCGCTTTTCGAAATAGCGCGCTGCCAATATTTCTTATGAACTTTCCCTTGATCGTTTCCAGGGGATGATACGATGACAGTATAAAAGCGGGATAAAGACCGGACAGGAAGGATCCCAAAATAATGACCCCGGATGCCATCGGCAACAATCCAGATTGTCCTATTGCGTAAAGAGATTCCTTTCCGGTGAAGTCGTTGAAATATGGAAGAGTGATCACAAATAGAGCGGATCCAATGACAACAGAGATCAATGTTAGTATGGATGATTCAAATAAAAACTGTTGTATCAATTGAACTTTGGTCGACCCCATGATCTTCCTCATGCCAACTTCTCGCCCGCGTTCCATTGCCTTTGCTGTGGACAGGTTAATGTAGTTCAGCCAGGCAATGCCCACAATCAGGAATGAAATGAAGAGTAGGAAAGAAACCAGGGTATGATCTCCATTTACCGATATTTCACCACTTAGGTTTGAATAAAGGTGGATGTCGTGTAATGGTTGTAGATGCAATATTTCTGCACTGTTCGTTTTCTGAAGATGATTTCCAAGATGTGTATCTATCACCGAGGCAAGTTTTTGCTCTAATGCCGCTGGATCTGCCCCTGGAATCAGGAGAAGATAGGTATAAAAATTCGTCCAATACCAGGCGCCATGTTTGAATTGATTATTTACCAAGAGGGTTTGAATGGAAAAAATGAAATCAAATTGCAGGTGACTATTTTCGGGAATATCTTTAAAGATACCTTCAACGGTGTAGTCGCCGCCTTCCCATTCTGTAACCAGCGAAATGGTTTTGCCAACGGGGTCTGTGTTTCCAAAATACTTTTTTGCGGCAGTGGCTGAGATCATTAATGAATTTGGCGCTCTCAGTATTTTCTTTTTATCTCCCGAAATCAACGGAAAAGAAAAGATATCGAAGAAGGTGGAGTCAGCGTAAAAGGCGTTTGTCTCATAATGGCTGATTGTTTCGCCCGCTGCGTTGTAGAAGCTATACATCCCGTCAGCACGATGGAGTCTTACAAATGCTGAAACTTGCGGAAAACTCTGTTGGATTGCAGGTGCAGCGCCGTAATAGCTGATCGCGCTTCTGTTTTCAAGTATCCCTTTTTTGTATGTGTCGTGGCGTATTCTATAAATGTTCCTTCCATTGTGATGAAACTCATCATAACTACGTTCATAAGCGACATATTGCAGCAGCAGCAAAGAGGCCGTAATCCCAACTGAGAGGCCCGTGACGGTGATAAAAGAAAAAACTTTGTGCCGAAGAAGATTACGATAGGCGATCACAAGATAATTCTTGAACATATGCGCGTCGAGTAACTAAATATTTAGTCATAAAACTAAACATTTAGTCGATGAAAAGCAAACACGAAATTTGGCTGCACAATGCAAGAATCAAAAACGAGCCTCATTGACCATGAGGAAACGTTGATTGCTGCGCCGGATTTGGTTTAGGTATATCGCCTTCTATTTTTATTTCGAATACGGAATCAATAACTTAATCCCGTTAAACCTAATCCGCAGAATGGAAACCTTCGCTGCTTCCCAAGCCACACAAATTAAATCGCCTCCAGTAACATATGTTCGTTTTCCATCGCTGGATGTCTTCCGGGGAATGACCATCGCAGGTATGATACTGGTTAACACTCCGGGGAGCTGGGAATATGTATATCCACCACTCAGACACGCTGCCTGGAACGGGTGTACGCCAACGGATCTTGTTTTTCCGTTCTTTCTTTTCGCCGTTGGAAACGCATTGAGTTTTTCAATTTCAAAGTACCAGGCGCTGGGCACGGATAAGGTCTTACAAAAGATCCTCAGCCGAACAGCGCTTATTTTTCTTATTGGAATATTCCTGAATTGGTTTCCATTTGTACGGTGGGCAGAAGGAGAGCTTGTTTTCAAGTCGTGGGATACCCTCCGTATTTTTGGGGTTCTTCAGCGAATTGCCTTAGCATACTGCGGCGCAGCACTGATCGTACATTTCTTCAGGCCGAAGCAGGCTTTTATCGCCGCGCTTACATTGCTGGTGGGGTATTGGGTTATCCTTCTTTCATTTGGCGATCTAACGTTAGAGGGCAATGCTGTGCTTAAACTTGATCGTTGGTTGCTGGGCGAAGACCACCTTTATAAGGGATACTTTAGTGCGATATTGAATCAGAATATTGCCTTCGATCCGGAGGGTTTACTGAGCACTATACCGGCGATTGCCTCCGTCATATTTGGCTATTTGGCTGGTAGTTATATCAAAAGAAAAGGAAACAGCTATGAAACGATTGCCCACCTGATGGTAGCTGGCCTTCTGGCAATTTTCATTGCATTTTGCTGGAACGGTTTTTTTCCAATTAATAAACCGATCTGGAGCAGCTC
>DASUTP010000551.1:0-11223 GCA_036374515.1 Chryseolinea sp. | reverse complement strand
GGGCGTTAAACAAATATCCTTACAACCATTTTTCCATGGGTGCCTCGCTCCCCTGCGGACCTGAAAATGTCAACAAACTTATTTCCGCTACCCACGAAGAAATCCAAAAGATAAAAACGAATGGCCCGGCCGTCGAAGATTTGAACAAGGTCAAAGAGACCTGGAAACAACAACACGACGTAAACTTAAAAGAAAATGCTTATTGGGCACGCCAGCTGCTTCAAAGCGTAGAACTTGGCACTAATATGGACAACGTGCTCACTTACGAAAAACGAATTGCATTGTTGACGCCCGCGGATGTCAAGGAAGCTGCAAACAAATACCTGGACATGAAAAATTATGTGCAGATCGTTTTGAACCCGGAGAAATAATCTGCGGCATTAATCAACTGCCGCAGACCATTTTGTCCGACTATTCCAGGATCATCCGGCTGTTCTTCGGAAAACGCACAACATATTTCAGGCTGATCAGCTCCGTTTTGCCAGGTTCGATTTGCTTTTTCCATTTCAATAGACCTGTCGCCCCATCGAATTCTGCGTCCGAATCTTCAAGTTTATCAACTGAAATGTCTTTGTCATTTGCGACGGGAATCTGATCCTCGATAACGATCGTAAGATGTTGCGCCTTTTTATTCCGCACAGATATCTCATACCCGACCATAGATTTCTGGTTCGATCCGACAACATGTCGTGAGGTGTAATCCTTTATTTTTTCACGTGTCACCAAAACATTTCCATCGCGGCCTAAAGAAAGTGAAAGCGTATCGGAGGTATTTCGTGTATCTAGCACTGATTTTCCAATATACTTGCCCTCAAAGAAGAGGTTTGCTTCGCCTTCGAGAAAATTGTGCTCATCCCAATTCAAAATTTTTGCCATTAAAAATGCATCCGCGTCAAGTTTCGGAACGCAGTAGTATTCATATAAAGCGTCCAGCTCATATTCCACCATATCGGTAGTCCGGATTTCCCCATCTGACTTCACCGAAAATGATTCCTCCAACGTGTACTCCACATCGATTTGTCGTACGACAGGCGTTGATACGATTGTCTTTTTAACACGCGGTGAAACTGAAACACCCGCAAGGCGGCCCTGGAAGTCGTTGGTTACGGTCGTTGCAGAATATCCTAATGCCCTTTTTTCTTTCGACACTCCGTATCCCGTAACTACAACTTCTGACAATTGTGCTACATCTGCGGACAACTGCGTATTAATTTCATCGCGATTGTTGATGGCTACCTCTTGTGTCTGGTATCCGATAAATGAAAAGACCAGCGTTTGCGCGTCGCTGCTGAGCGGAATAGAATAAAAACCGACAGCATCGGTAACGGTACCGATAGTTGTTCCTTTGATCAATACATTTACACCCGGAATTCCCTCGCCCTGTTCATCGACAATCCTTCCACGAACCAAATTGTTGGAAGACCCATAGACTTTGTCCTGCGGGACCGTGCCGATCGTTGTTTGACTCGTGGTTGCAACGATATTGTTAAATCCCAAGATCCACGGCTTTATAATTGGCCGTGCACCGGCCTGGCTGGGATTGCCCGACGAAATAGTTAAGATTACATCATCCCAATTTTCTCCGGATTGCTGACTGACATTTGCCTTATAAGTAATACTGATCGGTGATTGAATGTTTTTTGCGCGAATGTCGTAGGAGGGGATCCATCGCGCCTCCTGGACCAGGTACTTGATCGTGATGGGAGCGCTAACGGTGTTTTTGGTCGAGACCTTGACAATAATTTCTCCTGTGGGTTTTGAGGTGGTCGCGCTTAGCTCCCTCAACTGTGCCTCGATCTTGCCGATACTCTCGTTATACTTTTTAATGTTCCGTTCGGCCATAAGTATTTGCTGCCGTATGTCCATCAATCGCTCCCGGAAATAATCCATGGCAATTTTCAGCTCTTCAATGGGAACACCTTTAGCAGTGCCTCCAATAGATTTATTGGTCTTGAGGATTGCCTCCTCCTCGCGATAAACTTCTTCCAGTGATTTTTCCTGAGTAACGCTTGCCCACAAGCGCCTGCGTTCCTCTTCCAGGGCGGCAATTTTTTCGGGGACTTTCATCTCCCGAAGGTAGTTTACCTTAAATGAAACGGATAGGATTTTGACGCTCGCTGGCCCTTCAACCTGGATACTTTGTTCCTGGATACCAGGTGAAATTCCTGCGAAAGTCAGGACCGATACTCCAGGTTTCAACGGTACGGTTCCAAGCCTGGTGACCTGTGCGCCTTCCAGAAAGACGGTGACCCTATTTATTTTTGAGTTGACTGTGACGTCATTTTCCTGCGCGAAAGAGAAGGCGACAGCAATGAACATGAACGTGATCGTAGATATTCTTTTCATAGCATTGACGGTTTATTGATAACCTTTAGATGCCATGACGTGGTTTATTCCATAAAACCATCCATAAAAAAGAATAGCCGGTTAGAATAGAAAAAAGCGGCCGAAACCGCTTTTATACAGGTGAAGAGTTTTAAAGCGCCCCCGCCTTGATTTCGTCCACAATAGAGGGATCGAGCAGCGTGGTGATGTCACCAAGATTCGTGGTATCGCCCTCCGCGACTTTACGAAGAATCCTCCGCATTATTTTTCCAGAGCGCGTTTTTGGCAGTCCGCTGACAAATTGGATTTTATCAGGCTTGGAAATAGGGCCAATTATTTTTGATACTGTTTCACGGATTTCATTCCTTAATTTATCTTCTTCAACCGGTTTAGTGTAGCAAATGACAAACGCGTAGATCCCTTGCCCCTTTATATCATGAGGATAGCCGACGACAGCGGTTTCACAAACCGCCGAATGTTCGTCGATCGCGCTTTCAATTTCTGCTGTACCCATGTTGTGACCCGATACAATGATGATATCATCTACCCGTCCCGTTATCCTGTAATTTCCGTTTTCATCGCGTTTGCATCCATCGCCGGTGAAATATTTTCCCGGGAAGGTTGAAAAATAAGTGTCCCTAAATCTTTGGTGGTCGCCGTAAATTGTTCGCGCGATCGCCGGCCATGGAAACTTAATTGTCAGGCGGCCTTCGACATTATTTCCTTCCACTTCCTTTCCATTTTCGTCCATGATAGCGGGCTGGACACCGGGTAGCGGAAACGTCGCGTGGGCAGGCTTGAGCGGTGTAACATTTGCAATGGGGGAAATCATAAACCCAGCCGTTTCAGTTTGCCACCAAGTGTCTATTACGGGGCACCTCTCCTTTCCAATATTTTTATGATACCAATGCCAGGCTTCCTCATTGATCGGTTCGCCCACGGATCCCAGTATCTCCAGGGAAGAAAGGTCGTGGCGCGCGACGAAGCTCAGCGGCGCCTTTTCCAGCGATCGGATCGCCGTTGGCGCGGTATAGAAGATATTAACTTTATGGCGTTCAATTGCCTGCCAGAACCGGCCCATGTCAGGCCACGAGGGTATGCCCTCGAATATTACCGTGGTAGCGCCTACCGAAAGGGGAGCATAAAGAATATAAGAGTGCCCTGTGATCCACCCAACGTCTGCGGTACACCAATATACCTGTCCGTCGCGGTATTGAAAGGTGTTCTGAAAAGTGTAACTCGTATATACCATATATCCTCCACAGGTATGCACCATACCTTTTGGCTTTCCGGTTGAGCCCGACGTGTACAAAATAAAAAGCAGATCCTCGGAATCCATTTCCTCAGCAGGACATTGGGCACTTGCATTTTTTATTTCCTCATGCCACCACAGGTCACGCCCTGGCTTCATGGAGACTTTGGTGCCGGTGCGCGATAACACAATCGTGCGTTCCACCGTAGGACATTTGTGCAAGGCTTCATCAACGATGGCCTTTAATTCTATTTTTTTGTCACCCCGGAGCGTACCATCGGCGGTTACCACGAGTTTACAGCCAGAATCGTTGATACGATCGATAAGAGAGCCGGCGGAAAAGCCTGCAAAGACTACCGAATGCACGGCACCTATCCGCGCACAGGCCAGGATTGCATACGCTACTTCCGGAACCATGGGCATATAGATGCAAACACGATCTCCCTTTTTTATTCCATTTGCCTTAAGCATGTTTGCCACCTTACAAACTTCCTCGTATAGCGTCTGGTAGGTGATCTTTTTCGGTTCGTCCTTTGGATCATTCGGTTCCCAAATGATGGCGACTTGATTGGCACGTGCCGGCAAATGGCGATCGATGCAATTCTCAGTGATGTTTAGTTTCCCGCCGATAAACCACTTTACTTCTGGTTTATGAAAATCCCATTCCAGTACTTTATTCCATTTTTTCCGCCATACAAAATTGTTGGCAACCTCAGCCCAAAAAGCTTCCGGATTTTCAACGCTTTTTCGATAATGTGTTTGGTAGTCCTCAAAAGATGTTATCATGTTCATAAGAAGCCTGTCGCGGTATAAGTGACAATTGTTCCGGATAAAATTCTACTCTTTTTCTGGAAATTCAAAAGTTGTTTGATGTGTGTGTCACCACATGGATGAAAATAGTGGCCTTTTGCGCCGCAAATGTTATGAAAGACCTCAGCGCATCCATCGTTGTTTATAAAAATCAGGTGGAAATCCTTGAAAAAACTATAGATAGTTTTTTGGGAAGCACAGTGCACTCCAAGCTTTACATCGTCGATAATTCGCCTACGGATGAGTTGAAAGCGCTTGTGAAAGATCCACGGATCATATACAGATTCAACAATAAGAACGTTGGATTCGGCGCGGCCCACAATACCATCCTGCGACAAATTCTGGATGAAACCAAATATCACATCATCCTCAATCCGGACGTATACTTCGACGAATCTACAATTGGGGAATTGTACGGGTTTATGGAGAAGCATTCTGAAATTGGACAGGTCATGCCCAAGGTTCTCTATCCCGATGGAAGGCTTCAACCCCTCTGCAAATTGCTTCCGACACCTCAGACATTGATCAAGCGAAGGTTTTTAAATTTTTATACCACGTCGCTGGAAAAGGAAAACTACCGGTATGAATTGCGGTTTTCCGGCTATGATAAAATTATGGATGTGCCGTTCCTCTCGGGATGTTTTATGTTTTTGAGAACTGAAGCCCTCAAACAAACCGGCCTGTTCGACGAGCAATTCTTTCTCTATACAGAAGATGCTGACTTGTCGAGACGGATCCACAAGCTTTATCGCACAGTTTATTACCCCCAGGTCACCATCTACCATTATCATCAACGGGGATCCTACCGTAACTTTTGGTTGATGTGGTGCAATATCAGAAGCGCTATCCGCTATTTTAACAAATGGGGATGGATAAACGATCGTGAGCGCGAATTTTTCAATCGACGTACCATCGAGCAGTTAGCTCACATCAGCTGAGCTATGAAGGATATAACGCTGGATAGATCAATGACCCGCCTGGATGAAGCAATATTGAGAACACTTCTTTATTTTGATATTTTCAATTATCCATTAAAGGCGGAGGAGGTATTTAAATTCCTCTCCAGCCCAGCCGTGGACAAATCTACCGTAGCGGAGCGTTTGAATAATCTCAGCGACCGAAAAATCGTGTTTCGATTTAACGAGTTGTTCAGCGTAAAAAACGATCCGGACCTGGCACAACGCAGGCTCAACGGCAACCGGGAAGCGGAAAAATATTTGGTCCTCGCCAGAAAAAAAGCAAAACTGATTTCAAGGTTCCCTTTCGTCAGGGCGGTTCTTGCATCGGGATCGCTCTCCAAGGGGTATATGGATAAAAATTCCGATCTCGACTTTTTTATCATCACGGCCCCGAAACGCCTCTGGATTGCCAGGACACTGCTGGTACTGTATAAGCGGTTGTTCCTTGCGAACTCGCATAAATATTTTTGTGTGAACTATTTTGTCGATGAGAAACACTTGGAAATCGAAGAGAAAAATTTATTTACAGCCACGGAACTCGCCACGGTTATTCCCCTTCAAGGTGCGAAGCAATATGAAGACCTTCAGCGCGTCAATTCCTGGCTGGGAGAATTTTTTCCCAATTTTAGGCCGCAAAATGTCAGCAACGTACCCCCGGTAAAATTGTCGCGCACCCGTGACGCCGCGGAGCGGCTAATGAACTTTGTTTTTGGCGATACCCTGGAACGGTACCTTCAAAAGAAAACGCTGAGCCGGTGGAAAAGAATTTACGAAAAAAATTTCTCCGTCTCCGATTTCAAAATTGCTTTTAAGTCAAAGGCATACGCTTCGAAAAATCATCCCCGTAATTTTCAGCGAGCAGTTATTGACCTTTATGCGGAAAAGCTGAGATCATTCGGCTTGTCTGCCAATCAAGGCGCCGGTGTTCCGATCATCCCGCTACACGAGGAAGTCACCATGAAATCAAATGCTGGCGTATGAGGGTCCTTTTCACACATTCCTATTTTTATAAATTTGACGAAAAGCAGTGGCGTTTTAAACAGCCATATCCTCCGTTGGCCACCATTCTTGCAGCAGCTGTCGTGCGGAACGATGGCTACGCTGTTTCACTTTTTGACACTAATCTAAGGGAGGATCCACACGAAATTGTGGAGGCGCTGGAGGAATTTTCGCCGAAGTATCTTGTCATTTACGACGACGGATTTAATTACCTCAGCAAAATGTGCCTGACGAATATGCGGCAAGCTGCATTTGAAATGGCCGCAGAAGGTAAGAGATCGGGATGCACCGTGATCGTGTCGAGCTCAGATGCCACCGATCACTACGAAAAATATTTCGAGCACAAAGTCGATTACGTAATCCGGGGGGAAGGCGAGGCGACCCTGCAGCAACTACTTTCCGCGTTGGAAAAAAATGAGGATGTTTCGCGGGTTCAAGGATTAGCGTTCCGGCAGGCTGGCAGGACGATTGTAACACCACCGCGTTCCGTTATTCGTGATCTGGATGCGTTGCCTTTGCCAGCGTGGGATCTGGTTGATATCGGGTTATACAGGGAGGTTTGGTTGCAGCACCACCATTATTTCTCACTCAACCTGGCAACGACGCGAGGCTGTCCGTTCAAGTGCAACTGGTGCGCCAAGCCAATTTATGGCAACCGGTATACCACAAGGTCGCCTGCCCACGTTGTGACCGAAATTGAATTCCTCCAAAAAAATTATGCTCCGGACTATTTCTGGATGTGTGACGATATATTCGGGCTAAAACCAGGATGGATTCAGGAATTTAATGCGTTATTGAAAGAGCGCAAATTGCAAATCCGGTACAAAATCCAATCCCGTGTGGATTTGTTGCTTCAGGAAGACACCCTGGACGCCCTCGCAGCATCCGGCGTCGATACTATCTGGGTAGGCGCTGAATCAGGATCGCAGAAAATCCTGGATGCCATGGATAAAGGCACGAAGGTGGAAGAAATTTATACGGCAACGCGGTTAATGAAACAAAAAGGAATCCGGGTCGCCTTCTTTTTGCAATTTGGCTATCTAGGCGAGACGCAGGACGATATCGATGCCACCATCCGGATGGTGTGTGCGCTGTTGCCGGACGAGGTGGGCATCTCCGTCTCCTATCCCCTTCCCGGAACGGGATTTTACGAAAAAGTAAAGGATCAGCTCATCGAAAAGCAAAACTGGAGCGATTCTGATGATTTAATGGTGATGTTTGAAAGCACATTTAATAAGAAATACTATAAAGCTTTGCACCGGTATGTTCACGGCATCTATCGGAAAGAAAAAGGTTATTTTAGCCTCAGGAAACTTCTAACCAACCCTTTGCGTCTTAACTATAAAGATTTGCGTACAGGTCTCGCAACATTTTATTATATTCCTACAACATTCACCCAGGGGTTAAAGTTAAAGAAGTTGAAGCTACAAGATCACTCGGTCAAACTTTAACGTGCGGCGTGTGAGAAGAACCAACGAAGAGCTAATGGGCGTACCTTTTGATCATATTGCCTCCTCCTACGATGCGTCATTCACCCGAACGCCCATAGGTCAATTACAGCGCAAGCAGGTATGGAGTTATCTTGAAAAGATCACAACGCAGCTGCCGGGCCTGGATATTTTGGAATTGAATTGCGGAACCGGCGAAGACGCGGTGCTTTTTAGTGAAAAGGGGTTCAATATTGTCGCGACCGACGTTTCGGAAGAAATGTTAAAAGTTACGCAGGAAAAAGTGCAGCAATATTCTATGCAGCGCAAGATCAGCTCCCACTATCTCGACCTGGATACCTTTGACGATACGCTGTTCCAAAAGAAGTTCGACCTCGTGTTTTCAAACTTCGGTGGCCTCAATTGCATCAATCCGGAATCGATGCAGAAACTTTTCGATAAGATCCCGGCGGTTCTCTCGCCGGAAGGCCGTTTTGTGGCTGTCATCATGCCCAGATTCTGTCTTTGGGAGTCACTTTATTTTACCTGTAAGTTTCAATTTGGAAATATTCTCCGAAGATGGACAAAGAACAGTGTGGACGCCGGTTTGCACGGATCGAAAGTGAAGACATGGTATTACAGTCCGTCACAAATAAAATCCTGGGCTGCAAAGTTTTCCGTCGTCAGGGCCAAGCCGATAGGCTTCGCGTTGCCTCCGTCGTACCTTCAGAAATTCTTTTCGAAACACAAAACCTTTCTGGGAAGACTGGATAATCTTGAAAAAAAATTGAACAAATGGTCTTCTTTGTCTGGCATGGCTGATCATTACCTGATTGACCTGAAATTGAAACCGGGAAAAGGTTCCTCACATTGACGGTACCATGAGTGTCCTGTTAACGCATTGCTATTTTTTGGAGGACGATGAAAAAGAGCAGCAGATCATGCGGCCTTATCCGCCATTAGGCATACTCTATATCTCAGGATACCTTGAGGAGCAGGGCATCGAGAACGATGTATTTGATACGACCTTCTCGTCCAAAAAAGCGTTTCGGACGTATCTGCTCACCCATAAACCCAAGTTGCTGGGCATCTACGTGAACCTGATGACGAAGTTGAATGTGCTTGAAACCATCCGCTTCGTTAAAGACCATCTTTCCGAAACCACCATCGTTCTCGGAGGTCCGGAGGTCCGATACAGCGCCGAAAATTTCTTGCGTTACGGTGCCGACTACATTGTGATCGGCGAAGGTGAAGAAACGATGGCGGAACTGGTCAATGCGCATAACCTGGTTTCCACGGAAGTTGAAAGTTCTTTTCAGAAGTCGGCTCCTACCTATGCTCACTATGACATTGCCGGGATTGCTTTCCTGGCTGACGGTAAATTCGTTCAGAATCCCGAGCGGCAAAAGATCAGAGACCTCAATGATCTGGCGGTACCGAATCGAAAAAAAATCAACCTTCATCAGTATCTCGACACCTGGAAAAAATTCCATGGCAAAAACACACTCTCTATAAGTACCATGCGTGGATGTCCGTACACCTGTAAATGGTGCAGTCGCGCGGTCTACGGATTGAGCTACAGGAGGCGCGATCCTATCAAGGTAGTCGAGGAACTCGTTCAGGTAAAAAAAGAATACAATCCGGATTCGTTGTGGTTTGTAGACGATGTTTTTACCATCAGTCATAAATGGATGATGGCATTCCGGGACGAACTACGGCGGCAAGATATTTTAATCCCTTATGAGTGCATTACCCGCGCCGACCGGCTAAATGAAGATATCATTGCAATTCTGAAAGAGACAGGGTGCTTCAGGGTTTGGATCGGAGCGGAAAGTGGCTCACAAAAGGTTATTGATCTGATGGACCGGCGGGTGGACGTAAGACAGGTCCGCGACATGATAAAGCTAACGCGAAAACATGGTATAGAAGCAGGTACTTTCATCATGCTGGGATACCCGGGCGAAACAGAAGACGACATTGAAGAGACCATCCGGCATCTTAAGGAATCGAACCCTGATCATTTTACGATTACAGTAGCCTATCCGATAAAGGGAACGGAGCTGTACCAGGAAATTGAGGCGATTCAAACCGCGAAGCTGGATTGGTCTATCTCTACAGACAGGCAGGTTGATTTTCAGCGTACCTACCGGCGGGAATTTTACCATTATGCGGTGAAACGTGTGATTAATGAGGTGAATTTTTATAAGGCGAGGAATAATAACGCCTCGCTTGCTGCCGGTAAACTGAGGGTAAAAAGTTTGGTAGCGAAGGCGGGAATGTGGTGGAGTAAAAAAGGATTAAGCTTCCTGCAGTTTTAAGGTGTCCTCAATTCATAATCATCCACTTCGTGGTGTAGCCTTTTTGGATTCAGTGGTTTCTTTTTTAAATCAGGCACAATTACTTACCTTCAAAAACTGTAAATACCTGTCACTTATCGCATGGATTTCAATGGTGTCGATTACGTTATTGTAGGAACGGGTTTTTTTGGGGCGACATTGGCTGAACGTATTGCCAATGATTCAGGAAAGAAAGTTGTACTAATTGAAAAACGAAAACACATAGGAGGGAATTGTCATTCACAAATCAATGACGAAACAGGTATAGAGTATCACACATACGGTACCCATATATTCCATACATCAAATCAGCGAGTATGGGAGTACATTAGCCGGTTTACAACGTTCAATGGTTATTATCATCAGGTTCTGACCACATTCAAGAACAAGGTTTATCAGATGCCGGTAAACCTCGAAACGATAAATAGCTTTTACAACCTCAATCTCAAGCCATTTGAATTCGCGCAGTTTCTTTCACGAGAGAGATCGAAAGAATATTATGATGCTCCAAAAAATTTTGAAGAACATGTTATTAATCAGGTTGGGCGTTCCCTATACGAAGCTCTTTTCAAGGGTTACACATTGAAACAATGGGGAAAAGATCCGACCGAAATTCCATCGTCTATCGCCAAAAGGATACCATTCAGAACCAATTATAATGAAAACTACTATTTCGATACTTGGCAAGGCATACCAACGGATGGATATACTACCATCTTTGAAAAGATGCTCCGTTCGGATAATATTTTCATCCACCTGAATACAGATTACTTCGAAATACGCGATAGTATTCCGCCTGAAACCTGCGTTATTTATTCTGGGCCCATCGACAAACTCTTGGATTATAAATATGGCGTACTGGAGTATCGCACCCTTGATTTTGAATTTAAGACATATAACTATGAAGACTTCCAGGGCACGGCAGTTATGAATTATGCCGAAGAAAGCATACCATTCACACGCATACATGAACCGCGCCACTTTCACCCTGAACGAAGATATCCAAAGGAAAAAACGTTGGCGATCTACGAATTCTCAAAAGACAGTGGTAAGGATAATCCTTACTATCCTATGGGGAGCGCGCGAAATAACACGATTTATAACCAGTACCGGGC
>DASUTP010000550.1:0-26052 GCA_036374515.1 Chryseolinea sp. | reverse complement strand
CAAACCCCACTTCACTGTTGCCTTCCGCCATGGCTTTAAGTTTCTCCAACGCCTTAGGCCACATTTTCAAAAATTGGTCTTTGTAGTCGTCCTCGATATCCTGATCAACGGTCAATTCAGTTTGATTATTATTAACGGTCTTCAGGGTATAATTTTCCATCGCCCCTGACCACCCTTTCGACTGAGCGGTTTCAAGGTCTTCCTTCCCATTGTTCCAAACACCAAGATGCTTAAACGACATAAACTCGTTAGGAATGTTATCGTTTACAACGGACACCATACCGTTGCCTTTTCCGTCCAGGAACAGCACCCGGCTCCCTTTTTTCCAATCTGTTTCGACTTGGGAACCTTCAGCAAATACCGAAGTCCACTGAGGATACGTCTCATCGCCCCAAAGAATTTCCCATACTCTTTCACGCGGAGCATTGATCGTCGTTTTAAATTGATTTCTTTCCATGTCGTATGATTTTTAGGTTTTACATTAAACGTCTGAAATTTAACAGGCCAAGCGGGACTAATGTTTTGTTGCGTCACTAGTACGCCGTAGCAAAAATAACCGTACATTTTCTTGTATAATGAATCTGGTATGCCGACAGCCTGATGGGCATTTGGAGCGGATTCTACTGTTCAGTTATTTTTGCAATGGCGTACTAGTCATAACAAAAATCCTTGATAAGTTAATTTGTTATCACCACTTCTACCAGTAACTTTATCAACAACGGTTGAGAAGGATCTCTCTTTAAACCACATGCGCTGATATCCAGCGTGCAGTCTGGTTTTCAGATAATCATGGGAAGATTGTCATGAAGTTGAAAATCGATCGTAGCCTCAAATTTTCCAGAACCTGGACGTCATGATTAAAGAAAAAAAGAAAAACCACTCAAGGTGGCGGTGGCCAAAGTGCGTAAGAAAAACTCCAGGCAAGTGCTGATGAAATACCCTTAAAGCGACACACCCCTATTATCGAATTACTAACGCTGAGTTTATTGGAATCCAAATAATTTCAAATCCGTGAGAGCAAAATCAATTAAGGGCACGTCCCCTGACGAAATAAAGAGGGCCTTCCAAAAAGTGACTGCCAACGGCTTCATGCCCACCTTAGCCATTGTTTTTGCGTCGGTCAAACAAGACGTCGAAGCGATCAGTAAAATGTTTGATCACGCAGGTATTGTTGTCTTTGGAGCAACCACCAATGGCGAGTTTACAGGTGAAGGAATCACGGAAAAGTCAGTTGCCATCTTGTTGCTCGATATTAACCGTGACTATTTCACGATTCAATTTTCCGAATTAAGTGAACACAATTACAGGCAAACCACTCAGTCCATTGCTAAAAAAGCCCTTGAAAAATTTGCTCGTCCCGCCTTTCTTATTGCCGGCAGCAACCTGGCTACTGATGCGGAAGAATTGCTGCATGGTTTTGAAGATATCATAGGCCTGCAGGTGAATGTGAGTGGATGTATGGCCGGAGATGATTTTAGTTTCACTGAACAATTTGTTTTTACCAATGGGAGGTCAAGCAACAGGGGCACTGTTGTTTTGGTGCTGGATGAAGACAAGGTCACAGTTAAAGGGAAAGCCACCTGCGGATGGAAACCAATGGGTACGGAAAAGACGGTTACCAAAAGTGAAGGAAACCGGGTTTACACCATTGAAAACTTGTCCGTGCTGGAGATGACAAAAAAATACAGTGGATTAGAAAACCTCACACCTGAAAACCCATCCATTGCAGCAGAAATCGCTACCTCATTTCCACTCCAACTCCAACGCGAACAGGGGGATCCGGTTATGCGGCCAGGCCTTGTAGTTAACTGGCAGGACGGTTCATTCATCTGCAGTGGAAAGGTTCCGCAGGGATCGAAAATAAAATTTTCACTACCTCCCGATTTTGATGTGATTGAAAAAGTAATACAGGGCTGTAAAGATCTGAAAACAACTGAAATGCCCGAGGCCGATGCGTTGGTGGTGTTTAGTTGTGCCGGAAGATTATTAACATTAGGTCCGGTGATCAATGAAGAAATAGAGGGCATTCAAAAAGTATGGGGTGTGCCGATGGCCGGCATGTTCAGCAATGCTGAACTGGCAAGGTTTACCAACGGCAATCTTGAAATGCAAAATCTTACCGCATGTTGTGTGGCATTAAAAGAAAAATAGATGAATAAGCGCCTGCAATCGATACTGAATCTCCTGCAACAATCCGAATCGTTAACGCCGGAAGAAAAAAAATCTCTTGCTGACGCGGTGAACGAAAGCGATAAGGAAATTTCAATAATAGAGTTCAAACTTGAACGAACGGAAAAAGTAAAGCGCACTACTGCTATCTTACTCGAACAGACAATAGCGGAACTGGAGCAAAAGAGAAAATCGGTTGAAGCGCAGAATCGGGAACTGGAAATTGAAGCGTCATTGGAACGGGTACGATCACGTGCCATGGGCATGCGAACGTCCGACGAACTAAATGAATTAATTGGGACCGTTTTTACAGAACTAACGAAGCTGGATTTTTCGCTCACGCGGTGCGTGATCATGGTTTACGATCTGACAACTAATAATTCCCGCTGGTGGATGGCCAATTCCGAAGACCCTCATCACCCCATGAACTTCGTCGTTCAAGACCACGATCATGAACCTAACAAAGCGTACATCAACGCATGGCAAGAACAAAGGATAAAATGGACTTACGAACTTAAGGGTACTGTTAAGAAAAATTGGGATGAGTTTCTTTTCTCAGAAACTCAACTATCGCGTCTTCCGGATTTTGTTATCGCAGGCATGAAGGAGCCAGAGCGCGTATTTCTGAATGCCTCCTTCAATAACTTTGGAAACCTGACGCTTGCCACCCTGGAACCATTGTCGGACAGGCATTTTGAAATTATGTTGCGATTCGCAAAAGTTTTTGATCTTACCTACACGCGCTTCAACGATCTAAAACAAGCTGAAGCCCAGGCACGGGAAGCAAAGATTGAAGCCGCACTGGAAAGGGTCAGGGCAAGAACAATGGCCATGCAAAAAAGCGATGAACTTGCCGATGTCGCTGGCTTGATGTTTCAGCAAGTTAAAGAACTTGGTATTAGTACCTGGACAACTGGTTTCAACGTCTGGAGCGATGACAACAGCAAGTACACGGACTACGTCACCAGCCCTTTGGGCGGATTTATCGAACCCTATACAATTGAGACTTCAAGTTTTCCATCGTTTAAAGAGATCAGGGAAGCTAAAGAACGCGGTGAAGAATTTTATGTGCAATACTTGGAGGGTGACGTGCTTAAACAAACTTACCTGGAGCTAAGTAAATTCGGAGACAAAGATCAGTATGTGAAAATGAGAGAAGGAGGGTTTGAGTTTCCGACTCGCCAATTCGATCATTTTGTGTTCTTATCAAACATCAGCCTGATGTTTATTACTTACGATCCGGTGCCGGAAGCGCATGATGTATTCAAACGATTTGGAAAAGTCTTCGAACAGACCTACACCCGTTTCCTTGATTTACAAAAAGCAGAAGCGCAGGCAAGAGAAGCAAAGATAGATACTGCATTGGAAAGAGTTCGTAGCAAAACCATGGCGATGCACAGCAGCGACGATGTAGGAGATACGGTAGTCACGATGTTTGATGAGTTGGTTAAGTTAGGCGTTAGAACCAATCGTTGCGGTATTTTGATCCATAGTGATTCTGTCTATACTGAAGTTTGGACAGCGAAGGCGAACCAGGATGAAAAGGCTACTTTAATTGTCGGGACTTTGGATATCACTATGCACAAAATGTTAAGTGATGTAAGGAATTCGTGGGTAAAGAAGGAAGCATTTTTTTCTTATGAATTGGTCGGTGAGGATATCAAAAATTATTATCGGGCTATTAATAATTCTAAGACTTATCGTTATCCTATTGATATTGACGCTTTGCCCTCCATTGAAATACACAGTGATTTTCATTTTCGCGAAGGCTCCATTTTTGCTTTTACGGCAGAGCCGATTGCCGAGGAAGCAATCCGGATCTTCCATCGGTTTGCAGGCGTGTTTGGTCAGACCTACACGCGTTTCCTCGATTTAAAAAAGGCGGAAGGACAGGCAAGAGAAGCAAAGATTGAAGCTTCATTGGAACGGGTGCGGGGTAAAGCGATGGCCATGCACAGCTCGGCAGACCTTGCAGCAACCGTTCGCATTTTTTATCGTGAATTGGAATCATTCAGTATAACGCCCCGAAGATGTGGCGTGGGTGTGGTAGACAGGGAAACACGAATTGCCGAGATTTCCACTATGAATACGACCGACAAAGGAGATTCTATTGAAGTCATCGGCAAATTAAAAATGGTGGGACACCCGGTATTGGAAGGAATATTCGACAGTTGGATTTCACAACAGGAGTACCACCCTGTCCTTCGGGGAAATGAAATAAAAGAATACTATCAATTGGTTCGACCACAAATTTCGTTTCCGGAATATCCCAATGATGCAGTACAGTTTGGTTATTTCTTCCCGGTCCCCGAATTGTCGGTATATGCGTGGACCGACAAAGAACTCGCTGAGGATGAACTGAAAATTTATAGAAAGTTTACGTCTGTACTCAACCTTACATATAAGCGATATCAAGATCTGAAGGACGCGGAGTTTCGTGCAAAGGAAGCAGTGAAGCAAGCCACGCTGGACCGAGTACGAGCCGAAATTGCTTCTATGCGCACTAAGCAGGATTTGGATCGTATCACCCCGCTGATTTGGAATGAACTTACAATTCTCGGAATTCCTTTTGTTCGATGCGGCGTGTTTATCATGGACGATACGCACAAGCAGGTGCATACCTTTCTTTCGACACCAGATGGGAGAGCTATCGCTGCATTTCAATTAGACTATTCAGTAAGTAACCTTAAAGAAATGATAAGCCATTGGCACGATAGATTTGTCTACGTTACCCATTGGGGTGCAATAGAATTTGGGGAACTGGCCAATATTTTAATGAAACAGGGTTCAATTGTCAGCCGAGATCAATACCTGAATACATTGCCCGCGGAGGGCATCTATCTTCACTTCCTTCCGTTTTTGCAAGGCATGTTATATGTTGGTAACACCACTCGACTCCAACAGGACGATATCCATTTATTGCAGTCACTGGCGGAGGCATTCTCTACAGCCTATGCCCGCTATGACGATTTTAATAAACTGGAAGCCGCAAAACAGCAGGTAGACAGAGCATTGATAGAGTTGAAGCAAACGCAACAACAATTGGTTCAAGCAGAGAAAATGGCCTCACTTGGAGAACTCACCGCTGGAATCGCGCACGAAATTCAGAACCCATTAAATTTTGTCAATAATTTTTCGGAAGTAAGTAATGAATTGATTGATGAAATGATGGAGGAAGTAGAGAAAGGGAACTTTAATGACGCAACAATCATTGCCAACGATCTCAAGCAAAACCTCCAGAAAATTAATCATCACGGTAAACGTGCTGATGGTATTGTGAAAAGCATGCTTCAGCACAGTCGCAGCAGTAGCGGACAAAAGGAATTGACGGATATGAATGTATTGGCTGACGAATACCTCAGGCTAGCGTATCATGGACTTCGCGCGAAAGACAAGACATTCAACGCCAAATTCGAAACCAACTTTGATTCAACGTTGGAAAAAATAGCGGTCATACCTCAGGATATTGGCCGAGTGATTTTGAATTTGATCAATAATGCATTTTATGCGGTGACGGAGAAAAGAAAAACTGTACAGAAAGATTACGAGCCGACAGTTTCGATAAACACGAAAAAACTGAATGGTAAGATTGAAATAACCGTAAAGGATAACGGCACGGGTATTCCGCAAAAAGCGTTTGAAAAAATTTTTCAGCCGTTCTTCACTACCAAGCCTGCCGGTCACGGTACTGGATTGGGGTTAAGTTTAAGCTATGATATTCTGAAAGCGCACGGTGGTGAGCTGAAAGTCGAAACCAAGGAAGGTGTCGGGACAGAGTTTAGTATTCAATTACCCATATCATAAAAATAGTAATGCCAGATGCTGTGAAAATTTTGCAAATCATATTAAGAACCAAACCAATTGGGTAGGGTACAAAATTGGAATTGTCGCTTAGTTAGGATATCATGATTAAGGGACCTAGCGGTGAAATGAAAGTGGAGTCAGTCGAAGGTATTGGAAGTGAACTTATTAGTATATTATCTATTTTAAAAAATAGCCATGAAGATTCTAGTGGTCGACGATGAGAGAGATACCCAGACCTTGTTTGAACAACGTTTCAGAAGAGAAACTAAAAGTAGTCTTGTTGAATTCGTTTTTGCTTTTTCCGGGGAAGAAGCGCTAGAGCATTTGAAACGTCTGGAGCATGAAGCGGTCCTTATCTTATCGGATATCAACATGCCAGGCATGAGCGGACTTGAGCTACTCGATCGAATCAAGAAAAAATTTCTTACACCACCTCCCGTTGTGATGATGATCACGGCGTATGGAGATGCCGAGAATTTTCACATGGCGAAGCAATTGGGTGCTGATGATTTTCTGACCAAGCCCGTTAATTTTACCGAACTCAAACAAAAACTTAATCTACCTGTCTAATGGCAAAAATCCTTGTGGCCGATGATGAGGCCGATTTAGAGGTTCTGATCAGACAAAAGTTTCGCCAGAAAATCCGTGAACAGGAATACGAGTTCGTGTTTGCTGCGAATGGCAATGATGCGCTGGAGAAGCTGAAGTCACATCCTGATATCGATATCGTTTTAAGCGATATCAACATGCCTGAGATGGATGGACTCACATTGCTCTCACGCTTAAGCGAGCAGTGTCCCTTGATCAAATCCGTCATTGTTTCAGCGTATGGTGATATGGATAACATTCGTATCGCCATGAACCGTGGCGCATTCGACTTTATTACCAAGCCCATAAATTTTGATGACCTTCAGATTACCATCCAAAAGACAATTAAGCATGTAAGCCAGATACGCGACACATTGAAAGCTGTGAAGGAAAATAACATTTTGAAAATGTACGTCGACGAAGCGGTGCTTAATTTTATGGGCAGTCGCGAATATGAATCATCGCTTATGACAAATGAGGTGGTGGAAGCTACCGTCGTGTTCGTCGACATTTGTGGTTTTACAGCCATCAGCGAAAAGGAAAGTCCCGACAGTGTGGTTAAACTTTTGAATAAGTATTTTGATGTAATCGTTAAAGAGATCATCAACCAAGGTGGATATATCGACAAGTTTATCGGCGATGCGATCATGGCGGTATTTCGTGGGGACTTTCACCTGGATAGGGCACTCGACGCGAGCCTTGCCGTCCGGGAAAAAATTTCTTCACTTCCGGACACTTTCAGTTTTAACCCGCAGGTGGCGATTGGGATAAACAGCGGTGAAATGGTCTCCGGTAACATTGGATCCGTCACGCTGAAAAGACTTGATTACACCGTGATCGGCGATACAGTAAACACCGCGCAGCGGTTGCAGTCGGCTGCAGGTCCCGGAGAAATTATTATCAACGAAGTATGTTTCAGTAAAGTCAGCAAATCATTTCAGTGCGTCAAAGTCAAGGAAGTTTCTTTGAAGAATAAGGAAAAGGCTGTGACGATTTATAATGTGGTAGCGTGAAAGCTCGGACCTGATATGATCAGCCAGGGCGTTGAATACGGTTGGAAACTGGGATATTCAACCATCAAGCAGTCGTTACCTGACTCAAACTGCAAGTACAACACCATGAACTTTTTTTTGCCAAAGGTTTCCTTTTTCAAGCTTTAGGATACTTTTCCTGTTAAATTTAAGATGCAGTCATGCAAATCGTTACGCTGCTGGGCGTGCTTGACTGCACACAGGGAGCCGGCTGCTAACCGGTCCAGGTTATCGATAAATACGACATCAACCGATCAATAAAATGTTTATGAAAAAATTGCTGACATTTTCCGTTTGCCTTTTGCATTGCGGCGTTTATGCCCAACATTCTGACTGGCCAGTGCTCAGACACTACGAAAAGCAAAATACAGAACGTATAGCCATGCCAGTAGGTGGTATTGGCACCGGCACAATTTCACTTGGTGGAAACGGTCAATGGAAGGATGTCGAAATTATGAACAAACCTGCCAAAGGATTTTACGGTTCGCAATCACCTAAGCAGGCGCCCTGCTTTTTGCTGTTTACGGAAGATCAAAGTGGAAATAAAAATTCGAAGGCATTGTTGGGCCCCATACCGGTAAGCGAATATCCCGGAAGCGAAGGAAGTATGGCGCCGAATCATGGATTACCCCGGTTTGCATCCACCACGGTGGATGCGGCCTATCCCTTTATGATCATTAACCTGGAGGACGATGCAATGCCGGTGTCTGCAAAATTGAAAGTTTTTAATCCGTTTATTCCAGGTGATGCCAAGGCCAGCGGCATTCCTGTAGCTGTTATCCGCTATGAAATCATAAACAAGACCGATAAACCATTGAATGTTGCGGTAGCTGGAACGATCGATAATTTTATTGGGATGGACGGATCGGATTTTGAGCTTTCTGATTTTAATAAATCGAAAATTTTTCACGGGGCAAAAAAGAATAAAAACACATTTAAGAAATCGGGAACGTTAGCCGGAATCTTCATGACCTCCGACAGTGTCGATAATACACTCGACACGTGGGGTACGATGGCACTTACCACGGTGGCAGATCCCGCTATGACAATTTCCTATCGCCGTGAGCTCACGCCAAAAGGATGGAATGCCAACGTCACGGATATGTGGGATGATTTTTCCGATGACGGAATTTTCGAAGACAAAACGTTTTCCGAAAAGCAGGACAGTCCACGGGCGGGTCTGTCAGCGAAAACCACACTGGGTCCGCGCGAAAAGAAGGAGTTTCAGTTCCTTTTGACATGGCATTTTCCAAACAGGCGCGATTGGTTCAATAAATCAAGCCAAATTCTCGGGAACTATTATTCCACCCTCTACACCGATGCGTGGGATGTGGCCGTTAAAACCCTCCCGGAGCTGGAGGCGTTGGAAAGCAAGACACTAGACTTCGTGAACCTTGTGGTGAACAGCAGCTATCCGGATGTGATCAAGGAGGCGGCACTCTTCAACACCAGCACCTTGCGAACACAAACAGCCTTTCGGCTGAAGGATGGAAATTTCTTTGGCTGGGAGGGGATCTTCAATTCCATCGGTTCATGTTACGGAAATTGTACCCACGTATGGAACTATGAGCAGGCCACGCCATTTTTGTTCGGCGAACTTGCAACTTCGATGAGAAAGGTAGAATACGATTATGGACTCGATGATGAAACCGGCCTGATGAGTTTTCGTGTATCCCTACCGTTCGACAAAACAAAAAATTGGAAGCTTGCCGCCGCCGACGGACAGATGGGCACGATCATGAAGGTTTATCGCGAATGGCAACATTCCGGCGACCACAATTTCCTCAAAGCGCTTTATCCAAAGGTAAAGAAAGCACTAGCCTTCGCATGGATCCCCGGTGGCTGGGACGCTGATAAAAACGGTGTCATGGAAGGTTGTCAGCACAATACAATGGACATCGAATACTACGGTCCAAATCCTGAAATTGAATTTTGGTATTTAGGTGCGCTGCGGGCCGCAGGGGAAATGGCTGCATACATGAGGGACAAAGAATTTGAGGCTACGTGTAAGAAGCTCTTCCAGCAGGGAAGCTCGTGGACGGATGCAAATATTTTCAATGGGGAATATTATTATCAGAAAATTCAGCCCATCACGGATGAAACCAAAATAGCGCCGGGTCTGCGCTCCGATATGGGTTCTGAGGGACTTGCCAACCCAGATTTTCAGATCGGCGAGGGATGCCTTATCGATCAACTGGTCGGCCAGTACATGGCACACATTTGTGGCTTGGGGTACCTGGCAAAACCTCAGAATGTCAAGAAAGCTCTTCAAAGCATCGCTAAGTACAATTATGTCGAGTCGTTTGGAGATCACTTCAACAATATGCGCTCCTTTGCGCTGGGCGGCGAAGCCGGCCTTTCATTGACATCCTACCCGGATCCAGATAAACGTCCGGAAGTTCCGCTTTCCTACTATGCAGAGGCATGGAGTGGTCTGGAATATACTGCTGCCGCCGGTATGATATATGAGGGCTTAGAGGATGATGCGATCAAAACGATCACAGACGTAAGACGGCGTTATGACGGATATAAAAGAAGTCCGTTCAATGAAGAAGAATGTGGCAACCACTATGCACGGGCGATGGCC
The DNA here is from genome assembly GCA_036374515.1 of Chryseolinea sp. Lineage (GTDB taxonomy): Bacteria > Bacteroidota > Bacteroidia > Cytophagales > Cyclobacteriaceae > Chryseolinea. The sequence goes on along the minus strand of DASUTP010000550.1, from coordinate 15,873 downwards.
AGCTGGGCGTCAATCATTGCGTGGAGCGAATTCAATTATTCTGCCGTCGACGGTTCGTTTGTGATCACTTCTAAACCTGGCAATTATTTTTGGTCAAACGGATATAGCTGGGGAAATGCCCGAGTTGAAAATGCTGGTGAAAACGTAAAACTATTGATCGCCGTGCATCATGGCCAATTGCAAGTTTCTTCTGTTTCCTTGAAGAACGGAAGCAGCAGCAAGCTGAAGAAAGAAATTGTGTTGCAAGCCGGTGATGAACGCGAAATTATACTCTCGCAAAAATAAGCTTTATCCGGCAGCGCTGCATTTAACTCAAAATATGCTTGTGGCTTGTATTGCATCAGGTGCTACCTGATCAGTCAATATTCACATGCGATCGCGATTTTAGTCCAGGGACGTTTGTAACATCCGGCGGTTGAGTTTTAGCATAGCATTAGTATCGATCCTGTACATTCGCTGAACGAACAATGACCGCAGACAAAAACCTAAACCGATCTATTATTCATTAAACTTCCATGAGATGCCTGGTTGCAACATCGGTCCATTTTTGGGCTTCTTCAAAATTGGCAAGAATTGAATAGCATCTCGCGATCCTGTCAGCGGTTTGTGACTTGCGCTTGTCGTCCGTAGGCATCTCAAAGCTCACTTTGAAGTTTTCAATGGCATCGTCTAATTTTTCGAGGAACTCATAAACCAATCCGCGGTTGAAATAGGCGTTTGGCTCTTTGGGATTTATTGCTATGCTTTCGTCCCAGTTTTTGAGCGCCAGCAACATATTTGACCTTTTTTGTTCTTCATCTTCCGTTATTATGGAAAAATATGATAGTCCCCGATTATAGTAGGCCAAGCTCAAGTTGGTATTCGATTCCCATTTATTATTAAAATCAATTGCTTTGGAGTATGCGTCAATTGCCAAATCGAATTCCTTCTTCTTCTCATGCGCAAATCCCTTTTCAAAATATGCGCCGGAATAGTCTTTATCTTTTTCGATCGCCTTCTTGAAATATTCCAAAGCAACATCATAACTTCCTAAGACAACCTTAGCCCGGCCGCGATCATACCATGTCTCCGGAGTATTTATTTTTGGATCTGAGAAATGACGTCTTTTTATCGTTTCAACTTCTTCATCGTTAAGATTTAATCCTAGTTGCAGCTGGCGCAAGGCAGAATTAGAGGATTCGGACAGGGGGTACTCCGACCGAAGAATTTCAGCAAGACTTTCTTCGTACTCTTTGATGGCGTCAATGTGCAGTTTTAAATTTTCTATTTTCTCATCCAGGATCTGTTTGACAATTTCTTCCTGAAGGCCCATTTTTTTTCCGGCCAGTATCAGTCCCTTCTTAAGCACATTAAACGATGCTCCTTTTGGGTCTGTGATGGAAAGAAATGCTGCATCCACTTCGGCAGTAAATCTAACCTCCGGTAATCCTTCGATTAAGGTCGGTGTAAGGTGGTCTGGTAAACTGTCGAATTGAACGGAGACGCAACCTCTGTCGAATGCTATTTTAAAAGATTTCTGAGATAGGTCCGGAGACAGCGTTGTATAAAATCCCGTCGAAAATTTAATCGCTGCAGCATCCGCGATCTCTTTTTTTGTTCCGATCACTACCGGTATGAATTGAGAAATTGCTTTTGCTTGAAGTTCCGAAAAACATGTGTTTAGAATTACACATTTGACATGGTCGGAAGCTAATTTAAATAATTTAGATAAGGCGTCCGCAGTGACAGTCTTTAACTTTCCTTGTTCATCCTCAAGGCATAGTTCTCCGCTTTCAGTGCCATGTCCAGAAAAATGAACGATGTGTGGCTTTTCCTCAAGGATGGTCTCAAGCACATCGGCTGGTTTTACGGCCCATTGGTCCTTAACGATAAAATATTGATTGTCTTTCAGTCTTTCTCTGACTGCCATCAACTCTTTTCCGAGCCGTAGCTTGGCTGAATCACTGGGTTCAGCGGCAAGAAAAAGGATCTTTAGTTTAGCAAGGTTATCCATAGTGTTGATTTTAGAGAGGCCTTTTGTGTAAGGAAGATAAAGCCAATTAACTATAAAATCCATCACCATTTTCAGTGATATGTTGAATTGAATTTGTCAGGAATTGAGCGCATTTTTTCTTTGTGTTGACTAACTTGAAACTTTAAAGTAAAGAAATGTCTGTTAAAGGTGTGACCAGGATTATTTCACATGCACCTTTCCGACAGTCTAAGCTCTCGCTATCTGAACCATATAAAACATACCATGGATATAAAATTCGAAAAACAAAACTCTTTCGTTGATGAAGTATCGCTTAGGCATAGCGTTACCAGGAGGTCAGGTGATATACCGAAAGCCGACGAGCTTTCGGGAATTGAATTAAGACTATCGCGTGTCCTGATCAAAGATAATGGAGCGGTGAAAATTCCCCCTTTTCCAGGATTAGCACAAATGTACTTTTTGATTATCGTGATCAGTGACTTGGAGAATCCTATTCATAATCTTGATCTAAAGGGTTTTCCGAAAGTCGATGATTTCGAGGAACTGCCCGTTGACAGGACCATTTTTTATTGGAAGAAGACAGAACTGTCCAATAGAAACCCGGGCCAGATCCACGCGTTTGTATCAGTTGTAAAAAGCAAGGAGAAGCTTCGCGAGGCGGGAGAAATACTTTCGAAAGTTAAGGGAGACAAAGACTATGCGAATTTAGTGTCGGGGCTTACCCAAATTTTGGCCAGCGCAACCCCTGTGGGACAGGTAGCTGACACGTTATTCAATCTGGCATCAATTGTTGGAAAATATCTGGGGAATGTAAAAGACAAACCTCTTTTGACCTGGGTTCAAAGCTTTACAGACATCAACGGTGATCTGGATGTCCTTGGAAAAATTGTAAAGCAAAAAGAGAATAAGAACGTAGCGTTGACGATGACGCTGGTTGTGAGGGACAAGGCAAGAGAAAGCAGAATTCTGGAAAAGGCCAGCGAAGAAGTAAAAGGGGAACTAAGCCTTGATGAGCATTAGCCAGCGAGGACAAGGGGCTATTTTGATTTTATAAGAAAATTCAATTCGACTTTTTGGGAGAAAGGTGTTTCGCCCATAATGAATGTTTTGCATCCATGACGGGGATGCTGGCAAGAATGCCAGTACAGAGGCGCTAGCCGCAAGGTTATGGTCGGCCTCGCTCATATTTTTGGTTTTTTCAAGCACTAATACATCGTTAAGAATCGTGAAAATACCTTCTTAATATTTCCTTTAAGGTGTCGAATCTTGTTTTACGGTAAATGGCTAAAGCACCGAGGTTTTTGACTTTTTGAATTTGAGCTTCAGAATATTCCGAAGAATAAATAATGACTGGTATGTTTCGAAATTTTGCTATCCCCTTGAGCGTTTTCAAAAACTCCAGTCCGCCCATTCGTGGCATATTTATATCCGTGAAAATATAGTCCGGAGTAAATTGTTCCTGAGCCAGGGTTAATAACGCTTCTTCACCATTCAGGACAGCGTAGCAACCGGTAGTTGAAGATATGCTATGCAACGCATCAATGAAGAACTCCTGATCTTCCGGGTCATCTTCAACTAAAAGGCAATATTTGACTTTTGCATTCATCATGTTTAGAATTTAATGGAAGGAAATTAAAAGCCAATCTATATTTCAAGATTGGCTTTCCGGAAAAAATGCAGGTCAGTTATTGTAGTTTAACCTTCATACTGCCTACATACAGGTTTGCATTTAAGATTTCAACCGTATAGACACCTGTTTTCAATTTTTCATTCGGAGTGAATATCATGTCAACCTTTTGACGCTTGTTGACATTTATTCCAGGGTTTGAAGAGGCGATAAAGTTTTTTTCTGAAGGTGTGATAGTCGATGCGATAGTTGCATCCTTTGGAGAAAGGATATTCCCGGTTGGATCGACAATTCGGAAAGTTAAACTTTTCAAGTCGGCTGGAACCTCGAAATTGGTGACAATCTTATTGGTTCGCTTCGCGCTGACGGTAAGTTTTTCACTTTTACGCTTTACAGCCAGAATTTGGGAGTGATCCACTTTTGCAAACATGGCCTTGTTCAATTCGCCTGTTAGCAAGACATTTGTTTCCTGGAGAAATGCAACCGAATTTGTCAATTCCTTATTTTTTTCCATTAGATCTTCGTAAGCTAATCTGACGGACTGAAGCTCGTTTTCCGTCTGACTTTGGAGCCCTAATAATTCCTTTTTGTCTTTTTTTAGCTGAGCTAGAGATCGATTCTCATTTTTCATCTGGTTATATGCAACCTCTTGTGACTCCAATCTCTCTTTTGTATTACTTACAACATTGTCTAATTCCAGGTTTCTATCCTGTGCACTGAAAAGTTGAGATTTAATTTTTTGAAAATTCTTTGCCAGCAATAGCTTTTCAGATAAGAGCTCTTCTGATTTTAACTTTTCGTTTTCCAATCGTGTTTCCAGGGAACTGTTTACGCGTTCAGTATTCATCAGCCATAAAACACTGACAAAAAATAGTGCGGTTGTCGCTATGGCGATTGCTTTTGTGCTTTTCAACGTTTCCATAATTTTTGTCTGTGATCAAAGGAACGATACCAGTATAAGGATGGCATTAATGACAAATTAATTTTTAGTTAAAATGATGAACTACACAGTTCAGTAAAAAGGCCCATCACCCTGGCGGTGACGGGCCATTAAGTAAGCGAATCCTTTAACCTGTAAAAATCTTGAGCCTACTTATTTACCTTTTTAGGAAAAACTTATTCCGTCAAAAAGAGGTCATTGTGGCATTTACAATTAAGCTCACAAAAAGCTTTGATATAACATCCATACCATGAACACTAATCCTGTGGCAAACATGATGCTGTCACCTATTGCCTCTCTTTTTCTTTCTTTTGAGGCCCTAAGCTGATTCGGTTTCTCTTTTACGACAAAATTCAAAATCGAAATTGGTGACATAGCTCGTTCATTTTAGGATGATATATAAGCATTCCTGCAAACAACATAAGGCCGAAAATTGCTTTAATACTGATTCTTGTTCGGTTTTGAAGTTGTCCATACCGAGTTCAGCCAAGTAACGGAAGTCACGTAAAGAGGGCATTAAAATGTTATTAAAACCGGATTAAAATTCAGGATTCATTGCGGTTGGCAGGCTTATGGTAATGGTAGTGCCGGCTCTTTCTGCGGATGTAATACCAATTTTCCCGCGATGTATTTTGATAATGCCTTTTACCATTGAAAGCCCTATCCCGTGACCTTTGATATTTCTTGTGTTGCTTCCGCGGTAAAATGGGTCAAAGATTTTATCGATATCTTCGCTTGGTATACCGATTCCTTCATCGTGAAATCGGATCGACAGTCCGAATTGCGATGACTTAATATAAATATTGGTTGTCTGATTGAATGAGTATTTGCATCCATTTTCGATCAGGTTGGATAGCGCTATTTTCATTAATTGCTCGTCCCCTTTAATGGTCAATTTTGTCTCATCGTCAAGATTTTCATCGAGGTCAATGTTGATGATGAAATCTTGGTGACGTTTGGCAAGGTCTTCCTTCACTTGCCACATCAATTCATCTATCCGGAGCAGTGACATTCTTCTGTCGCGTTCTTCGGATGAAGTTTGGGCTAGTAGCAATAGACGGTTTGAAAGATCATTCAGGTTTTTGATGTCGTCCAATACCGAAAGGATTACCTTCTTATATTCTTCCGGTGACCTGGTGTTTAACAATGTCACCTCCAATTGTCCCGTAATGATGGTAAGCGGTGTCCTAAGTTCATGGGAAGCATTGGCAATAAAGTTTTTTTGCGTGGTGAAGGACGCCTCCAACCGTGACAGCATACTGTTGAAGGTTTGAGATAGCCGGGCAATTTCATCTTTTCCGTTCCCTTCATCCACCCTTAAATTTAAGCTGGCAATTGAAATTTCTGACACCTGGTCAACCACCGAGGCAATGGGGTGCAGCGCTCGTCCGGCATAAATCCACCCCGAGATTGAAACGATTACGATGCTTATCGAGAAGACGGTAAACAGGATAAAAGCGAGATTCTGTAGTCTTTTATAACCATAGGTATCTGTAGCTGCTGCGATCACGACAAATCTGTCGTATTGCCCTTTGAAGAGAAAACCTAATACCTCATATTCGCCTTGCACGTAGCGCACCTCATCTTCCAGCCTTATTTCATCCAGTAAATCGGCATCAACCTTGATAACGTTTGCTTCATCAGTGCTAAACAGCAGGGTATCCCTATAGTTGTAGATTAAAATTTTCTCATTGGGCAGGTTAATCGGATTGTCTTGTTCTATTTTTCTCAGCAAGGCAACATCAACTTCGTCCACCTCAATCAAAAGTTTGGAGGTATTATTGGCTTTGTTAAGAAGCCGGCTGTAGAAGTCATCTTTACGGTAATCAGCAGACAAAATGTAAATAAGAATGGACGATAGCAGAAAAATAATGGCCGTGATAATGATAAACCGTAACGTTAATTTAGTACGGATGTTCATGATTCTTGAATTACATATCCAAGGCCAATTCTGGTGTGAATCAATTTTTTTGGAAAATCTTTATCAATTTTTTTTCTCAAGATATTCACATATACCTCAACCACATTTGTGCCTGTATCAAAAGTAACGTCCCAAACGTGTTCCGCTATCTCTGGCCGCGATAGTACGCGGCCTTTGTTTCGCATCAAAAACTCAAGCAAAGAAAATTCTTTTGCAGTTAATGACATGATCCTGTCTCCTCTGAAAGCCATTTTTTTGTCGACGTCCAGTTCAAGGTCTGCGACTTTCAACACAGTAGCAACATTGTGTGGCTCCTGTCTCAATTGCGACCGTTTTGTTAAAGCCTTTATTCTTACAACGAGTTCTTTAAATTCAAAAGGCTTAACCAGGTAATCGTCTGCTCCCGAATCGAATCCAATAACTTTATCTTCTGTCGTGCCCAAAGCTGTAAGCATCAAGATCGGTGTTTCAGGCCTTACACTTTTAATTCTTTTGCAAAGCTCAAGGCCATTCATGATTGGAATAATGACGTCCAATAGAATGAGATTGTATTTCTTGTTTAAGGCCAATTTTTCTCCGGTATAGCCATCATAGGCAAGATCGATGTCGTAGCCTTGTTCTTCAAGTCCAGCCTTGATAAAGGCTGCAACTTTTTGTTCATCCTCAACCACAAGAATATTCATACTAGAAAGTGTTTAATGGTGTACTTTGTATTTCTGCATAAGGGGACAAGCTGAAATTGAATACTGTCATTAATAATTTGTAAAGATAGCTGTAGTTATGGATTAATAGTTTGAGGCCGGATTAAGACAAGATTAAAATCGGGCATATTAGTATGCATTCATAGTGGCGAATAAAAGAATTGTTTTTTGCATTGAACCATGTGCGGAATTTCATACTATTGACGCATACTTTTGTCAACATTGTCTACAAGCATCATTGGATTCCTGGTTTGTGCTGGGCTCATTACATTGAGCGGCACGCAGCTTTCAAAGCAGGGTAATCGGCTGGCAGAACTTACCGGTTTAAGCAAGGCATGGATTGGCCTAATCCTGATGGCAACAGTTACGTCATTGCCAGAACTCGTCACAGGTCTGAGTTCGGTTGTTGTTGTCAAAGCTCCGGACCTTGCAGTCGGAAATGTAGTGGGAAGCTGCACTTTCAATTTGTTGATCCTTTCACTTCTCGACTTAATGCTGAAGAAACCGATCACTTCACTTGTCAAAACCAGTCACGTGGTTGCCGGATCATTCAGTATTATTTTATTGGCATGTGTGTTGGTTGCAATACTACTTGCGCCGCAGACTCCGGCGATATTGTGGGTTAGTCCATTCAGTCTGTTGCTTATAGCCATTTATTTAGTAGCCATGAGGGGAATATTTTTGTTTGAAACGTCAAACGTTTTAGTCGAAGGTGAAGAAAGCATTTCAGAAGATAGCGTTAAAAATGGTTTGCGGCGAGTGTTGTCAATCTATAGCGTTCATGCACTGATTGTGACGATAGCTGCATTGTTTCTCCCATATTTTGGCGAAAAGATTGCCCAGCAGACCGGTCTCAGTGATTCGTTTTTTGGTACAGTATTCTTAGCAATCACTACGTCTTTACCAGAGCTTGTAGTTTCCGTTTCTGCTTTACGCATGGGGTCATTAGACATGGCGATGGGAAATTTGTTGGGGAGTAATGTTTTTAACATTGCTATCTTATCGCTGCTTGATTTCTTTTACACAGAAGGTCCTTTGTATGCCGAAATTTCCGGAACACATTCTCTTTCTATATTAGCGTCAATAATCATGACTGCAGTTGTGGCGATTGGTTTGGTAACGCGTCCTGAAAGAAAGACCTGGCGCCTGGGCGTCGACAGTTGGTTTATTCTGATCATTTATGTCCTGCTTCTAATGATATTGAACTAGAATGCAAATTGTAGCAGGTTCCCGCCGCTGATAGGAGCGACCTAGTATTTACTACTTCGAATTGAGTCATCTTATATTTTTTCCTGTTTACGTAACTTAGAAAGCTTCGATTATCAGCAAATTGTATTAATCAAATATGTGGGTGTCCGCAGCTTCATCTTCTTCTTCGGCAAGCAATGTATCCACATACTTCGGCTCAAATAAGCGGCTGATGAGAATTTGGATAGGTACTAAAGCCGCAATCATCAGCGGAAATAAAATTCCCAGCCTTGAAGCTTTAAGAACCCATAAGGCTATAAAACATGCAAATTGAATCAGTGTAAACTTATGAATGGTACTTCTAGGAACGCTTTTCAGATAATGAGTCTCAGGATACAAGGCAGGATCTGTGATCCAAAGCATCAGGCGCTCCGCGAACTGATTGCCACCAAGCGAAGTAAAGCCCATGTAAAGAAACAAACCAAAAAGCACCGCCATTGGAATGTTGGAGACCAATGAAAGAAAAAAGATTGAGGCACCGATGAGAACATGGATCAATAAACCGGAGACACGGTTCTCTCGCACATACGTGGTTACTTCTTTCTTTGCGCCATCGCTGGTAACAATAACGCTGGTGTCCGCTAAACTCTTAACGTGGTTTAAAGAGTGAACGGTCGCGGCAACAATCCATGGAAGCGCAAAAAAGCTTCCAACCAATACGATTATGCCCACAATAGCGAGATCAAGATGATACCCACTTCCCTTTTGTAACTTAAACTCTTTGGCGTTCACCAGCCTTGTAGTTATATTCTGATCGAGAAAAAGCAAAATAGACGCTAATAAAGCGGGCACAATAGAACCAAAGATAACCCATGTAGGAAGGTCAAAAATATCTACCAGCCAGCTTCTTCCCGAGGTTGGTTCAATGGCGTCCGGAACAGCAGGTGTGCTTAAACTCACTTCAGGAAATTTCAGCGCCAGGAATGTCATCAAAACAATGGCGATGGCTGGACCAAAATCACTTAAAAAAGTTCTCAGCCCGTGGCGTAGGAACGGCGAGCTTGTAATGCGTTTAAGGTTGCGAGCAATGATATAGGTTCCCGCAGCCAGCAAAACAGTTAGAAGTCCCGTTGTGAGACCATCTGAGTTTCCGTTGGATTTAAAAGACTTAATCATATCGTTGCCTGCCTCAACAATAAAAATCACCGATATCAAGGCGGCAAAGATCTCATCCGTGAACCGATTGAAATAATTCATCAGCGCACTCGCATCTGTAAATGCACAAACTAGAAGGATGATACCCGACCAAATACCTACCCAAGCATACGTCGCCAAAAAAGAAATTTCAAGTTGGTTGCAGCCGACGAAAAGCATTCCGGTAAAGATCACAATGGGCCCAGTACCGCCCAAAATCGTCAACGGTTGTCCGGAACAAAGGGCAAAGAGTATTCCCCCCACTGCGGTAACCACTAACATTTCGATTATCCCAATTTGATTACCTGTTAGTAATCCGGAAAGTGCACCAAACGCGATAGCATTTGCGAGAGCTGCAAAAAATAAAAACAACGTACTGGCTGCCACTTTAGAGTGCATGCCATCCTTAAAGTCAGAAAGATAATGGGGTGCTCTCCGCTTGAAGTCATCGGTAATACCTCCAAATAGTCTGCCTGTCCATTGCAGGCCCTCATTATCTGATTTCGTTTTAATCATGGTCATTAATTATTGTTGACAATACAATTGAGTCGAAAGTTGTACCGGAATTAAATCGGTCTTCTGTTTAGCGTACTTCTAAAATGTTGGCCGTTTAATTGAATGAAGATGCATTTCCCTCTTATAAAAGGAAATGAACTCAATGAAGGGAAATGGGTAAGCTTAAGGAGCGTTAGGCGAAATGACCACCGTGAAAAGGTGAAGGAAGAAACGATTGAGTGCAACTGGTGTGCTGGGTTGATATTCTTCGAAGGTTAGCTCCTCAAATTGTATTTCAAAAAGACGGATTATTTCCTGATTGGAACGGATGTGAAAAGCGGTAGGTAAATTACTGGGAGATGTTACTGCTTTAATCTCCGGAAGATTGGAGTTATCAGAACCGCCTGCTGGCTGACCTGTCGGCAACACACCATAAACCAGCGTTTGATTACTGGTTTCAATCTTTGTTTTAATCTTCTGGAGCAAACACTGTTTAGCCGCGTCCGCGGAAAAAGCCATCATCAAGAAAGCGATTGCAAATCCTAAAAACAACTGGCTACTTTTCATTTCGGTTATAATCCTTGAGTTGCAAATGTATGGAATTGTCAATGACTCAATATTAGAATGGCATTAGAATGCAGCCAATCTTGGATTCTTGCTGCTCAAGCCGATTACCTTACCTCTTCCCGGGTTCTCTTTTCCACCGATTTATTCCTGGCTCCTGTCAAGATCGCGGATCGCAAGCTCGATTGTGAGGACCAGCCCGGTTAAAGCCAATACTAATTTGCGAGAGACAAATTTAGCAGTCACATAAGAATTGCTGAAACTTTACCTTGGCAAGTAAATGAAGCCGTTTTGAAATCGGAACGGCTTCATAAATTCTTGATTTAAAAGAAACTTGTATTAAGGAGTTGTCAGGCTTAAGCTCATTGCCTTTGCTTGAGTAAGAAACCGACACCAAGCGCGAAAGACCAACCCGCATTTCGGATCTCGACAGAATTTTCACTAGTATCAAGGTTATTGAAACCAAAGCCGTAGCGACCATCGATTGTAAAGAAAAGGCCACTCTCTTTTGTTTCAATGTCTATACCTACACCAGCCAGACCGCCGATATCGGATCTTCTAATATCGAGGTCGTTTGTAGTAACCTGCGTGCCGTTTCCCGTATCCTCACTCGTATAGTCTACATTCGTTTTGAATGCGAAATTTGGACCGAAGAGAATGTGCGGAAAGACAACACCACCTATTGGAAGCCGTAGCTTCGCAAGAACGGGCACTTCAAAATAGTTAATGACAAGATGACTTCTTGTGTCTGAAGAAGTATAATCGGCGCCCTTCTGGCTGAAAAGAATTTCGGGCTGCAAATTAAATACTGGGCTGATTTGAGCATTTAGAAATGCACCGCCTAACCAACTGGTTCTTGAGTCGACATTTTGTGCATCAGACCCTTTAAAAGTTGTGATTCCAATACCGCCTTTCGGGCCAATTGCGAGCCCGACCTGGGCGAAGGACTGAGAACTCGTCATACTAACTATTATAGTTAGTGCTACGACGACTAAAATGTTTTTGCCGTTGTAAAGTGAATTTAAGGTACTTTTTTTCATGCTTCGGAATTTTAATGTTTTAAGTTATACTACTTTCAAATCCGTCTGACAAAAGCCGCCAAGTACTGATAATTCATTCACTGAGTTAATCGGATGTGGATAACATATAATCACTACGGTTATTAATGTCTATAGAAAAACTATGCCCAAAATGCGCTGCGAGAAGAATAAGAATTATCTTAATTATTAAAAATGTTAAACAGGAGGCTGGACCGCTCGCTTACGTACAAACACTTCTCTACAGTCAACAAATGGAATGTTTTGTAGTGGAGCATCTCCTTAATTTAATGCGCTTTTAATATTGCGATGATAATGTGCGACTTTTTCTGGGTACTAAGTGGGGAATATGTTGCAGCAAAAATTTTTTATAAGGAATTTAATGCCCATCTAAAAAAGGGCTAAGGCGTGTAACCAGCTTGCCCTTGGTCCGATACCTTAGATCTGACATCGTATTTCTGAGACTCCAGGCGTTGTTTAGTTGATATACAACTTTCCGCCTGGATACAACCCCTGGGGCACGTATTCAAGTGTTGCAGTGCAAATTTCCTCTTCAAATCAACTATACCTTCTGCGCGAAATATATCACGGAATTGGGTGTCGCGCGTGGTCAGACATCAAGCAAACGCCAATTGACATCATTATGTATTGAGTTTGAGCGTTGCTTGTTGCGAATATCCGGCAACGGAGCCATAGGTTGAAGAGTTTGAAATGCTCTGAGAGCAGCGTTGAGAACCCTTCTCCCGTGAAAAAAATCGTCCCCCGTCAAGAAACTGCGTTAACCTTCCGGAATTTTTGTGTTTACGGATTCGTCCTCCCTTTTCGATATTTGTTTTTTAAGCAAGGCGACTTTTAAGGGGTCGCCAAAGATGTAAAACCATTTTTCCCTAATAAGTTTTGTGCTTCTAATATCTTTGATGATGTCCATGCACTCATGAAAATTAATTAACAGCGGATTAATTTTACTCGTTATGTTACCTGTAATCCCATAAATTACCTGTTGCTCTTCCTTCTGATAGGTGCCAAACATTCTATCCCATATTATGAACGTTGCGCCGAAGTTTTTATTTAAATATTGTTCCTGACTTCCATGATGTACTCTGTGGTTGGAAGGTGTTGCAAATATGTATTCTATTGCTGGGTGTAGACGACGAATATATTCCGTATGAGCCCAAAATTGAAAAAGAATCGCGATCTGATTTGTCGCAAATATAACAAGAGGGTGGAATCCAATAAAAGCCACTGGAAAGAAAAAGATAATTTTAAAATATTGAATCCAACTCAACCGGAAAGAGACTGTCAGATTATAGTGTTCCCCCGAATGATGAACGACGTGAGTTGCCCACAGTATTCTTAAATGGTGCGAGATCCGGTGCGCCCAGTAGCTGCAAAAGTCAAAAACGACGTAACATGGGATAAACGTCCACCACTTTAACTCCATCCGCCAAGGAGTCAGGTTATACATCACAATGAATACAAAAAAAAGAAATGATTTAATAAGAACTCCGATTGCAACATTTCCCATCCCCACAAGGATGGATCCCATAGCCTCCCTGTTATTGTAGTATGGTTTGTCCTGCATTGATGATAGAATGTATTCAATTAGAACAAGGAGGAACATGATCGGGGCGGCCCAAAGAATTATATTCGGTGCATCGTGTTGCAACAACTCAATATCATTAAAGTCGATCTTGTCAACACCGAACATTGAATCCATTTTTAATTGTTTATAAGTGATAAAACTGTTAGATACGAGCCCACGGTAAGGATATGTCGGTACTGCAAACATGGTGCCGCATCAAACCAATCATCGGTTAAGGAAGGGAAAACGAGTTTTAAGGCCAGTGATTATGCGCTAAATGAAAATAATGCGAACGAGCTGATTTAAGACTGGTGATACCATTGCATTTAACAGCAACACCATAAGCAGACCGATTGTTTCGGCATCCTAAACCCAAGCGAAGCTTATCAAACATTCTTCCAACATCTCGACTTAATAACCGGGGACGTGTCATTAATTTCTGAATTTACCTTATTAGTCAATTTTTATCATTTCTTAGGCATGATGATTGAGTCTATAAAGGAAAATAGATCCAATTCTCCGTTCACTTGGGATCGTATGCCTGATTAATCAAAGTGTAGTTTAATTTTTAATGCATGAAATTTTCGATTTTAGTTTTAAGCAATATTTTATTAGCGGCATTTTTTGCTAATGCTCAAACCCAGTTCTTGGTAACTGGACATCTTCGGGATAAGAATAATGAGCCAGTCCCGTTTGCCAATGTCGCATTATATGATTCTTCTAAACTTGTTACCGGAGTTGCGTCCGATATTACGGGTGATTTTGAATTGACCAATATTCCGGAAGGAAGTTATACTATTGAAATTCAGTTTGTAGGATACAAAGTTTGGCGGCGCGAAGATGTTCTGATTAACCAAAATATTAGACTGGGATCGATCCTTTTGGAGGAATCGTCGCAGGTGTTAAATGAGGTGGTAATTCGTGGCGAGGTGATGCAAAAGCCATTTGAGGTTTCCGCTGAGGGCATGACCATCAATCCTTCGCAAAATCTGGCAAATATTGGTGGAAGTGCGCTGGATATCCTTCGGAATACACCTTCCATTAACGTTGATGGAGAAGGTGCCATCAGTCTGCGTGGAAGCAGTTCGACGAATGTTCTGATAAATGGAAGAAACTCCTCGCTGGCAGCAAATCTTGACCAAATTCCGGCCAGCGCTATAAAGTCCATCAAGGTGATAAACAATCCCGGCGCAAAATATGACGCGGATGCTAAAGGCGGAATAATCAACATTGAGTTAAAGAAAGGAGAGGGCCTGGGAACTCATGGGAACGTCGACTTCACCTATGGAACCGGCAATCGCTATAACGGATCAATTAAGGCAAGCCACCAAACCAAAGATTATCTTATCTATGGTGGATATGACTTAAGGCAATCAATTAACAACGGTACGTTTACGGGCTTCCGCACAAGCAGTATTGGCCAGGCACCGTCCCTTATCCAACAGGGGAACATTAATCGGAAATCACTTAATCAAAATTTTAAATATGGAGGAGACTATTTCTTTGGACATAACCAGCTGACCTATGAAGGAGTTTATCGAACAGGAAAAGATCGCGACCGTGAATTTCGGCTCAGCGAATTCCCGTTAAATGAGATACCACAGAGTAACAATCGATATAACTTTGAGACTGAAGATGGTTATGCTTTCGACAACGCCCTGATTTACGAGCGTACTTTCAAAAAAGCTGATCGGTCTTTGAAGGCCCAGGTCAGCCATTCGTCAAGATCGAATATTGAAATTCAGAGTATTGTATCGACCCAGATGCCTGCGAATGGAAGTAATGACGATCGACAACGTGGAAGTACCGATGAAGACAGATCTGTCAGCGTTTTTCAAATAGACTATGTTCACCCTATCACGGAAAACAATAGAATTGAAACTGGCGCAAAGACCGTTCTTCGCAACTTTGACAATGATTTTGTATTCGAAGTTTTTAACCCGATTGAAGAGTCTTGGGCAAGTCGGCAAGACATTAGCAATCACTTTCTTTATGAAGAGCAGGTGCATGCCTTTTACATAAACTATAATCAGAGATCGGACAAGTTTAATTTCTCACTTGGCAACCGTTTTGAAAAAACCATCGTCCATACCACGCAGTTCGAACTTGGCGAAGAGAACAAGCAATCATATCTTAATTTATTTCCCAGCGCTAGTCTTCAATACATGCTTTCCAAACGGCAGGATCTTCGGCTAACGTACAGTCGACGCATAGACCGCCCGCGTGCAGGACGGCTCAATCCGTTCCCGGACATTTCAGACTCGTTGAATATACGAACAGGAAACCCGATGCTTCAACCGGAATACATTCAGTCATTGGAACTCGGCCAGCATATTGCATTCAAGAAATTTGATCTAACGACGACACTGTTTTACCGGTATACATCGGGGATCATAGATTATATAATTGAGGTCGACGAAAATGGAGTTTCGTATGGCCGGCCAGAAAACTTAAATAACGGATCCGATGCCGGTATTGAGTTGATCGGGAGCGCTTCAATCACGCCATGGTGGAACTTAAATATGAGCTACTCATTATTTCAACGATATATTGATGGTTCAAATGTCGATTTGGATTACACAAATGAAAATCTTGCCTGGAATACTAAAGTTGTTTCTGAGTTTACTCTACCTTATGATATAATGCTTCAGG
>DASUTP010000549.1:0-8366 GCA_036374515.1 Chryseolinea sp. | reverse complement strand
CACGCTCATAAACGGAACATTTGCTTAAACTTAATAAGGTTTATTTTTATTCGCACGTATCATCGCTCCGAAATCCTGTCTTTTAGTCATCGCATTTACAGCCATTACAATTCTTTTTGTTTTGGTCTCCGCCGTTTTTGCGCTTTCGATCCAATTGCTGAAATAGTTTTGATGCGACTTAGGCAACGATTTGAAAAAGATCTTAGCGTCTGGCTCTTCGGCGAGGCAATTCATCAGATCCTGCGAGAGCTGGATCTCCCGCTTGTCGACCATCAGGGTGAGTTGGACAACACTTCCCGCTTGCTTTTCAATAGCCTTGCGGATCTTGGCATTCATCGGCATAATAAAGTTCCCCTCTCCCATTGGCAACAAGGCAACTTTTTCAAAAGCATAATTGTCGATTTTACCTTTTACCCGGAACGACACGTTGCAACCCGGATTTAATTTCCGCGCCTGGACTGGCGTAATTTTGACATAAGACCATCCGGTTTTTTCACCTTTGCTAGCAAACCGGAGAATGGTCGTCGAAAATTGAATCATGGATGTGATTTATACTTGGTTTTTTTTAACTCAGCCCTATAGAATATTAAAGCTCGTAAATTTTAAAAACTCCTGATTAATATTGTAGGTGGAATAATTGAAATGTACTTTTATAAATATGAGTTTAGAAAAAGACCTTAAACAGGAGCGATTTACCAACGAGTATGAAAAGATGGTCGTGAACATTTTGTTTACCGGCAGCTGGCTGGCAAATCTCAACTCCGCTCGGCTTAAACCGTTTGGCGTCACACCGGAACAGTACAATGTCCTTCGTATTTTGCGTGGAAGTCACCCCAAGCCAATGATGCTTGCTGATATAACCTGCCGCATGATCGACCGCAATAGCAATGCAACTCGGCTTGTGGAAAAGCTTAGACAGAAGGGATTGGTAAAACGGGAGATCTGTGAAACCAACAGGCGACAGGTGGACATTTCAATAACTGATAGCGGACTTGACGTTCTTAAAAAAATTGATGAGAGCCGGGATGCGTGGTTGGAGAATCTCAAAACTGTGTCGATGAGTGAAGCGGAGGACATTAACTTCAAGTTGGATAAATTACGAGGTGAGTAAAGGATTTTTTTCTTTGTGTAGTGAAGAATGAATAGGAAATCCGATGAGGTAGGATTCATGCAAAAATCAAATCGAGTTGAACACCCGATATTAGATCTGATAAGGAACAGAAGGAGTACGCGCGCTTTCAGCAAGCAGCCCATCGAGCCTGAAAGAATCTATTCCTTGTTTGAGGCAACGCGCTGGGCGCCGTCAAGTACGAACGAACAACCTTGGTTATATATCTACGCGACGCGTGATCAGCCGGAACTTTGGTCAAAACTATTCGAATGTCTCAATGAAGGAAACAAGCTTTGGGCAAAAGATGCTCCGCTTCTCATCCTGAGCCTGGCAAGGAAGAATTTCTCAAAATATCCGGGCGCGAATGCCCATGCCATGTATGATCTTGGCGGCGCTAATTCATTCTTGTCGCTGCAGGCAGTGGAAATGGGTTTGCAGGTTCGACAAATGGCGGGATTTAATCAGAAAAAGACAATTGAGGAGATCCGAATTCCGGAAGCAACGTATGAGATAGGTGTTTTTATGGCGGTGGGATATCCTGGAGATCCTGAAACCTTACCGGAGAAATTGCGGAATCGGGAGCTTGCTCCTCGCGAACGATTCCTGCAACAGGAATTTGTAATGAATAAGATCTTTGATTGACAAGTGATGGAGATCCTGGGTCAGCGACAATGAAAGGGACAGGCGAATGGCGAGAATAGTGTGGGAAGCGAGGCTGTATTTTCTTCAGTAGCCTGAGCCGGAAAATGCTGTTTATCCCACTATTCCCAAACCTGTAGTGTAACTGCGTCTTTTCTAAGACGATAGGGGTATGAAATTTCGAAGTTTGGGTCTTTTAATTCTTTTCGGTGCGGAAACCTTTGCTCTTTTTATTGGCTTTTCTTCCATGCGTTCTCAGGGCCCAGCATGTTGTAGTAAGAGGCGTTGTTGAGGACGACAAAGGGCAGAACTTGCCGCAGGCGCACCTTATAGTCCTTCCTGATTCCATTTTTAGCGTGACAAATTCCGACGGTGAGTTTGTGGTCCGGACTAGCCGCGGCATGAAACAAATTCAGATCTCCTACGTGGGGTTTGAAATTTTCAGTAGAACCATAGACGTCAACAGGGACACCTTGTTGGCAATCGCTTTGAAACCGGAAGCGAGCCAGCTGAAAGAAGTTGTCATTTCCGGAAAGCGCGATCCACTCCAGGAAATTTTTGATCAGAATCAGACCAGCAAACACGTCCTCACGCAAGATGACATAAATGCCATCCCCGTATTGGGAGGAGAAGCCGATGTGATCAAAACCTTGCAGCTGTTGCCGGGTACCGTGCGCGGCATCGAAGGCAGCAGCGATCTTTTCGTGCGCGGTGGTGCGGCCGACCAAAACCTCGTGCTGCTTGACGATGCACAGATCTACAACACCAGCCACCTGTTTGGATTCCTATCGGTTTTTAACGCAGATGTTCTGGAAGACGTGGAAGCAATCAATGGTGGGTTTCCTGCCGAATATGGTGGCCGGCTATCCTCGATCCTGAACGTCAATACAAAATCAAATATTCCGGATAAAACGTCCCTCTCCGGTGACATTGGACTTATTGCATCCAGGTTATTTATAGAACAACCTATCGTAAAAGACAAAGCAAGCTTTTGGCTTGCGGGTCGGCGGACGTATATCGATCAGGTGATCCGGGTCACGGGTGAAGAACTCCCATACCATTTCTACGACTTCAACGGCAAGTTTTTGTTCAGACCTACCGCCCGTGATGAAGTTGAGCTGAGTCACTATAGCGGTGAGGATATCCTCGATCTTTTCCGGGACCAAAATAATGACGGAGATGGATTCCTTACCGTCTATGAATCGGGAAACAGCAGCCAGTCTCTCCGTTGGAACCGGACCATTGGACGGAACTGGTATAGTTCTGTGTCGCTAACGAGAACAAAGTACCGCTACAATGTCCGAAACGCCTTTGAAGAAAATGAGTTGGTCGCTATTTCCGATATCGAAGACTACGGCGCCCGCGTACTGTTTCAAAAAGATTCCGTAGGAAAGGGAACGATCCGAACGGGATTTGACTGGACGCACCACCAGGTGAGCCCCAGCATAATAAATACTGCAGGTACCATCACGGAACTTCTGAAAAGCAGTTCGACCCGGGGCCGGATTGCCAACGAATTTGCTGTCCATATGCAGTATGAGTGGATGCCGCATGAACGGATCCAACTGAGTACCGGACTGCGTATATCCTCTGCAGTGGTGGACAATCGAAATTACCTTTTTCCGGAACCCCGAATCTCCGTTCGATATTCATTGGACGCTGATGAGGCATTGAAATTCAGCTATTCACGCATGGTTCAATACATGCATCGGATATCAAATTCGGCGGTTTCGTCGCCGACCGATATTTGGTATCCCGTTACGGATAGCATTCAGCCACAAAATTCTCATCAATTTGCCCTGGCCTGGCAGCGGAAAATCACCACTGAAAAAATATTGTTGAGTGTTGAAGGATATTATAAAACCATGCGGCAACTGGTCGGTTATGAAGAAGGAACAAACCTCTTTCTGAATACTGATTTCGAATCCAGTCTTATCCAGGGAAAGGGCCAGGCTTATGGCATGGAGGTTTTGCTTCGAAAGAACGAGGGTAAGCTGACGGGTTGGATCAGCTATACACTATCATGGTCACATCGGCAATTTGATGAGATAAATGGGGGCCAATGGTTTCCTTCACGGTACGATCGACGACATAACGGAGCGATTGTTGCGCAGTATGCATTTAATAAAAGGTGGGCGGCGTCGATGGTGTTCGAATATATTTCAGGTTCGCGATTCACACCAGTGATTGGACAATACGTTCTGTTGGCGCCTACCCTTACCGGGGCAGATCTCATTCCTGTTTACTCAGGAATCAATCAGGTTAGGCTGGCTTCTTCGCATCGGTTAGACATCGGTTTAAAATTTAAAAGTAAAGCCGGCACCAGATTTCAGTGGCAATGGTTTGTTGGCGTTTATAATGTTTATAATCGTACAAATCCTATCGGGATCAATATCGAACAGGACGAGATCACGGGTACCCTGCGATATACGCAGCCCGGTTTATTTGGAATGATTCCTTTTTTGAGTTATGGTTTCAAATTGTAAGCAGAAAAAATGAGTGGGGAAAATGCAAAACGATTGTCGGTCACGACAATAATTTATTTGCTTATTGGAGGCACGGCCATGCTTGTGGGTTGCTTGCCGGAACCTCTTGATGTGAAAGGTATTCCTGTGGTAAAGCCGCAAATCGTCGTCTCCACCCAGATCATTCCTGATCGGTCGGTGGTTGTTCTACTGACAAAAACATTTGGAGCACTGGATGCCAGTGATGACAGTGACCCGGAAGAACTGTTTGAACAAATTGCTGTAGACGATGCAACGGTAACGATCGCCGGTCCGCAGGGAACGTACGAACTTGAACCTTTGGAAAATGGATTGTACGGCGGTCTTATCATCCCCTTTGAAGTGGGTGAGGAATATGAGCTGAAAGTTAGTAGCGCATCGCTCGGCGAGGTAAATGCTTTCACGACAGTCAAGTCAATGATTTCTTTCGACGACATTAAGGCAGAGTTGATATTTAACGGGTTCGATGATACGCTGGCGCAGATAACCTACCGGTTGTCCGACCCTGTCGAACAGAACTGGTACATGTTGAATGTACAACAAATAGAGCGCGACGAGATCCTGGATGATTTGTTGAACCCGGGATCCTTTACGCGCCTCATGGACGATGCGGAATTCAATGGCACAACGCATCAGGAGACGTTCAGGGTATTTCCAAGGGATTTTATTCCCGGCGACACTATCGCAGTTTCGCTTTCAAATATCAGTAAGGATTATTACGATTTTATCGAGCTGCGTCTGGACAACAGGTTCAGTTTTGTTGAATACCTGAGCGAGCCGGTGAACTATCCATCCAATGTAAACGGGGGCAAAGGATTTTTTAATCTGTATATCCCGGATGTAGAGTTTTTTGTGCTTGAATACTAAGACGTATATTATAAAACGTGAAGTTTTGTGCAATTTAAGGTATGAGGAAATTTTGTAGGGTTATAGGTTTGCTGCTGGGTCTTGGCACCGCTTCTGTTTACGGCCAGGTTTTTCCTGCAGATTTTGCGCGCGTTTTGGTTACCAACGGCCTTTTAAATCCGACGGCCATGGCGTTCGCCCCGGACGGCCGGATTTTTGTCGCCGAGCAAGCGGGGAAACTTCGGGTGATAAAAAATAATGCATTGGTGCCTACGGCATTCATGCAGCTGTCGGTAAATTCCTCCGGCGAACGTGGACTGATTGGAATTGCGCTGGATCCGGACTTTGCGACAAATAATTACCTCTACGTCTACTATACAGTGCCCACAGCGCCAATACATAACCGGATCAGCCGGTTTACTGCCAACGGAGATGTCGTAGTCCCGGGAAGTGAATCGATCGTCCTGGAGCTCGACCCTCTGAGCGGTGCAACCAATCACAACGGTGGGGCCATACATTTTGGCAAGGACGGGAAATTGTATGTAGCAATTGGTGAAAATGCAAACACGTCGCACGCCCAAAACCTTGACACCTACCATGGTAAGCTTCTGCGAATAAATAAAGATGGCAGTGTGCCGGCGGGGAATCCATATGCCACCGGCAGCGAACAACGCAAGCGTATCTGGGCACACGGCCTTCGCAACCCTTATACTTTTTCAGTCCATCCGGAAACGGGACGAATACTGGTCAACGACGTGGGCCAGGGTTCCTGGGAGGAAGTTAACGATGCGACTACTGGTGGAAAAAACTTTGGCTGGCCGACGACAGAAGGAACGTTTAACCAGGCTACCTATCCTAATTTTGCAAATCCGGTGTATGCTTATCCGCAGGGAAGCGGCGATGGGAAAGGATGTGCGATTACAGGCGGCACATTTTTTTACCCTTCAACCACTAACTACCCCGCGGTATACTGGGGAAAATATTTTTTTCAAGACCTCTGCAATCAATGGATCAATTTCCTGGACCTGTCAGGAGCTGCCGCCAGGTCCCCATTCGCCACCTCGACGGGTGGTGCTAACCTGGGGTTAGCGGTGGGCACCGATGGTAATCTTTACTATCTGAGCAGATCATCAAGCGCACTTTATAAGGTAATTTACAACAAGACGACGGCGCCATTCATCACGAATCATCCCGCTGCTTTAACTGTCGCAGAGGGCAGTCCGGGTTCTTTTAGCGTCAGCGCGCTTGGCAGCACACCATTTACCTTTCAATGGAGGAAAAACGGCGCCAACATCGACGGCGCGACAACTGCTACCCTTACCATCGATAACGCAGTGCCATCGGACGCCGGCGAATACAGCGTGGTGGTATCAAACGCGGAAGGATCGGCGATAAGCAACGCAGCTGTTCTTACGGTTGTGGCAAATACCCTCCCCGTTGCAGAAATATTAACGCCTGTTGCAGGTACAACCTATACGGCGGGAACGTCGATCGATTTTTCGGGAACCGCCCGCGACGCGGAGGACGGGGATTTACCTGCGTCTGCATTCCAGTGGCAAATTAATTTTCACCACGACACCCATACGCACGACGAACCAGGGATCTCGGGCGTTAAAAACGGTACTTTTCTCATTCCCGATGAAGGCGAAACTTCACATAACGTTTGGTATAGAATTGTGCTCACGGTCACAGATTCGAGAGGCATGAGCAGCACCGACGAAGTGGAAATTTTGCCAAGAAAATCTGTTATTACGCTGGCAACGAACCCACCTGGACTGGAAGTGACCGTGGAGGGGCAGCCCATTGTAACTCCACTTGACATTACAAGCGTTGAAGGGATTTTGCGAACCTTTGGCGTTTCTTCGCCGGTAACCCTGGACGGAGTGCAGTACGAATTTGAATCGTGGTCTAACGGGGGCGAATCGACGCAAACACTCGCCACTCCGGCGGATGACCTTCAGTTAACGGCAAATTTTTCTGTGATCGTAGGTGTGGAGGAGAATGGATTGGGTCATACGAATAACGTTATGTTCCCAAACCCGGCGCAGGGCGGAGCCGTAACAATCAAAATGGTGACGAAGCAGCCAGGCGATGTTTCGGTTCGCATGGTCAATTTTCTCTCGCAGGAGGTGATGTCCATCCAAGAACACGTTCCCGCAGGGGAGCATTATTTGCCGCTTAAGTTTGGAAAGATCTCGAACGGGATTTATTCCGTGATTATCAAAACTACAGGTGATACAGTGATTCGGAAATTGGTTGTATCGGATTAGGTTATAACGTCAGCGCCTCGATAATAGCAGAATGGTTAGGAAATTCCTGCAATAGTTTTGCCCGGTTGGCCAGTTCAAAATCTTTGAAATCGAAACCTGGTGCAACCGTGCAACTCGACAAGGTGTAGCCCTCGGGAGAAACAACTTTTGCCCCAAACCAGGCAGTACCAGGGATCACCACCTGCAGCGAATCACCATTTTCGGGATTGTTCCCAAGCCTGAATTCCGACAGAGTACCTCCATGCAACACGTATAGCATTAATGCGCTGCCCGCGTGAAAGTGCCACAGTTCATCCGACTTAATCCGATGGAATAGCGACCGGTCTTTACTACGAAGTAGAAAATAGATGGCGGTTGAAAAGCTTCGCGGCGCAGGAAATCGCAACGGCAGTCCACAGGGCTGGATATTTTCTTTTGAGCGGTATGTTTCACGATAAAAACCACCTTCCGGATGCTCATGCAGCTTAAGGTGATGGATCCAATAATCAGCAGTGGGCAAGCTGTGCTCCATTTTCCAAAGTTAATATGATCCGTAGGCGGATGAAGCAGCGCAAATGGCATTTTAATTTTAATAATACATTTGGTCGCTAACCATTGTTCTGCTTACTTTGCAGCCCAAAATAAAATTGACTCCGTAGCTCAGCTGGTAGAGCAATTGACTCTTAATCAATGGGTCGAGAGTTCGAATCTCTCCGGGGTCACAATCTTTAAATTCAAGGTTGTAGGGTAATTAGCTCAGTTGGTTTAGAGCACTACCTTGACAGGGTAGGGGTCACAGGTTCGAATCCTGTATTACCCACGTTCCTCATCAACGAAATCCGACCAGGTTTCGCACATCGTTCGGCGCCTGCACCTGTATTTCTATAGTGCATTCGGCGTATATCCATAGGGTATTGAACGACCTTACGTCGACGACCGATTCAGGTTTGAAAAAAAGAGGTAAAAGTTTCGTGAGAAAGCATTAGAAAATTTGAACCTTTCCGAAGCTTGCGGTAT
>DASUTP010000548.1:0-3936 GCA_036374515.1 Chryseolinea sp. | reverse complement strand
AGCGCGTAGTAGGCAACGGTTATGAAACGATCGAGCATCCACCGATATTCCTCATCCTCGAAATTAAAACCATTAGCCTGCAGGATCGTTTTCATCACCTCGGCCTGGTACCGTTTTACGCTGCCGAAAGTATAAAACTGGTCCAGGTAGACGTTCTTTATGCCTGTTCGTTCTTCTAAACCACGCCGTACGGCGTCATTTAAGTCTTCATTTGTTTTTACAAACCCGCCCGGCAGGGCAAATAAGTCGGTATTGTGATATTCAAGTATCAGGATTTTCAATTGATCCCCTGAAAAACCGAAGATTACGGAGTCGTATGCAATGTGTGGAATATACTCAGACACTAAAAAAAACTGTTTTTTCAAAAATAAATGGCATCTGATCAAAAAGCTAATTATTATTGTTACAAAATGAGACAATAATGAGACTCAGATCCCCGGCGTTACAGGCAACTCTGGCACTCGGTGCCCTTTTAATATTAAATAGCATGGCCGTAGCACAAGACAATAATTCCTTCGCGGTTCAGGCAAAAGTTGAGGGTGGTATAGTGGAAGGTCTTTATGACACGCGAACTGGGCTACAACATTATTTTGGAATTCCGTTCGCTAAGCCCCCTGTTGGAAGCCTTCGGTGGCGCGAGCCTCAGCCTGTTGTTCCCTGGAAGGGCGTACTGAGCACAAAGGCTTTTGGACCGAAACCTGTTCAGGCCATTGTTTTTGGAGACATGAACTCACGGGCCAGCGGCATGAGTGAGGATTGCCTTTACCTGAATATTTGGACACCCGCTAAAAGGAACACGGCAGGGCTACCCGTGCTAGTATATTTTTATGGCGGAGGTTTCGTGGCGGGTGACGGGTCTGAACCACGATATGATGGAGCCAGCATGGCGAAAAAAGGCATCGTGGTTGTGACAGTAAATTATCGCTTAAACATTTTTGGATTTTTCTCACATCCAGAGCTCACGAAAGAATCCCCCTACAAAGCGTCTGGTAACTATGGTTTGCTGGACCAGCACGCGGCGTTATTGTGGGTGAAAAAAAATATTGCAGTATTTGGCGGGAACGCGAAAAAGGTCACGATCGCAGGGGAATCTGCGGGATCTATTTCCGTCAGTGCGCAAATGGCATCACCGTTGTCTAAAGATCTAATTAACGGAGCCATCGGCGAAAGCGGGGCTGGTATCAATCCGACACTGGCACCCGTACCGCTGAAGGAAGCCGAGAATACCGGGTTGGAATTTGCTAAAAAAGCAGGGTATCCCACGTTGGCTCAATTGCGTGCCTTATCAACGCGAGAGATTTATGAAATTTACACCGAGTCAAAGCGATTTGGATTTCCCACGGTGATCGACAATTTCTTTTATCCGAAGTCCATACCCGAAATTTTCAATGCAAAAGAGCAGGCACAGGTTCCGTTGCTTTTAGGATGGAACTCGGCGGAGATCCCTGGAACCGCCTTTATGCAAGGTCAGCCTTACACCGAAGAAAATTTTATTAGCAAGGTAAAGGAGGTTTATTCTGCCGACCAGGCTGCTGAAGTATTGAAACTCTATCCCCATAGCACACCTAAAGAGATTGAATTGTCTGCTACGGCTTTGGCATCCGATCGCTTTATAGCCTACAGCACCTGGAAATGGTTCGATCTTCACAGGAAGAACAGTAGCCGACCCGTTTTCCGCTACCTATACAGCAAGCTGAGACCTCCGCTGGTTGATCAGGGTAAGGTTTCGGGGTTGGCGGGAGGAACGGTTGACAGGTCTAACGCACCGAAGATGCCGGAACCTGTTGGCGCTCCACACGCCTGCGAAATTGAATACTGCATGGGCAATCTCGATCTGGTGAAAGAATATGCCTGGACGAAGGATGACTACAAGGTTTCCGAGACCATGCAGAATTATTTTGCAAACTTCATTATTTATGGAAATCCCAACGGAGGGACCCTTCCCAACTGGCCGGCTGCCGAGCCCAATGATGACACGCCTCCGGTGATGGTAATTGATGTGAACTCGAAGGCTGTGGACGCAAAAGATGACGGCCGGTACTTATTTTTGGATAAAGCATACATGAACACGAAATGAAAAAGTTATTCATGCTTAGTGAATATTGAAACAGCCATAACCTACTGATATGAAAAACATAAAGAATAGCTTTTTAGTGGGAATGATTTTTTTTATTCCCGTGCTCGCGACAAGTCAGAAGCAGCCCGCTGCCAACACCCCCCTTGTTGCGGGAAATAATATTGCAGTTACCCAAACGGCATCAGGAAAGGTAAGAGGGTACATACACAACGGAATTTTTACTTACAAGGGCATTCCTTATGCGAAGGCGGAAAGGTTCATGGCCCCTGTGAAACCCGATCCTTGGGAAGGTATCCGAAGCTCATTGAGCTACGGACCGGTCTGTCCGTTGATCGACCCCACAACTTCGGTGATGGACGAGGTGGAATTTGTATTTCACCACGACTGGGGCTATCCAAATGAAGATTGCCTGCGGCTGAATGTTTGGACACCTTCTATCAATCCTAACGATTCAAAAAAACGTCCTGTAATGGTATGGTTGCATGGCGGGGGACACACTGCCGGGTCTTCGCAGGAGTTACCATCGTACGACGGAGAAAATCTTGCGCGGAAAGGTGACGTAGTTATTGTATCAATAAACCACCGGCTGAATGTTTTGGGTTTCCTCAACTTGTCGGCATATGGGCAAAAGTATGAAGCATCACCCAATGTTGGAATGATGGACATTGTGTCCGCGCTGGAATGGGTAAAATCGAATGTTGCAAACTTTGGCGGCGATCCTTCCAATGTGACGATTTTTGGCCAATCCGGCGGGGGCGGAAAAGTGAATACTTTACTAAATGCTCCATCAGCGAAAGGACTTTTTCATAAGGCAATTATCCAGAGCGGTGGCCTTGGTTTGAAGTTTAATGATGTCGCTTCTACACAACGCGTCGCTAAGGCTGTACTTGCGGAATTAAAGCTTCAGCCGGAGCAAATCGATTCTCTCCAGAAAGTGCCATTTCCAGTGCTCGCGCTGGCCGCTAAAAAATCTCTGCAAAAAGTTAACGAGGAATTAAAGGCCGAAGGCAAGGAGGTGCTACCGCTCGTTGGCCTGAGTTGGGGTCCATGCCTTGACGGGAAGTTTTTACCAAACCAGCCGACAGAACCTGCAGCACAGGCTATTTCCAGCAACATCCCCTTGTTGATTGGCTCTACAAAAAACGAGTTTGCCACAACGTTGAGAATGCCCCAGTTAAAAACAGCTAGCCAGGAGGTTATTATGGACCATCTGCGGCAACAGTATGGAGACAAAACCCAGGCTTACATTTCCGCCGTAAAGAAAGCTTATCCTGATGACACGCGGCCAACGGATCTTATAGACGTAGATGCCCTTTTTAGACTGAGCGCCATAAAGATGGCTAACCTAAAGGTAGCAGGTGGAACCGCTCCGGTTTATATGTACCTGTTCACCTGGCAGTCGCCCGTGTTGGATGGAAACTATAAGTCTCTGCATTGTATGGAAATACCATTTGCATTTGATAACATCGCCCGGTGCGAAGAAATGACCGGGGGCGGCAAAGAGGCACATGCCCTGGCCGCAAAAGTGAGTCAGGCCTGGCTAAGCTTTGCACGCACGGGCAATCCCAACCACAAGGGATTCCCAACCTGGCAGAAATATACTCCCGACAACGGCGCAACGATGCTGCTGGATAACACCTGTGTTGAAAAATACCATCACGACAAAGAGCTCATGGCTATCGTTCCGCAGCAAGCATTTTAATTAAGCTGGTGTGCTCGCAGCGCTGGGGTTTGCAACCATTGCTACTTTCTTACTCGCTGTAATAAGCAAGCGGCTATCCGTCATTACCGCCTTGGCGTTGATTCCGATTGTTTTCGGTCTATTGGCTGGAATTTCTGTAAAGGATTTATCGGAGATG
>DASUTP010000547.1:0-5218 GCA_036374515.1 Chryseolinea sp. | reverse complement strand
CAAGTCAGAATGTCCTTCGAATGTGGATCTTGGCAAGCTTAAGCAGGAATGGCAATACCAGTATTATAAAGAAAAAGGGATTCCGTTTCGAACGCGACTAATCGGGAATTTTTCGATGGGAATGAAACTCGCAGCTGCATTCCCCTGGGGTTACCGCGCCGTTTTCGGGAACAGGGTGACAAGCGCCATTGTAAAGTCGGTTATTGGGTTCGCCGAAAAAAGAAGCATGCCTGAAATTTCTCCCATTACCTGGGAAAGCTGGTTTAAGAACAAGTTCAAACCAACTGCAAAAGATCCGCAGAAAAGCGTTTATATTTTTATCGATGAGCTTTTGAACTTCAACGAAGCGGAGATCGGAATTACCACCGTCAAGCTGCTGGACCGCCTGGGCTACACGGTAAAATTTGCAAGGCATGCAGAGTCGGGCCGAAGTTTTCTTTCTAAGGGTCTGCTCGAGGAAGCGCGCAAGCTGGCAAAAGAGAATGTTTCGTTGTTTAAAGATCTCATCACCGCCGAAACGCCCCTGGTAGGTGTTGAGCCGTCGGCAATTCTTACCTTCCGGGATGAGTACCCTGATTTGTTGCGAGGCAACGAAAAGGCTGATGCGAAAAACATTGCCATAAATACATTTATGATCGAAGAGTTTCTAGCAAAAGAACTCGATGCGGGAAAAATTGATACAAGCCTGTTCAGGGACAGGAAAGCGTTGATTAAACTTCACGGTCACTGTCAGCAAAAGGCTCTTTCCTCATTGGTACCCGTCAAGAAGATCTTAACGAGACTGGGAAACAATGAGGTCCATCTGATCCCATCCGGATGTTGCGGAATGGCGGGATCGTTTGGTTATGAAAAAGAGCATTATGATCTGTCCATGCAAATAGGGGAGCTGGTTCTTTTTCCGGCCGTGCGAAAGCAGCCTGAAAATGTGATTATCGCTGCGGCGGGCACCAGTTGCCGGCACCAGATCAAGGATGGCACGGGACGAAGGTCCCTTCATCCGGTCGAGATTCTTTGGAATACGCTTGTATCGTAAGACCCCATGACTTCACGTCCATGTCGACTTAAACCAGCAAGTTGAAAGAACCCCGTTGTTATTTTTGGTGCCTCGACTTTAAAATTTCCACAACATCGTTGAGCGATAATTTTTTTTCCGTGAGCAGAACAAGATAGTGGTACATGAGGTCGGCCGCTTCATTAAGAAAAAGTTCTTTGTTATTATCTTTTGCTTCTATTACAAGCTCAATAGCCTCTTCTCCTACCTTTTGAGCAACCTTATTGATACCCGCTTCAAACAAGCTTGTTGTGTAAGATCCTTTTGAGGGGTTTGCTTTTCTGTCTTTGATCACCGACTCAAGGGAATTCAGGTTCCAGCGCTCGTTCTTTTCGTTGAAACACGTGTCGGCGCCCGTATGGCACACCGGCCCAACCGGATTTGCTTTTATCAGCAAAGTATCCTCATCGCAGTCTATCAAAATTTCCGTCAATTCTAAAAAGTTACCGGAAGTTTCTCCCTTTGTCCACAGACGTTGCTTGCTTCTGCTGAAGAAGGTGACCTTTTTTTCACGCAGGGTCTTCTGATAGGCTTCGTCATTCATAAACCCAAGCATTAACACGACATTTGTTTTTGCATCCTGTACAATGCATGGTACTAGACCATCTGACTTTGAAAAATTTATCTTCATTTGATGTATACTATAGTCGAACGTTGATATTGGCCGAATTCAAAAATGATTTCAGGTCCGGTATCTTTATTTCTCCGAAATGAAAAATACTGGCCGCCAGGGCTGCGTCGGCTTTACCCAACACAAAAGTATCGATAAAATGGCCCATCGTACCGGCTCCCCCCGACGCAATCAGGGGAATGTCCAGCAAATTGTGGAGTTTCTGCAGCGCATCGTTGGCGAAACCATTTTTCGTTCCATCATGATCCATGCTGGTAAATAAAACTTCTCCGGCACCCCGTTCCTGTCCTTCCTTCGCCCATGTAAATAATTTTTTGTCCGTAGAATTTTTTCCGCCGTGCGTATGGACGATCCATTGGTTTTCAACCTTTCGCGCGTCAATGGCCAGCACGATACACTGCGATCCAAAAGCTTTGGCCAATTCATCGATAAGCTGAGGATTCCTCACAGCCGAGGAATTGACACTGACCTTGTCAGCGCCTGCTTCAAGCAGAGGAGCGACATCGGCAACCGAACTGATACCGCCCCCAACGGTAAATGGAATATTAATGTGGCGCGCAATATCTTTTACTAGATGAGCAAATGTCTTGCGTTGTTCGTTCGTAGCGGAAATGTCAAGAAATACCAGCTCATCAGCGCCTTGCTTGGCGTAGGCAGATCCGAGTTCTACCGGATCTCCGGCATCACGGATGTTGATGAAGTTGATACCTTTGACGGTTCGTCCATCTTTGATATCTAAGCAGGGAATAATTCTTTTGGTTAACAAGTGAATCTATATTTTAAATGACAATTGTCGACTTTCTACTTTCTACTTTCAACTTTCAACTTTCAACTTTTAGCTTTCACAAGCTCCTCCAGTTTAAATCTCCCCTCATATATCGCCTTGCCCACAATTACTCCGTCCACACCGATTCTCTTGAGTTCCTGGATATCATCCAGCGAGCTAACGCCACCGCTGGCAATAAGGCTCAGGCTTGGAAAGGTTAGAAGGATTTTTTTATACAATTCAATACTGGGACCTGTCAGCATGCCATCAACATTAATATCAGTGCACGTCACGTATTTTATTCCTTTTTGAATGTAATCGATGAGGAACCTGTTAAGCGGGATGGCAGCGTTTTCCTGCCAGCCATCGATGGCGATCATTTCGTCTTTTACATCTGCGCTAAGGATTATTGTTTCAGCGCCAAAACGTGATATCCATTCAGTGACCTTCTGCGGATCCCGGACGGCAATACTCCCGAGGTTCACTTGTTTCACGCCACAGTCAAATAGCTGTTGTATCTGCTGGTCCGTCTTTATTCCGCCGCCAAAATCCACGTTCAATTTTGTTTCTTGGCATACGGATTCAACTACCTTCCAGTTAACTACCTTGCCTGCCTTTGCGCCATCAAGATCGACCAGGTGCAGGAATTGCAAACCGGAGCCTTCAAAATTCTTGGCGACCTCTACGGGATTTTCGTTGTAGATTATCTTTTGTGCATAGTCCCCCTGCGTCAGGCGAACACACTTTCCATCAATTATATCTATGGCTGGAATGATCTTCATTTCATTCTTATTTAATTATGACCGAGTTGCTGACTTGAAGCCTGGAGCGATTAATTCGAAGTCTATTTTTTGTGTTTTTCACTTGTCGTCAAGATTCATAACCAGTTCAGGTCTCTCCAAATGCGTAACCTATTAACTAATTCACGTTAAGAAACGATTTCAGAACGAGCTCGCCCGCTTGCGCCGATTTTTCGGGATGAAATTGCACTGCAAAAAAATTATCCTGGTGCATCGCTGCGCTGAATGGATTAATGTAGTCTGCCGCTGCAGAAGTGAAGGCATTAACTGGCACATAATAGCTGTGCACAAAATATGCATACTTTTTATGGAGGGCGGGGTCTAGCCACCCTGTTGAAACCGAAAGATCGTTCCAGCCCATGTGAGGAACCTTTAAGTCCCCCTGGGGCAAAAATTTCTTGACCGTTTCATTAAAGATACCCAGGCAGGGTGTATTATTTTCCTCGGAGTGCATACACATCAACTGCATACCGAGACAAATACCCAACACAGGCTGACGCAATGAACTGATGAGCTGATCGAGTTTTCTGTCCCGCAGATAATTCATGGTGGTGCTGGCTTCACCGACGCCTGGGAATATCACCTTATCGGCCTTCTGTATGGTTTCAGCGTCGTCAGTAATGACAAACGAAACGTTCAGCCGTTCCAGCGCGAATGATACGGATTGAATGTTGCCCGCGTTGTATTTGATGATTGCTAGTTTCATAATGGCGAAGTAGAAGATTAATTGGTTCAGACGCCTCTCATGTTAATATTTCAGACCCCTACAGCATTCCCTTTGTCGATGGCAATAGATTTCCTTCTTTTTTTACGGCCATTTTTACAGCTTTCGCGAATGCTTTAAAAATAGCTTCAATCTTATGGTGCTCATTCGTTCCTTCCGCTTTTATATTCAGATTGCACTTTGCGGTATCAGAAAATGACTTGAAGAAGTGATAAAACATTTCAGTGGGCATTTCTCCGATTTTTTCACGCTTGAATTCTGCCTCCCAAACGAGCCAGGGCCGGCCACCAAAATCGATCGCCACCTGCGCAAGGCAATCATCCATCGGCAAGCAAAAACCATAGCGTTCGATACCTCGTTTATCGCCGAGCGCTTTTATAAAGGCGTCGCCCAGCGCCAGGGCCGTATCTTCAATGGTGTGGTGTTCATCAATATGCAGGTCACCCTTCACTTGGATGTTCAAATCGAGGTTTCCATGCCTGGAGAGCTGGTCCAGCATGTGATCGAAAAACGAAATACCTGTTGAAATGGTTGATCTGCCCTGGCCGTTGAGATCAACGTCGATTTTAATATCGGTTTCCTTCGTTGTTCTTACAACGGATGCGTTACGCTCAGGCGCAGCGAGGAAGTTATAAATTTTATCCCATCCGGTTGTTATCAGTGAGCAATACTCTTTAAGGCCGCCTTCTTCAAGCTTTGCAGAAAGTTTGCCGTCATTGATAAGGATACCTTTCGCGCCAAGATTCTTCGCCAGTTGAACATCGGTAAGGCGGTCACCGATCACGTATGAGTTTTTAAGGTCATAACTTCCGTCCAGGTACTTTGTCAACATCCCTGTTCCGGGCTTGCGCGTTGGTTTGTTTTCGTGGGGGAAGGAACGGTCGATCAATATGTCGGAAAATTTCACGCCTTCATTTTCAAACGCTTTCATGACCTTATGGTGCGCCGGCCAGAATGTTTCTTCGGGAAAGCTTGACGTTCCCAGTCCATCCTGGTTTGTTACCATAACCAATTCAAAATCTGTTTCCTTTGCAAGCCTGCTGAGCCACCCAAAAACTCCCGGGTAGAATTCCAGCTTTTCCAGGCTATCGATTTGCTGGTCTTCCGGTTCGATGATCAATGTGCCATCGCGATCGATAAATAGGACTTTTTTCATAGGCTCTTCAAGGCTGCGATTAGGTTTTTATTTTCTTGTGGAGTACCGACCGTTATACGGATGCAGTTTTTGCATAAGGTGACCTTGGAA
>DASUTP010000546.1:0-6434 GCA_036374515.1 Chryseolinea sp. | reverse complement strand
ATTTGTTCGGATGGGAGAAGCCCTTAGGGAAAGAAGTTGTGTGGAAGGATTCTGTAAAACTTTATGTTGTCGGCGTAGTAAAGGATGTTCACACGATGGGCCTTTGGCGGGCGCTTGAGCCTATGATGATCCGGTACGTTGGCCCGGAAAAATATAGTCAGATCGTTGTGAATACGAAACAAGCGGGTGTTCCGGCGTTAAATAAATACATGGAAACAAAATGGAAAGAGGTATTTCCCAACAGACTTTACAACGGTTACATGTTGGTCGAAAGCACCGACGAAGCGGACGACGTAAATGTTAACATTGTAAAAATGTATACTTTCCTGGGGGTCATTGCTTTAATGCTCTCCGCGACCGGATTGTTTACACTGGTATCGCTAAATATTATACGGCGTACAAAAGAGATTGGTGTTCGGAAAGTTTTGGGTGCCTCCGTCGGTAACATTACACGAATCATCAATACCGAATTCTTTGTAATTCTCCTGATCGCTTCGGCAACTGGCTCTGTGCTCAGTTACTTTGCGGTAGACCTTCTGATGGACAGTATCTGGGATTACTACCTTTCTACGACAACGCAGACATTCATCATTTCAATCTTGATCATGTTTGTTGTTTCTGCTGCGGTGATCGGTTACAAAGTTTTTTCTGCCGCTTCATTGAATCCAGTGAATACTTTGCGCGATGAGTAAGAGCATACATATGTCCTTAAATCGGAAATTAGGCTCGTTTTACTGAGTAACGCACGAAAATTCCCCGACGTCAAACAGGGGTCAAAAACTAGAACTATTTTTCAATACAGATATGTTTAGGAATTATTTAAAAGTCGCCTTTCGTAATATCGCCCGATATAAATTTTATTCTGCCATAAATATTCTAGGCATGACGATTGGCCTGACGGCGTGTCTCCTCATCATTCTTTATATCGCCGATGAATTGAGTTATGATAAATTCAATAGAAATGCGGATCGCATTTACCAGGTTGGACTCCATGCAAAAATTGGGGGTCATGAAGTAAGCGTTGCCAATACCTGCCCTCCGATGGGTCCTGCATTGGTCGCAGAAATTCCAGAAGTGGAAGCAGCTACTCGGGTCTTTCCATACTATGGCGAGCCTGCTATAAAATACGGACAAAAAGCATTTGCCGAGAGCAAGGTGTTTTTTGTGGATTCGAACTTCTTTCAATTTTTTGATTATAGACTTTTGGAGGGCGACGCCAGGTCGGTGTTAAAAGAGCCGAACACATTAGTCATTACGAAGGAACTTGCCACAAAATATTTTGGAAGTGAAAGCGCACTTGGTAAACTGGTCACGGTCGACAACCAAAACCAAACTTATAAAGTAACGGGTGTTGCTGAAAATCCTCCTACAAATTCACACCTTAATTTTAATATTTTAATTTCTGGCGAGACGGGCGATAGAGCGAAAGGCACGGAGTGGATAAACAATAATATGTACACGTATTTTCTGCTGCGTGAAAATGCTCAATTGAGCGCCGTCCATAGGAAGTTCGAAGAGCTGGTAGAAAAATACATCGGCCCGGAGGTGGAGAAATTCATGGGAACCACGTTGCAACAAATTCGCGAACAAGGGGGACTTTATGGTTATTACGCAACGAAGGTCACAGACCTCCATTTGCATTCAAGATCGGTAAATGATCTGGAACCAAAAGGGAACATCATGTACGTTTATTTTTTTGCGGGTGTCGGTCTTTTCATTTTGATAATTGCATGTATCAATTTCATGAATTTATCGACGGCCAGTGCGGCTGGACGCGCGAAGGAAGTCGGGTTAAGGAAAACGCTGGGGTCATTGCGTGAACAAATGGTTTGGCAATTCCTGGCGGAAGCCACAATATATAGTTTGATTGCCGTGTGCATTTCTTTAACAGTCTGTTATTTTCTGTTACCATCCTTCAATCTTTTGTCGGGCAAGGAATTGGGCATGGCGATACTCACTCAGCCTTGGTTTATTGCCGCCATTATTGCCTTGATCATTTTTGTGGGATTTGTAGCCGGCAGCTATCCCGCATTTTACCTCACGTCATTTAATGTAGTTGAAGTATTAAAGGGGAAAGTGCGAGCTGGAATGAAAAGCAAAGGAGTGAGGAGTTTTCTCGTTGTACTTCAATTTTCAATTTCCATTTTCCTGATCATTTTCACTGTGGTGGTATACCAGCAAATAAAATTCATGCAGGAAAAAAATCTCGGTATCGACAAAGAAAATATTCTCATCCTAAAAAATACTTACAGACTGGATAAAAATAAAGAAGCTTTCCGGAATACCCTGGGTCAACAGTCAGGCGTATTGAAAATGAGTTATACGAACAACACTTTCCCTGGCGTCAACAATACTACGGTTTTTAAGGAAGCGGGTTCCGAACAGGATCACATAATGGGCGTCTATTATGCCGACTACGACCATCAGGATGTAATGAAATTCGAATTGACAGAGGGAAGATTTTTTTCGAAGGATTTTCCCACAGATTCTTCGGCAATCGTTATAAATGAGGCTGCCACAAAGGAATTCAATTTTGAAAAAGCGGTTGGCGAAGAGTTGTTATACAATGATGGAGGCGATAAAGGAATAAAGCGACTAAGGATCATCGGTGTAATGAAAGATTTCAACTTCGAATCGTTTAAAGCTGAGGTTCGGCCGATGGCAATATTGCTTTCCCAAAATTCCAATACCCTACTGATCAAGTATGAAGGCAGCGCAAGTGAACTGGTAAATAACGTTGAAAAGTTATGGAAGAACTATGCGTCGAATGAACCGTTTGAATATACTTTTTTAGACGAAAGTTTTGATGAGCTTTTTCGATCTGAGCAGCGAATGGGCACGATATTTACCATTTTTGCAGGCTTGGCAATATTTGTAGCTTGCTTGGGATTATTTGCACTTGCAGCCTTCACTGCAGAACAACGTACAAAGGAAATAGGCATTCGAAAAGTGATGGGCGCTTCAGTGTCTAGTCTGGCCGTTATGTTATCCCGCGAGTTCACAAAACTCGTGCTGCTTGCATTTGTGCCGGCAGCTGCGGCTGGATGGTATATATCGAATTATTGGTTGGAGAGTTTTGCTTACCGCATTGATGTGAATCCATTCATCATTGTTTTAAGTGGCATCGTGGCTATCGTTGTTGCATGGCTTACGGTCAGTTTTCAATCAATCAAAGCGGCTGCGGCAAATCCTATTGATTCGCTGCGGTACGAATAACGATGTGGCGCAACAACGTTGTGCAATCGTGTGCTGAATGAAAATCACCAGGTATTTTATCGTCAAATCGTTAAGGATCAAGGGTGTAAAGAACTGAATGGCAGGTGCGCTTTTGGAAAATGATGTCGATCCCACTAGCGACAAAAAACCGCGAATTCACGCCCGATTTGGCCTTTTTTTCTGCTAATGTTAAGTTTGCGTTAAGAGGTTAATCTGCCGCTAACATTTATTACCTTAGCCTGACAATCATAATTTTATGGAAAAGACAAAGACATCCAAAAAGGCTCTTCGGGATCTTATAGCTGATTCAATGAAAGAGGCTATCGGAACATTAGAATTACCGAAGCCTACAAAAAAAATTAACAAAGTGTTGCAACGGAACTCTAAGAAACTCGCTTCTATTTTTGCCGATATGATCAGACGTGAGAACAAAAAGAAGAAAAAAGCAGAAAAGTTTATGGAGGACGGTGGCAAAGGCAAATCCAAAAAACAGAAAAAATCTAAAGAACTGAAATTTGCCAAACGCGATGCTGAAGCGGTAAGCGCTTAGAGATCAAAGTTTTTCCCGAGATCACCCTTGATGTTGAATATGCTCACGCTCTTCAGCATCAAGGGTTTCTTTTTAAGGTAGGAACTTGCTCGTAGACGGCGATGTTCATCAGCATTAGAAACATGGCGTAAAAGATATCTTCCAGCGGAATCGTCCCCAACCGTATTCCCATGTTAGCCGTATCGTTGTACCAGATAATTTCCTCCTCAATGAAAGACCCTGTCAGGATGGCGTTCACAATAAAAAAAGGTATAAGAATAAAGGCAAAAGCCACATAAAAATGACCGAGGTAGCGAGCCCTGACTTTCAAGGTCAGGTACGCCAGAAAGAACGCAAACGATACAAGCGTGATTGACGTGTATGCCCTTTCCAGATTGTAAATTCCCAAAATAAGCATGCCCACGATCAGTGCGTATGAAAATAATTCGTGTCGCGAAAAAAAATACTTTCTTTGTGTGCTATCCTTGAGTACAAAGTACGTGAAGACGCATGCATAGGGAATAGTGACGAAAAACATGACTTCTTCAATGGGCAGAGACCCAACCAGCAGCCCGGTAATGTATCTGTCATTAAATCCCCAAATACCAAGCCTTGTAAAAATTTCGTCCCATACAATAAATATCAATCCTGAAATTAAAATGGCGACCCCAACTTGCTTCCATTTTTTATAAAAAGGAGCTTTCGGATAAAAGCTTAATATCAGTGGGAGAAGTACGCAAAGTAAATTAATGCCGAGGTATAGGTAATGTGAATTCAATGAATTGTGGATTTCTGATTAGAGATAATTTACTTAAAGTATTTTTGGTTCATATTTCCCGAGTAATTGAAATCCAATTGCCGCGAATCCTTTCCAGGTAACTTTTCGCGTTGAATAAATAGCATGCATAACTCACTGAAGATACCTGCTTTCGTTTCAATTCTGAATTTAAAGTGTTGGACGATAAATATCGCGGAAAAATAAAACAGAAAATGACATATTGGTCGTTAAAACCGACATGAGTACAGAAAGCAATGCTTTCCAGGATTCGGTGTGTTTAGTGCGACCATCTATAGTGGCGCCACAAAAGTTTCGGCGAATGTCTTGGGGAGAACCCCAGGGATACTGGCCAAATGAAAATCCGCCGATCGTTATTAAACGCAAGCAGTTATTCAAAAAATATCGGTGGGTTTATCTTGGCAGGGGAGGAGGTGCGTTGTAAGGGTTCTCGCCAGTCTCAGGCATGGCATGATGATCAAGAGGTACCATCGTTTTTGCGAAATGAAATATTTCTTACTGAAGTGCTGCTTTGTATACCCGGATGGCTCGTTCGCGCGCTACCTGATGATTTACGATGGGAGCGGGATAGTCCTTGCTCTGATATTCGGGAACCCACTTGCTAATGTATTTCTGGTCCGGGTCAAACTTTTCTTCCTGCAAAGCGGGATTAAATATCCTGAAATAGGGCGCAGCATCACATCCCGAACCCGCCGCCCACTGCCATCCACCATTATTGGATGCAAGATCATAGTCCAGTAATTTTTTTGCGAAATGCGCTTCACCCCAACGCCAGTCAATCAGGAGGTGTTTGGTGAGAAAGCTGGCGACGATCATTCGAACGCGGTTATGCATGAAACCAGTTTCGTTAAGCTCACGCATACCGGCATCAACGATCGGATAACCGGTCCTCCCTTCACACCAAGCCTCGAATTCGCTTTGATCGTTTCTCCACTCTATTCTATCGTAAGCAGGTTTAAAAGAATGGGTTACCACGTTTTGAAAGTGATAAAGAATCATCTGATAGAACTCCCGCCAGATGAGTTCATTCAACCACGTTTCATTTGTCTTATAAGCAAGCTGAACAAGCTTTCGGATGCTGACAGTACCGAATCGAAGGTGCACACTGAGCCGCGTAGTGCCATGCATCGCGGGAAAGTTTCGGGTGTTATGATAGCTCTTGATGATCGAACTCTTGATCAGCCGGGCGGGAAATTTAATGTTCGTCGGTTCAAAGCCAAGGTCAGAAAGCGTAGGAAATGGCAGCGGCGTTCGAGACACTAGATGCTTAAAATATTTTTCAGTGGGATAGCTCTTCATGTAAAACTTATTGAGCTTTCCTTTCCAGATTTTACTGTAGGGTGTAAATATCGTATAGGGTTTGCCGTCCTGCTTCACTATTTCGTTCTTTTCAAAAATCACCTGATCCTTAAATGTACGGAACGAGATTCCGTTGCCAGCGAGTATTTTTTCAACAGCGGTATCTCTTTGCAAGGCATATGGTTCGTAGTCATGGTTGGCGTAGACCGACTTTGGCGTCAACTTCTGAAAAATTTCCACGGGATTTCCGTGGAATACTGACAACGTGCTGCCAATTTCCTTGAGCTGCTGGTGGAGGTGAGTAAGTGATTGGTAAATAAATTCTAACCGGCTGTCTTTTTTATCTTCAAGGGCGTCGAGGATAACGGTATCGAATATAAAAACGGGTAGCACCCGTTGATTTTCTTTCAAGGCATGGTAAAGTGCCGCGTTGTCCTCTAAACGTAGATCCCTGCGGAGCCAGCAGACAGCCGTGTCTGAAGAAATAGCATCAAAATTTTCTTTAAGAAATGTTTTCAAGAGACCTTTAGTTCACGGTGGTTCATAATCAGTTTGAACCAGACCGGATCTTGATCTGGATGCTGCCCGATATCA
>DASUTP010000545.1:0-7895 GCA_036374515.1 Chryseolinea sp. | reverse complement strand
CGAAGGCCAACAGCCGCCCACTCGCGTCGCGCGGTTTCGGCAAACTCGCGGGTTAATTTCAGATCCCGCATGGCAGCAAGTCCTAGTTCGGTAGGCCACTTTGAGAAAGGAGTGGCACCCACGCTGGTGCCTATTGCTGCGCTATTTGTAATGTGATTTCGTGGATTCGATGCAATGATTGCTGGGATGCCCAGCGCGGTCTTCTCACAAAGCGCTTGCAGATTATTGGACCATCCCGCGATTATCGCAGGCGCTACATTACCGCGATAAATAAAGTGTCGCAGGTGAAATTCATTTATTCCCTTTGTCGTTCCTGCCGCACTCATCACCCGTTCAGGAAGAGGCTGCCCAGTAAAAATATTATTCTCCGCAACTATATCGGTTTCATTAAATTCTCCGGTAACGGGTCCCGTAGACGCCGCCTGACGACCACCCTCGTTTTTCATGCGGATGTCGCTGATCAGGAGGAAACCCACCTTCTCTTCAAGACTCATCTTCGAAAGAAGATCTTTGCTTCGTTGTGCGGCGGTTAGCCTCCAATCTTCATAGGCATCGAGTTTTCCATTCTTATTAAGATCTTTGAACTTCAATCCCGCATTTTCAATGATGTTAACAGACCTGGTACCTAATTGGGGTTGTTCGCGGTTCAATTTGGTTTTATCAAATGAGGTGGCGACGAAGGCAAGAGCAATCAAGGCAGGGAGGACGTGTTTCATAAGAATGCAGTGAGTTAAGACACGCACTGAAACTCGCGAACCCAAAGCGAAAAGTCAAGGGTAATCGTCAAATTACGACAGATCCGCCCATCTAATCGACGCTCTTGGCATCGAACGCAGTTTGCAAGCTGGTGTAGAGTGTAGGAATCCGCCTTATGCCCGTTACGGCTGGATCGAAATCAAAACGATTCGCCCCTTATACGGACATTTCGAAAAAATACTTGGCGTCGAAAACTGGCGTAAAAGAGGATGTTGATCCGTTATTCACGAATAAGAGCATCGAACAATTAACGTCGCGGCACTGTGAAATGGGCAACCAAAAATTCTGCTTATTTTGGTAAAACGCGTGTAAAATCAAGGTGAGCGCAGGAACCAATCTGTTCCTGCGATGTTGACCCTAGCAGAAATGGCTCATGATAATTCCCATTATTAATTTTATATGAAACCGGGGAACCGTCGTCGCGTTTGGGAGCTCTTGAACGCCGGCGATGAACTAAAACTTCACGAATTGATGTTTTCTTCCGAATAAGCAAAATCTTCATGCCGAAATTATACTTTAGCAATACACGGTACGCAGATTTACCGCTCCACTACGGCCACGTTCCCCAATGGCTGGCGCAGCGCATGGCGAAGCTGGGAGGAGCGATCGTCGAGTCAATTGTATTGGAATATGGAAAGTCGGCGCTGTTGCAACGGCTCAGCGATCCGTTTTGGTTTCAGGCGCTGGGAGCTGTAATGGGAATGGACTGGCATTCCTCGGGAATCACAACGTCTGTGATGGGAGCGCTGAAAAAAGCCGTTAATCCGCAGTTCAATGACCTGGGAATTTACATCTGTGGTGGGAAGGGAAGACATTCCCGAAAGACGCCTGAGGAATTGATGGCAGTGGCAGAACGCACTGCGCTAAACGGTGACGACCTCGTACGCTCCAGCAAGCTATCGGCAAAAGTAGACAACACAGCGATTCAAGACGGCTACCAAATTTACCTGCACACATTTGTGGTCACAAACACCGGGGAATGGACGGTGGTACAGCAAGGAATGAATACTTCCAACGGAATGGCCAGGCGCTACCACTGGCATTCACCAAAAGTGAAATCCTTCGTGGAACATCCACATACGTTCATTTACGGTGTTAACCAGGGTCAGATACTAAATCTGACGGACGCAGGGGCTCAACCCGCAAAAGCGGCTATGCTGGCAATTGCGAGAGAGGATCCTGCCCGCATGTTGCCCGAAATCCGAAAAATTACAATGCCGTCGCATCACGATGTCCGCGCAGAAGATGTCGATCTGAAACGTTTGGGCAGCGTACTCACGCTTGCTCATGAAGCGGAGATACGTGATTTTGAATCGTTGCTATTACTTGATGGACTGGGACCGCGTACCCTCCAGTCGCTTACATTGGTAAGTGAAGTCATCCACGGAACGCCTTCCCGTTTTACAGACCCTGCCCGCTTTTCATTTGCCCATGGCGGAAAAGACGGACATCCTTTTCCTGTTCCGACAAAAGTGTACGATGAGACCATCCGCCATCTCAAGGTCTCCGTGGAAAAAGCAAAGATCGGCGACACGGAAAAACATGAAGCCATAAAGAATCTAACGCTTATTGCCCAGAATCTCGAGAAGGGTTTTGAGCCGGTACACCATGCATTTGATACGGTGATAGCGCGTGAACGCAACGACGCCCACAAATACGGTGGCCGCACCGTATTCGGTAAATCGCAACCTCCAAAAGACTCGCAGCAATTGAGCCTTTTTTAACCATTTTCAGTTCCCTTCAAAAAATCAGACGTGTGCTTTCATCCATTTTCCTATCGAGCCTAAACCAAATTAACTGTGAATGCAAAAGCGTTACTCGAAATCATAAGTTTAAGCGCGCAGCACAAAATGATCTTGACAAATGGTTAGAGCAAATATTTTAGACTCCTTCTTTTCAGGGATGAGCGGGGTGGTACTGCCCATCCCTAAATACCGATTCCCCGAAAATTTTCAGACCTCATCGCGGCTGACTTATTACTCATCTCTATTCAACAGCATTGAAATCAACCGTTCGTTTTACACATTACCAAATGGAAAAACCCTTGCGAAATGGTCTAAGGAAGTGCCTGAAAATTTTACGTTCACGTTCAAATTCTGGAAGCAGGTTACGCACACAAAGGGACTTGAATTTGACGAGTTCGATGTCAAATTGTTTTTGGACGCGATCAACAATGTTGGTAACAAACGGGGGTGTCTGCTGATACAATTTCCCGCCAGCGTCAAAAACGAGAGCATAGATCAGCTCCAACATCTTCTGCA
The DNA here is from genome assembly GCA_036374515.1 of Chryseolinea sp. GTDB lineage: Bacteria > Bacteroidota > Bacteroidia > Cytophagales > Cyclobacteriaceae > Chryseolinea. The sequence goes on along the minus strand of DASUTP010000545.1, from coordinate 4,878 downwards.
CATTGTTCAAAAAAACAACACAGTCAATTTATGGAAAGTGGCGATTGAATTCCGTGACAGTTCCTGGTACACGAAAGATACTTATGAACTGGTAGAGGAATACAATTCAACGATCGTCATCCACGACAAATCTCGCGCAAGCTTCCCAACAGTACCGTTAAAATGCAACACGATATACATTCGTTTCCACGGACCGGCGGGCGACTATCGCGGTTCTTATGACGAAGTCTTTCTTCATGAATACGCCACTTACATCTGTGAATGGCTGATCGAAGGAAAATTAGTTTTCGTTTACTTCAACAACACGATGGGACAAGCTTTTGATAACCTAAAAACGCTTAATGCGTACGTTAGCTCCACCCTCAAGGACGTTTCCAATGCTTAAGTGATCCAGCCTTGATGTTGAGATTAAACCTTAGTTTGCAGTTACCACAAGCACCCAGTCCTGACCATTTTGAGGCGATAAGCGCTGGACTGATTTAGCAGTAACTTTGAAAGTCTTCGATTTTTCTCCCGTCGCGGGATTCAGCCAGTAGTAATTGAAGGAGGATCCACTCAAATAGTTAAAATCAACATGCACCGCTTGAATCTCCGGAAGATAGGCCACCATTAATTTCTTGTCAACGCTCACCGCAGTGGTTACGTAATTGTTCTTAGTCCATTCCCCATAACCGGCAACAACTGCCTGATGCCTCACATCAGGTTCCAGTGTATGCCAGGGAATAGATTCAAAGAATGAAATGAAATGCTTGAGCTGTACTGCACCTGGATATAGGAGACGTTGTTTCCAATCAGCGGGGAAATACCACATGTCCGCCCCATAGGCTTCGCCAGCGCCGCCGGATAGCATGGTCCAGTAGGCTTGTCGCCGAATAATTTGGGGTGTACCCATATCGTTGTCTTTGTCAATCCCCGTTCCCTCATATTGTGATTCACCGAGTACGAAGGGCATAACATCGGATTTTGACCATTCGCGTAATGCTGCTTCGTATACGTGCGGTGTTAGGTCAGCCACCATCCACGGGTTAGGTTTCTCGCGCCAGTAGGTATAAATGAAACTGAAGCCGAGCCATGGAGCATATTGAAACAGATCTGTGCTTGAATGCGGCGGTGACGCGTGATACGTTATCAACTGATGTCTGGGTGCAGCCGAATACAAACCTTCAATGAAAGCAAAAAGGCTTTCACGATCGCCTTTGGGGTCGTTGTCTCCGCCTGTAATCCAGAAAAGATTTCGAAATTCGCTGAACTTCTTTCCTAGATATCGACCGTATTCCCTGTTTTTGGTTGGACCATTTCTCTGAATCGGTTTTTCCGGGGTGTTTCCGAAGGCCTCGAGGCAACAACCCAGCCACGGTTGCGTCAATGCAATGAGCATTCCCAGGGAATCTGCCTTCTTCAAAACTTTTTTAATATGATCATGGTATCGCTCGTTGGGTTTTGAAAAATCGACATCGCCATCAAAGGGTTTATCACCGTGACGATTGGTTTGATTAGGTTCCATGGCAATCTGAGCTTGTATGGTATTGAAGCCCTGTGCCTTTCGAGTCACCATATATTCGACAGCTTCTTCGGCGGTCAGCTTGACGAACATCTGCCAACCGGTATCGGCATGGTAGAGGAAGGGAGTTCCCTGTTGGGTGATGAAGTAACGTTTGTTGCTACTGATCTTCAGCGGGAAAGGGTTTTGTGGATACAATTGACCTAAAGATGCCAGATAAAGCAGGGTCGTCACCAGCGTCGCTTTCATTTGCAAAGGTTTCGACCAAGATTGTAAAATATTCCCAATAATGAAATGGTGGATGTCCTCAATACCTTCGGACCTTTGGTGTCCGAGGCTCCATTTTTCAAGCGGGAGGTTGACAGTCTTCGTAGCAAAAGCAGAAGGCTCCTCTGCATTGACCTCCCTGTCTTTCCCTCGGTCTTTTTCTCTGCGTTAAAAAACTTTGGCTTGACACAGTAGCACTTCTCTCAAATTTTTTTAACGCAGAGCACCTGACTCAAACATAGAATCGCGGAGGCGCAGTTGATCCTCAGTAGATTCCGCGGCCTTAACGTGGTTTTTTTTTGCGGCCTTTGCGTAAACCATAACCCGCGGCACAATATGCCTAATTGAATCATGCAATCGTTATCTGTTTGTAAAGTGATTAACTGGGGCGTACCTCAGCCACCAAAAAAAGATTATAGTCGTGGAACGCTTGGGTTCTTATATACCAAAAAAGATAAAACGCAATTTGGCGTGTTGTCTCATTTCTTTAAATTAAGAAGGCAATCGGCAATTAGTAGATTCCGCTAATAGCGCACCATTACCTAACTCACCTTGAAACCAAAAACAAATTATGGCAAAATCCCGAACCATCGTACTCATTCACGGCAACTTTGTGAACAATCTTAGCTGGGCAGAGTGGAAGCGATACTATGAACAAAAAGGTTATAAAGTTTACTCACCGGCAAACCCCGGACACGACGGAAACCCCGCGGCGCTTAGGGCGAACGTTCATCCAGACCTTACTAAAACCGGCTTCATTGATGTTGTCAACAACATCGTTAAATTAATAAATACGTTGCCTGAAAAACCTTTAATCATTGGCCACTCGATGGCCGGCATGGCAACTTTAAAATTGGTGGAAATGGGCCATGCAGCTGCCGGCGTTAGCATCGATGGTGCGCCTCCGAAAAATGTCTTCCCTCCTTTTCAAACCCTTAAGACAGTGTTGCCTGCTTTTGGATTCTTTTCTTTTGATAAATATTTTATGGGAAGCCGCAAATGGTATGACTATTCCTTCTTTAACACGATACCTGATGCAGAGAAAGAGAAGGCGTTTGAAAAATTCGCCGTACCGGAAAGTTATAAAGTCAGCCGGCAATTAGTGCTAGACCCTTTTTCAAATTTGGATTTCAAAAAGCCCCACGCCCCCATTTTGTTCATCGGCGGTGGTAAGGACAATATTTTCCCTCCGAGCCTTACAAAATCAATCGCTGGCCGCTACAAGGATGCGAAAAGCCGGGTTGATATTAAGGTATTTGATGGGAAGAGTCATTTTATTTGTGGCGAACCAGGTTGGGAAAGCGTGGCTGATTACATTCTCGATTGGTACGAAAAACAGTGAGCCGTAACCTATTTGCTGTCCTCCGATCACTCCATAGTTCGTCTTCCGTGAATTGTCACGTGCTGACGCGGACATCAGCAACAGAAAAAAATTTACGAAAGAATCATAAAACCGCAAAACGTTAAATCGTAATATTACGTTATAACGTGCATGGGAATAACGAAGTCGGAACTCGTTAAAAAGGGAGTATATGCCAGCAATCAGACTTGCGTCTGCAACGATCTTGTCAATGGGATGCATGGATTTTTTATACAGCCGAACGTATAACAGTGGAAAAGTTTGATGTCATAGTGATCGGTGGAGGTCAAAGCGGTTTAGCCACTGGATATTATCTCCGCCGGACGGGCTTGTCATACGTGATCCTGGACAATCAAAAGGAAGGTGGCGGTGCATGGCTTCACACTTGGAAATCGCTGCGACTTTTCTCGCCGGCCCAATGGAGCTCTCTCCCAGGAATGTTGATGACCGGCGGAAGCGATTATTATCCCACCCGCGATGTTACCATCGAATACCTCAAATCCTACGAATCAAAATACAAACTACCGATTCACCGCCCGACCAATGTGCTCCGTGTTTCAAAAGAAAACAATGAATTTGTTCTCGAAACCACGAATGGGTACTATTCCGCCAAGGCATTGGTCTGCGCCACGGGGTCATTTGAAAATCCGTACATACCTGAAATTGAGGGATTAGGTTCCTTCAAAGGTGAAATTATTCATTCCAGTGCCTATAATTCCCCGGAGAGATTTATAAACAAAAGAGTGGCCATCGTCGGCGAGGGCAATTCAGGTGCACAGATCCTGGCAGAACTCTCCAAGATAACGCGTACGCTATGGGTAACGCAAAAGGAGCCAAGGTTTCTTCCAGATCACATCGATGGCCGTTTTTTGTTTGATGTGGCGACTCAAATGTACGAAGCGCAGAAGACCAGCAGACAATTCAGGCCGCCTTCGCTAGGCGACATTGTAATGGTCGACACTGTTAAAGAAGCACGTTCGCGACAAGCGCTACAAAGTGTACGGCCATTCAAGTCTTTTACTGAAGATTCGCTTGTCTGGCAAGATGGCCATGAAGAAAAAATAGATAGCATCATATTTTGTACGGGGTTTAAGCCTGCATTGAAATACCTGGAAGCGCTGAACGTCGTCAATGCCGAAGGTAAAGCCGACACTGTGGGAACGAGATCAAAAAATATCGCTGGGCTTTGGTTTGTGGGATATGGAAACTGGACCGGGTTTGCTTCAGCCACCTTAATTGGCGTCGGAAGATCTGCAAAGACGACTGTTGAAGAAGTCGGAAAATATATTGCAACGCTCATGGAATCTCAGCCTTCATGAATGTGGCAGCTATGGTAATAAAAAAAATCGGCGCGGCGATGTGTCTTTTTTTGATGCGCCGCGTCTTTAATACGTAAAGCATAAGTATGACAGAAATATCGCTAAACTGGAATAACGTACAAGACGAGTTAAAAGGGTTCGTTTTTAAAAGGGTTAAGGATAAAACGCTTACCGAGGACATTGTTCACGACGTGTTTCTCAAAGTCCAGGCAAAAATCCATCAGGTAAAAGAATCAGACAAAATATTCGGATGGCTCTATCAGGTGACGCGCAATACCATTATCGATCATTACCGTAAGAATTCGAAGAGCATCGATCCAAGAGACTTTGCTTGGGAATCGAGTCCGCCCAATTTTAATGATTGTGTTACAAATATAATCAGTGAACTGATTCCCACGCTCCCCGAGAAATATCGCATTCCGTTGGAGATG
>DASUTP010000544.1:0-4251 GCA_036374515.1 Chryseolinea sp. | reverse complement strand
CGGCGATGTTAGCATTACGATAAATCCCCTCGAATGCGCGTATCTCAGCGTCGACAAGAGGTTTAAGCGCTTCATCGGCAATAATGGTAATAGTTCCTGACGTAGGTGTATCCAATATATTTCCGTGCTTGTCTCTGTCTACGCAACTGATTAGCAACGTCATGGCTATGCAAATCAACAGGCTTACTTTCATGGTGATTTCTTAAAGTACCTTTGATAAAGTCGGTAGCCGCGAAAAAGACCGTAGGCCATCAATGCCGCTCCTAGCGGAGTGCTGTAGGCTTCTGGAATGCTTGTCAGTGTTTGTGACCTGACCAGCACGGTGACCCCACCGACGACATAAATGACCGCCATTAGTATCCCGAGGTATTTCATTACAACTTCAAAAGTTGTCATGTACTGATTTGCGCCGCCTTTCATACCGCAAGCCTAAATTTGATTGGCAACACAAAGCGTGACTTCACAGGCTTTCCATTTTGCTTTCCGGGTTTCCATGGAGGCATCGCTTTCACAACGCGTATCGCTTCCTTGTCACAGTCGGCACTTATGCCCTTTATTACCTGAGGGTCGCTTATGTTGCCTTCCTTGTCAACTACAAAGCTTACAAATACAGAGCCTTCCACACCCATTCGCCGCGCCTGCGCGGGATACTTCAGGTTCTTGCCGATAAATTTTGCCATCGCTTCAAATCCACCATCGAATTCAGCCTGTTGTTCAACAACGGTAAAAATGACATCTTCATCACTCTCTTCCTTTAGCACTTCTTCCACAGGCTCTTCAAAAATTATTTCACCAGTGCCTTCAACTGTTTCAGCTCCGACATCATTTTCCTTTATCTCCTCGATCGTAGGCATTTTCTCCTCTTCCTCAATTTGTTTGTCGGTGACCTTTGGAGGCAAAAACTTGACAATCGATTTTACAGGTGGGGGAATATCCAACTTAGGCGGCGGTGGCGTATTCTTGTCTATCGGCGGTGGAGGTGCGAGGTCAGTGTACTTCACTTGCTTTAAACCTACTTCCTCGACTGCAGCCTTTGAATCGAAAAATTCAGCGATCCTGGGGAATGCCAAGATCAATGAAACGATCACACTAGCTATTGTCACAGCAAGTACAACGTGACGGTTATAGATCCTGCGAATATAATAGGCACCATAAGCTTTATTGCGGTGTTCGAATACGATGTCTTCCCACCGCGGACCAACCATTCTTTGTGCTTTCATAGCTTCGAATCTTTAATGAGTTCCTTATCCACGGAAGTAATATCCACCAAAGCAAAACGCGCGATGTTACTGATGTTCATTTCATCCAGAATGTCGACGACATTTTTATACTTCGACTCATCCGCAGGTTTAATCAGCACAACCATTTCCTTGATCTGCGCATTTTGGTTCAGTAAAACCTTTCTTATTCCTTCGGTCGAAAAGTTTGACAACTCCACCTTTGGATCTGTGATTCCCAGATACCAGTATATCTTATCCTCGCCACCCAGAATGAGGGTAAGAACGCGCTTCTCGTTTACAACAGGTTGCTTATCTTCTGACTTCGGCTTTTCAGGCATGGTTATCTCCATTGTCTGCGGTTTGTTGAGCGTAGTGGTCATAACAAAGAAGGTTAGAAGCAGGAATGCCAGGTCAACCATCGGTGTCATATCGATACGGGTAGACGTCTTTTTACTCCTTACTTTGCCATCTTTTTTGCCACTACCTTGAGTTATTTCTGCCATTGCATTTAATTTTTATGTCATTCTTAGAAAATCTTAAGATCCGCTTTCCATATTGGTGATCAGATTGAACCGGCTCACCTTTTTATCAATCAGCGTATTGATCACCTTTTTGATAACCGGATATCCGGCATCCCGATCGCCCTTGATGGCGATTCGTACCTTTGGATTGGTTGTTCTGGAGAAAATCACCCAATCCGCCAATTCATTGTTAACAGAATCACAAGGAATTCCGGGCTGCTTGACAAGCTTTCGTTCCTCTGGTTCCATATTCAAGAATTGCTTTAGGTTTCCGACAGGCACGCCTAAGCTCGACAAGAGGGAAAACGAACGGACTTCACGAGGAGAGAATTGAATTTGATACTTTTCTCCCATCTTATTAAGCAACTCCTCACGGTTGTACTTTCCATCGATGTTGAAAAAAACAAAGCCTTCCTTTGAGATGGAAATAGTAAGGATATCCGTATCCGGAAGTTTAATCTCGGATACTGACGTCGGCATATCGACCGCTAATGGTTCCTCGGGGGCAAATTTTGTGGTTAACATAAAAAAAGTCACCAGGAGAAATGCCAGATCAACCATAGGCGTCATGTCAATAGAAGTCGAGCTTCTTTGAACTTTTATCTTTCCCATATACAGATCGTTACCTATTGGTTTTTAGTATTTGTTGTAAAATTCTGGATGATGCTATAGCTCGCTTCATCAATTCCATAGGTAAGGGCATCGATTTTTGTCGTGAAATAATTATACAGAATGATGGCGAGAGCCGAGGTGCCGATACCTAATGCTGTGTTGATCAAAGCCTCCGAAATGCCGTTTGCCAGTGCAACGGCATCTGGAGCGCCAGCCGTCGCAAGCGCGGCGAAGGCTTTGATCATACCAAGCACCGTCCCCAATAATCCAAGCAAAGTGGCGATGGATGCAATGGTGGCGATGATAACCAAATTCTTTTCCAACATCGGCATTTCCAACTGTGTCGTTTCTTCGATGTCCTTTTGAATCATTAAGACTTTTTTATCGGACTCGATCTCGTTCGTTTTACTAAGCTCGCCATACTTGGTAAGTCCCGCCTTTACCACATTTGCGACGGAACCCTTCTGGTGATCACAGGCAGCAATGGCTTGTCCAAGATTATTCGCCGACAACAACGCCCGGATGTTCTGGACAAAATTTTTGATGTTTCCTTTACCCTTTGCTCGGCCGATCGTAAGGATTCGTTCAATTCCGAAAGTCAATACCATCATGAGTAATGAAATGAGGATGGGAACAATGAATCCTCCTTTGTAAACGATGCCAAGGTAGTTGCCTGGCAATGGATGATTTGCAGGATCGCCGCCCTGAAAATTAGCAGGGTTTCCCAACACAAAAATATATATTACTACAGCAAGCAAGATTTCTGCTGGTATTACCACTGCTGCAAAAGCGGATTTCAGGTTATCGGTTAATGATGAAGACGTTTTCATAAATGAAATGATTGTTAAAAGTTTTAGTATTTGAAAAAGATGCGTTGGTTCGGACAAGAATAGTCCGTACACTTTGTCTGCAGACAAGTATAAAATGTGAGTGACGCGCGAAAGTCACGCGTTATTGAAAATATCTCTTAAATGATAAGCCGCCGGTGTGCGATAGGAATAGACGGATGCCACCACGGCGGCAGTGACGTTTGATATCCCTGATGGGTGAACCGGATTAATCTTATTGTTAGTATGAGAATCTTTTCACGATCGAAGATACTTTCGCGAATTAGTCTCTCAGCCTGAAGCGTATATACAAAGGTATGATGTATATTTTCATCACGACCGTTTTTATGAGTCAGGCTAAAATCATTAGCCGAGACGCATTCGTCAGTGGCAGCCCTTTGCGAAATGATCGTCTTCTCAGCGAAATCGCTTTGCGCAGGCCTGTCGTATAAGTTTGCCATGAGACCGAGTATGGCGTACAATTCCAGAAAAATAAGGAGCGCCATTCCTGAAGTACATCTAAACAAATTACAATTCATTTCGCAAAAATTTTCATTCCCGTCAATGTGTACGATAGCTTTTGTATAGTCCAAAAAGGGCTAATATCAGATCACCTGGGAAATGTGTTTAACAAAAGACTTAATGATGCCGAAACCCGAGAAGGGCCTACGGAGCTTTTGCGGTTAAATGCGTGTAGAACGAATTGTAAAGAGAATGCGGAACAACGAGACAACTCGAATTTGCAATTTCGAGCGTGGGTAAATCGATTTGAAAAGATGTAAAGCCAGCGCTGCAAATCTGAATTTTTGAAGTGAAATCCAGCAGCGATTTCAATGATTGATCGGAATCTCTAAAAGCGATCTGCTCAATGGGAATTGCTTTCAGAACGATGCCGTACGTAGTTTCTTTTGCAGCTTCCAACTGAGGCCATGAGCTGCCAAACACAAATATCAGCACAAGCACTTCCAAAAAAAGTCCGCTGATTCTTCGTTTTCTTTCGCTTAAGTTGCCCATTGCATAACAAAGGTATGCATAAATTGTAGCGAAAAAATTCCCGATGTATGTTTTTTT
>DASUTP010000543.1:0-9727 GCA_036374515.1 Chryseolinea sp. | reverse complement strand
ATGAAGTACTGCAAAAAGCCCTCTTTTGTTTCCTCCGCGGGAATGTTGACTGAAAAGCGATATCCGGAAACTTTTTGCATTTCATAAACCTTCGGTCTGAACCCGGCCAATATGCTTACCGTTACAGATTCCGGTTCTTCGGCGGAAACGACCAAAGCTTCAACTACATACGCCTGCCCTTCCCGGATTTCAGCTGGCGGTGTATGAATGACGTGCGTTGCGTTTAGGTTTGTCTGAGGAGCGGAGAATTCCTTTATCACAATATTTTTCCAGGTGTCGTTCGCATTTCTGGTGGTCTGCAATTGATTTCTTGTGATAAGATAGGTCCCCGGAGAAATGTTGAAGAGAGTTTCCCTGACATTGGTAGAAAAGGTATTGTTCTCGTTTACGGAACGAACCGAAAAATCCCGACCCAAATTCGGCAGGTTTATAGACATGGGCCACGTCCTCCAATTGATGACCGCGACCTGACGCTTCAGGCTATTTCTTCCAAAAGGATCGCTCGTCCAGACCGCGTCGGGCATCACTTCTAATCGCCAAACACCGTCTTCAATTTTGTCGACAAAATAAGCGCCCATACCCTCATAGCTGACTATGGGTGAATTGCCAAACCCTGCTACCTGTTCCAGTTTGTCCGGTGCTGGAGGTACCGACTTTGTGGTATTAGTATAAATGAATTTCGTCTCTGTAATCTTTTCGGCAAGGTCTTCTTCATAGCTCACGCGGAACACATCAAACTTTGTATTAGCGGGATAAGATCCAAAATCCTTATACATTGGAATCTTGTGAAATACCTCACCAGCGAGCATTAGGCTCAAGCCTTTTTGTGGAGCGTAAGCCAGGTTCATATAATGCGTGTTGTATTCAGTATTCGCGTGTGCCATGTACGTTGGATCGTATGAGAAATGCGCTGCCCATTGCATTCCAGCTTGCCGAAAACTTCTGGCCATGGCCGGATAAATGTATGATCGGCCTACATCGGCTGCGTCGAACTCGTACACGATCTTGGCTCCCTTCTTATATTTAGGATTATCGCTGAAAGGCACAATATACCTGTCGACATTCGGTAATAAATTTCCGCCCAGCTCTTCCTGCGCCCCAAGTCCGGTGGGATACCATTGAAAAGTGCCGCCTTGAATGGCGGCGTCGAAATATGCATTTACCAAATGAATGCTATGACTCACATTATAGAAAATCGGCTTCTTGCATTTTGTCTTCCGCATGGAATTCACCAACCGATTGATATATGCCGTGACTTTCTCAGGAGATTGGTGGTGATGAGGTTCATTGCTGATCTCGAACGCGATGATGTCGGGATCGTCCTTGTAGGCAAGCCCGGTGTGGGGGTTTACGTGGTTTAAAAATTGAAATAAATACACCTCCTGCGCTTTGATCGCATTCTCGTTCGTCAAACAATTTTCTTTTCCGTATTTATGCGAAAAGCCCGGCGTTTTTTCCTCTGGCTCGGGATAACCGTTTCCCCAAAAGGCGATCGGTGTGAGAATAAATTTCATACCACGGTCCTTCATCTTTTTTAGCATGTAATCGAACAGCTGCAGGTGTTCATTTTCCAGGAGGTTACCGAGCGAGTCGCTGATCTCTGTGTCCCATACGTGTACGCGATATGCATCAAATCCCAGGCGCGAAAAATGATAGACATCATTGTCAATGGCCTCCTTATGAGAAATGTTTAGGGCCTTTGCAGCGCGATAAGCATGGGCAAATGGAACGGTATAGTTGATGCCAAATCCCCGCACCTCGGCATTTGATTTACTCCACCGCATGACACCGGCCTCATCGACGAATACGCTGCTGCCCCGGCCCGGCCGTTGTGCGTATCCGGAAATACCGCTGAGGAACACGACAGCAAGAGCCAAAACAAATTTATACCCGTTGTACCTCATTCTTTTTATTTGAAATCAAACTTCATAAAATCAATCCCATCAATTGTATTTCCATCGAAATCAAAAAAAGTACTATTCTCCCAAGATGATCCAGTACCCCATAGATCCTTCATACCAGAAGAGATCCAGGCCGGCTCCCAATAAATAACACCCAGACCGCCTCCATCCTTAACTTCCTGACAAATTTTTACCATGATCTCATATTGACCTTGTTTTGAATATGGATATCCGGTTATGGGCTCCTGGCTTCCGAAGAGGTTATTGTAACTGTCATGCTCGCCAGTTGTCCACGGGTAGGCCGTTTCAAGAATCATCACTTCCTTAGCATACTTGCTTTTAAAAGCGGATATGTTGTTGGAAAGCTGATCCATTGGTACAGCAGTATGCCACAAGGGGTAATATGAAAAACCAATGACATCAAAGTTCTGTACATTTCCTTTTGACGCATCGGTCATATTGCTAAACCACCAGTCAACGTTTTTTGGATCCGCGACGTGCAAGACGATTTTGGTCTTGATCTCGGATGTGCCCGCAGCATCTTTTACGGCCCTGATGCCACTGTTAACCACAACGCCAAGACGCTGCCACTCACCATTACACGCATTACAACCTGGAAACTCCGTTCCAGCATTGGTATAAAGCATTCCACAGTTAGTTTCGTTTCCGATTTGAACAAATTCGGGTGTCAGATGTCTGATGGCGAGGTAATCGAAGACCGCTTTGGTATAGTTGTACACTGAATCCTTCAAGACATTTAAGTCAGTGATACTTTGCCAAGCTGCGGGAATTTCCTGTTTGCCCGGATCTGCCCAGGTGTCGGAGTAGTGAAAATCGAGAAGGACCGACAAGCCTTGTTGTTTGGCCAGCGAGATGGACTTTGCAACATCAGCCAGGTCGTTGTACATCTGCGTGCCTGATGGTCCGTAAACTTCCCGTGTCCATGTTGGGTGATGCCACAATCGCAAGCGTATTACATTCGCCCCATGTTCTTTAAAGATTTTATATGGACTTTCCACCACATCAGCGTCTCTGTAAACACCGCCATGATCTAAAATCTGGTTTACGTACGAAAGATCGGCTCCAAAATAAAAACCTTCTTCAACCGCGTTTTCAATAGGTTCATTCATGCTATCGTCTTTACATGAAGCGTAACATAGCAGGCATATAATCAGGATCATCAACATCTTCATCAACGTGCTTTCATTACGATGTGCAGTTATTCATTCACCAGCTTCGAATCAGTCCTCAATATATGCAACTGCATGAGCATTGTAAAGGAGCCCCTCGTCCACAAAAAGAAGTCCTCCAAAGCAATGTCATGTTGAGTCGGGCATCTTTTCCTTAAAGTTCTGACGGATTTTAGCACGATGTTGAAGCCCTTTACCAGGCAAGAAGTTTCATATTATAACTTAGTGCGCATCAAATCAAAGATTGATTTGTCCTTTACCGGGCACAACATTCTTGAGAAAAAAGTACCGTGAGAATTGCGAGATGCCGGCCTCGCGAGGCCAACGTCTATTTTCGTACTTCGACAAGCCGTCACACAACGGCTTTTGACATTCCTTGGAGAAAGTTAAACAAACCACACCCCGGAAATCCGGGGTAGCTTTTTTTTTGTTATCCCTGAGTTCGGGAACACTACGCAATTAAAATTTTCTTTTTACAAAATTTTGTGATTTTGACTACGTTCTAAAATTTGGAAATTAATAAAATGATGTAGCTTCGCCGGGGAAATCAATTGATTGCAGATACCGAACACGTTGGACCTACAGTAAACGTTAATGAATATTATAAAAAATTTTATAAAACTTGTTTTCGGAATTCCAAACAGTGAGCCGATTCCACCTTTTCAGTTTGTTGTGTTTTTTGTACTAATGACAATTGTACTTATCCTGTTTGTAACGTTCCGTTAAACATTTCCTGCACGTGCGTCAAAAAAGAACCGGCTGATCGCTGCGCGTCGTATAGACTACACGCCGACGGCGGATTTATTTCACGGACATTGTAAATTCTTCCAATCTGCTTACCTCCCGGTTATACTTACTACGGTATTCAGCCGGTGACATCCCTACGATTTTTTTGAAGACATGGCGGAAACTTTTGATGTCCGTGTATCCTAGATCGTAAATAACATCATTAACAATTTTTCTACCGGACTCGAGTTGTTTTTTTGCCGCTTCCACCTTTACCCGCTGAATATATTCGGTAACCGAATGGGTGGTGGCGATTTTAAATCGCCGTTCCAGGTTTCTGCGCCCCAGAAAAACATGCTCCGCCAGTTGCTGCACACTTATCTTTTGCCGGTAGCTTTGCTCTATGTAGTCCTGCGCCTTCAAGATACGTTCGTCACCATGCTTTTTATAACCCTGAAAAATAAGGAACTGCGATTGCGTGGTTCTGCCCATGTCAATTGCAAATATCTTAGCGATGAACACTACGATCTCGTGCCTGACATACTTTTGCAGTACATATAAAATAAGGTTCAGATAAGTGTACGCCGCACCGCTGCTATAAATTCCGTTTTCGTCAGTCATGATTTGATCATCTACCAGAGTGACCTCGGGAAACAATTCGCGAAACTCTGCCGCATGGATCCAATGTGTAGCGCAATTTTTTCCATTCAGCAAACCTGTTGCCGCTAATAAAAATGCACCGGTACAAAGACTGATGATTTCTGCACCGCTTCTGCGCTGTTCGACGATCCACGGAAGTAAATCACGATTTATTTCAACGGCCCTTTGAACGTCGCCGTGCAGGGCCGGAATGATAAGGATATCGGTCTTTACATTTTCGTCGATCAGGAAGTTAGGATGAACACTAAAGAATTCCTTCAGGAAGCTACTCCTGCTTTTTCCAATCAGCTGAAAATAAAAGAGTGGCCCTTCACCCTCTCTTTGCAGTGCTTTATTCGTTTCGCAAAAAATATGGTGGAGCCCCTCTACGTTCACAAGGCTTATATCGCCTTCTGGAATTAATATGGAAACGTTTTTCATGATAGACAAGTTGAGGGCCCGGTCATTGATCCATGCCAATCATTGTCTACGGGATTCCCAAAAAATTGTTATCTCGGGGCAAAATGTCGCCGGGATAATACAAGAATCTTCAGTCGACAAGGGCCTGGTATACCAGTGTCCTTAACTCAAGTTGATCCTTAACGATCGAGCCGGGCCTTACTTGTGTAAAATAAAGGACGATCAGTTCTTCGGCCGGATCTACCCAATAGGTAGATCCATACGCACCACCCCATCCAAACTGACCCCGTGACCCGTATGTACCCCGCATACCCTGATCTATTACAACTTCAAATCCAAGGCCGAAGCCAAGCCCAGCGCGATTAAAACCAATCTCCCCATGAACGTGATCGATGGTCATGAGGTGCACTGTTCGTGAGGAAAGAAGTCGTTGGCCTTCAAACTCACCACCGCTGGCAAGCATTTTAAGGAAGTGATAATAATCGCGCGCTGTGGAGACAAGCCCTGCTCCTCCCGAAAAACTTTTCCGCGGCCCGGTCACGTATTGTCCCTGACTATCTACAGTCCCTTCAACTGGTGCTGGCGTTAGGGGTTTACCGTCTTTCGGAACATAAACCTTGGCAAGCCTAGCAGCTTTTTCGTGCGGCAGATAAAAATATGTGTCGTTCATTCTGAGCGGATCAAAAATTCGTTGTTTCAAAAACTGATCCAGCGGAAGCCCCGAGGCCCGCTCTATGATAACGCCCAGGATATCTGTTGCGTATCCATACACATAACGTTCGCCAGGATGAGCATCCATTGGTAGCGACGCCATGCGTTTGATCGTTTCACCAACAGGTTCATCGTAGTGTGCAAAATAAAAGTCCTGCATACCCGCCTTCTCCCATTCTTCAGCGGCTACTCCCTGTCCATATCCAACGCCGGCGGTGTGGGTCAGCAGATCCCGTATAGTCATCTCCCGCTTTGCTTTTACAACCTCGTAGCCACCGCTCGGTTTGGGCACTGCCACGGTTGTTTCTTTGTACTCAGGTATAAACCGGCTTACCGGATCCTGGATCAGTAGTTTTCCTTCCTCCTGCAGAATCATGATGCCCACACTAACAATAGCCTTGGTCTGCGACGCAATCCGGAAAATAGATCCAACGTCCATCTTCGCGTTCGCTTCCTTGTCTCTATATCCAAATGCCTTGTAATAAGCAACCTTGCCCTTTCTGGACACCAGGATCACGCTCCCAGCCATTTTATTTTCTTTCACATAGGTTGTAAAAATGTCATCAATGCGCGCCAGCCTCACAGACGAAAATCCCACATCTTCTGCTTTGGTGGGTGTGATCTCTTGCCCGAGAACGGCACCTGAAAATAAAACGACAGGCGAAATAAAAAGCAGCGTCAACAGTCTCCGGTTCATGTTTTGGATTTTAGTGGCATAAGTATATACAATACTTCCAAGAAAATGTTAGCCGGTTATATAAACACACGAAATTTGCTCAACCAATTTCATGTGTTAGGCAACGCGTCGCAAATGTTTACCAAGATGCGGGTGGCCGTGGCGGTTCGGTGATAAATGCTGGATTAAATTCGATGTTAATTGATCACTACTTTTTTGCACACAATGGTTTGTCCGAAATGAATTGTAACATAGTATAAACCTCTGCTCCAACTTGAAGAAGAAATTATCTGCCGGCTTGTATTTCCAAATGCCTCGAACACGATCCTGCCTGCCACATCGTAGATCGTTATCACGCCACCCGGCTTATCCATCTCGATCGTGAAACTTCCGGAGGCAGGATTGGGGAAGATTTTTAAATGACTGTCGACGCGGTCTTCAATTCCTGTTATAACAGTCGGCGTGGAAGTTTCCGAACAGGCCCCCTTTTCAATGTACACTTTGTAGGTGGCTCCGTCCTCAATGTCATCGAGTAAATAATCATTAGCATCTGCAAGGGGCGAATTGTTTTTGTACCATTGATAAAAATCAGCGTCTTGCTCGTCGGTGTAAATTTCTCCATCCCCAAAATGGACGTCCGATGTAATGACTACCGGCTTGACCATTATCGTGGCGGGTAAGCTTTCACATTGACTGATGGTTTGCGTTGCATACAGTATTTGTTCCGACAACACAATTGACAACTGGTTACCCGATCCAGCGCTTACGTTGCCGCCAGCATCTTTATACCATTTTATGTCCGTGCCGGCGACTGCCAGGTTAGCAGGGCCCCCGGCGTTATTTTCGCAATAGAAGTAAGGATCAACACTAGCTATTGGCATGGGAGGGCGGGCTTCAATTGTGATCTTCACGGCACGTGCAACACCCCTCCTGCCCGCGACGGTCTGCGTGACATATACCGTTTGAGAAGCTTCGGGCGAGTAGGCGCCTTCGCCAATTTTATCGGTTAACGCCTGGTCGCTGTACCACTCAATATTTGTCCCAGGCGCAACGAGGCTAATTTCCCTATCACACTGATAAATGACGGTGTCATTCATCATCGGTGCCTGCGGAATAAACGTGAACTGGCCTTGCAAGGAAAGTGGTGATCCTAGAAACGTCTGATCAATCGCCTGTACTTTCCACGTATAATCGCCGTAAGCCAGATTATCTATGGTCAGCCGGCCGGCAGCTCGCCCGTCCTGAAGCTTTAAGCGTGCACCGCTCGTGGGATTGGCGGGGACCTTCATCAATTCCTTTCCATCTTTATAAAGGACTACATCGTGGGTTAGCGCCTCCATTGCCGTATGGTCATCGGGTTGGCCGGTCCATGAAAGATGCAGGCCTTCCGTGTCCTGTGACGATGTAAGGTTGACAGGTGCGGCCGGGGGAAGGTTTTCAACACCCGTTCCTGAGACGATCAATTGGTTATTAAGGATAAATGCAAAAGGGTTGTCGACGTTATCTGCGTGGTTTACCTTGAAGTAACCGGTCATGAAAAGATCCAGGTCTCCGTCACCGTCGAAATCGACCCATTTAGTGTTGTTTGCGCCGGCAGAAAAGTTTAACAATTTCGTTTCCTTAAAATCGTCATCCCCAAGATTATTGTACATGACACAAGGGGTACCGGTAAAAAAGATATCGAGGTCGCCATCATGATCATAGTCGGCCGTGTTAACTGTTACATCACCTGTCGGAAAATTATCCCGTATCAATTTGAATTGGATCTCGCCTTCGGCATCGGGACCTTGATTTTTAAATAATTTGCTTTTGGCATCGTAGGCATTATCTGCTAAAAATAAGAGGTCCGGAAAGCCATCGCCGTTGTAATCGAGTTTTTGCATCCGTCCCCCGCTGACAGGAAAATTTGTGTTGGGTACTAAAGACTTTTCGGTGTTCAGCAGTAAAGTAAAATTGTTTGAAGTCCGGTCGAAATGGACAATATCCTCGTCTCCATCGTTGTCATAATCCCCCGGAACAATACTTCTGTCACAACACGCACTTTGCTTTGTGTCTGCCACGAAAGCACCCTCGGCATTATTCTTGATCAGGGAGTTGGGTTGACCGGGTTGCGTGACATAAAAGTCCAGGTCGTTGTCGCGGTCGTAATCCCATACTTCCAGAATACCTACGTCGTCAGCGGTAAAAATATTCGTCGCACTGCTAAATGTTTTGTTGCCATTGTTGAGCAATACGTTGGTTTCATATTTGCTCGCGGAATATATGAATCCATGCTGGTACAAATCGATCAGGTGGTCGCCATTGATATCGTAAAAAACCGACGTGCCGGCATCAGGAATTGTCGGTGCTCCCGCAGCATGCTGCGTCCAGCCAGTTGGTACCTTCTCCAGTAATGCATTTGTCAATCCTACCTCGATGCCGTTAAAGATCCGGCCGCCGAATATTAACATGTCCATTTTTCCGTCATTGGTATAGTCACCAACGTCTAGCGATCCAGTGGCATTGGTAATAGTCGATTGCTCCAGCACCAGGAGCGTCGTGTTCCACGTGACCGAGTTTGACGGAGCTGTGGTTATCGCTGCCGATTTTTCATAGACGTGATACGTATACACATCGTCATATTCGAGGCCTTCATCGGTAAACGTCGTAGCATTTCCAGAGAGTTCAGCAATAACCTGAAAGTCTGAGTGTTTGGATTTTCTCGCTACTACTGTCGCGGATCCATTTAAAGGACCATCGGTCCAGACAAGCTTCACTTTGTTAAGCAAAATCCTTTCTACCGATAGCGAATTCGGGCCCGCGGTAATTTGAAAGTTGATTGTCGACGCGCCGGACAGCTTAAATGTGGCATCCACGGCCTGGATATGTGCCGTGTAATTACCTGCAGGAAGGTCATTTATTGTGAACGAGGTCCGAAATCCAGCATTACCGTAGTCGAGTCTCCGGCGAAACGTTCCTGTTGCATTGGTTTCCGGATGCACCCAATGTTTTCCATTGCCATCTATAACTTTGACATGATAGCTGATAAGTGCGGAAGGAGTCGAATCGTCCGTTGAGGGAGCCCAGGACAAGGTTGTGCTATTTGCCAGGTGGTATACCTGAAGGCCTGCAATTGTTGTGGGCGCACCATTCTGACCTGGTAACGAGATACTCCGGTTGTTATAATAAAAACATTGCCCCTGGTGATAATTGTCGTTGCCAAGCTTGATCAAATCTATATCTCCGTCGCCGTCCATATCCGTCAGGAAAACACGTGCTGCCCAGCCTGATGCGAATTGATAGTCTCCCCGCACGAAGTTCCCCTGACCTGTATTATGTAAAAGCGTCGTATTGTACGAATCGTTTACAATCAGGTCTGGCCAGCCGTTGAAATCAACATCTGCGATGTTGACCTGAATTTCTTCGTTGGCTCCGATACCAGCAATTGATATTTCCTGTGCGTCGCCAAATTGAGCACCACCCAA
>DASUTP010000542.1:0-10625 GCA_036374515.1 Chryseolinea sp. | reverse complement strand
AAAAGGTAAAATAGTTTAACTTGTATTACATAAAATGAGAATAGTACTTTCGATAATATTGGTTTTATCCGTGTTGACCTCCTATTCGCAGGCGAAAAGGATACGGCGGTCCGAGGCGCAGCAGAATGGTCCTACAACGCTGGATCCTCTTCCGAAAGAACAAAATATTCCAAAGCAGTCCCGAAAGCGCGCGGATGCAAAAGGCCCTACCTATAACAGCGAAAGAGAATATTATGAACGCGTGGAGGCGTTTGCCAAGACCCGTCGCAAAAATGAAAAAATGCTTATGACGCCCCAGTACTCGGATCCATCCTACTTTGGACATAAGCGCCCGCCCAAAAAACGTCCTCCGCATAAGATGAAGTTCTGCAAGGAGTGCGGCATTCGTCACTGATCCCTGCCCCGTCGTTTAAACTTTTTATCTGTTCGCAATTTTGTAAGCCCAGGTACTCGGCGTAATTCACATCGCGCAATCGGGTGAAGCTATGTTTCTTCCTGGCTGGTCAGCTTCAAGCCGGAGAATAGTTGAAAGTAATCGTCGAGACTGCGTATCTTTCTGACCAAGTAGTTGAAAAACCGTGTAGAAATGTGCAGATGTCCGGAGTGATCCGTTCAAGCAGACAAAAGGTTTGTCCCTACGGGACCAACAGCGGCGCATCTTTGGGATATCTCTATTCTATCAATGATCAATAAATCTATCTAATGTTAAACGAATTCACTTCTATTTTTCCATCGGAAAATGTTATTCCCGACCAATTTCAAATTCCTGAGGCTATCGACCAGCGCGAATACCTCGTCAACGGTGAGATGAGAATCTGGCAGGGAAGTCTTAATCCTGTACTGAGTCCGGTTTTGGTGAAAAAGGAGAATGAATATAAGCAGAAAGTGATCGGAAGTACCCCGTTGCTCACGTCAAAGGAATCGCTGGAGGCGCTCGACGCGGCTGTCAAGGCTTATGACCTTGGTCAGGGACGGTGGCCTACGATGAGTGTAACGGAGCGCATAGAGCACGTGGAAAGATTTTTGGTGGCAATGCGGGCCAGCAGGCAGGAGGTGGTGAGGCTGTTGATGTGGGAAATCGGAAAATCAAAAAGTGATTCCGAACGTGAATTCGATCGCACCTGTGATTATATCGTCGATACGATCAAGGCATACAAGGAGCTGGACCGAAACTCTGCGAAGCTGGTGGAGGAACAGGGCTTTATGGCGCAGATCCGCCGTGTGCCATTGGGTGTCTCGCTTTGTATGGGACCCTACAACTATCCGCTGAACGAAACCTTTACCACGCTTATCCCTGCACTCATTATGGGCAATACCGTGGTATTTAAGCCGGCAAAATATGGGGTGCTTCTCATAAGGCCCTTGCTGGAAGCCTTTAGAACAAGTTTTCCTCCTGGTGTTATCAATATTATTTATGGACGTGGAAGAGAAACGGTGGGCGCGCTGATGGAATCAGGGAAGATCGACGTCTTTGCGTTCATCGGGACTAACAAAGGTGCCAATGAACTGAAGCGACTGCATCCAAAGCCGCACCGGTTAAAAGCGATCCTTGGTCTGGATGCAAAAAATCCGGCCATAGTACTTTCGGATGCCGACCTTGACAACGCGGTCAGCGAATGCATAACAGGCACTTTGTCTTTTAACGGGCAGCGCTGTACCGCCCTGAAGATATTGTTCGTTCAGAGCAGCATCATCGAAGAATTTATAAAACGATTTAACGAAAAGGTAAAAAAGCTAAAGCCTGGCATGCCGTGGGATCAGGGAGTCGGCCTTACTCCGCTGCCCGAGCCCGGCAAGGTGGAATATCTTACAGAACTTGTGAACGATGCAAAGAAGTATGGCGCATCCGTTGTAAACGAAAACGGGGGACAGTTTCATCATACTTTCTTTTATCCTGCGGTTGTTTATCCGGTAAACGAAAAAATGCGCTTGTATTCGGAAGAGCAATTCGGTCCCGTGGTCCCTATTGTTCCCTTCGATGACGATAACGAGCCTGTTCAATATGTAGTCAATTCAAATTTTGGCCAGCAGGTGAGCATCTTTGGAGCGGATTCGAAGCGTGTTGCCAAATTTATGGATGCCTTTGTAAACCAGGTCGGTCGGATAAATCTGAATGCGCAAAGCCAGCGTGGGCCGGATACATTCCCATTTAATGGCCGGAAAGATTCGGCAGAAGGAACGCTGTCCATCGCGGATGCGCTGCGGGTTTTCTCAATCCGGACCTTGGTAGCCACAAAAGCCACGGACTCGAACAAGCAAATAATCAGTACCATCATCAGAAACCGGGAATCTGCATTCCTTAGCACTGATTACATTTTTTAGCGGCGCATGAAACACGTTTCAATCCATGTTGCAGGCAGGGTACAGGGCGTTTTTTTCCGGGCATCCACGCTTGAGAAAGCAGCGGAATTTAAAATCAAAGGCATTGTACGAAACAACAGGGATGGCAGCGTGTCCATCAATGCGGAGGGGGAAGAGGAAGCGTTGCGCCAGTTTATCGAATGGTGTAAGGTCGGACCAAGATTGGCCCACGTAACGCAGTGCGAAATAAAGGAAGAGCCTCTTCAGAACTTCAAGACTTTTTCCATCGAGCGGTAGAGGACGGAAAAACGCTACGCGACACTTTTTTTGATAATACCTTTTTGTGTATCGATTTTTAAATCAAAAAACTTAATGATAAACGCGCTCAGACGGAGGCCAGCCATTTGCGGCGTGTAGTCGTCAGGATAAAAAACGGTAAGCTCCAGAACCGCCTTCCGGAAATTATCGTGCTTGCAGAAATGCCGGGTCCAGCGTTTAAAGGTCTCCGACCATTGCTGCTGGTATTTTAAAAATTCATCCTGCCCGTCGAATGGAAACTCCAATTGATTATCGCTGTAATATAAGTAGCGGAACACGCCCGCCAGCGAGATGTAGAATTCCTGGAGCTGAGAAAAATCCGTTACGGAATGCTGCTGGATCTTAAGAAAGGTATCATCCATAATGCCCAACGGATTATTGCAAAGGAGATGTTCAACTTTAACGAAATCTACCAGGTAAGACGTCAGTGGACCTTCCACGGAAAGCTGTGCTCTTTCAAGGATATAATTCTTGTCGCGGGGGAAGAATTTACGCAGCAAAGGGTAAAGACGTTTTACAAAAGTATAAAGAAAAGCAAAAAGCGGAAAGCTTAAAGCAAAAAGCCTGTCTGCCGCCAGGCAGGCTTGTTCATTGAACTTACGCCCGATCACCAACCCACTAAGCGTGGCCCTGAGCACAACTTCAAACTTCAAACTTCAAACCCGGAACTCCCAACTGGAACCAAAGCTTGCTTCGCCAGGGTTGGAACTTACACCCGATCACCAACCCTCTAAGCGTGGCAAAGAGCACAACTTCAAACTTCAAACCCGAAACTCGAAACTATTCTAACGGGACATTTACATGCCGCTCAGCATGGTAGGACGACCGAACCAACGGGCCCGACTCCACATACTTTAAGCCACGCTTCAAACCCTCTTCCCTGTATAAGGCAAAGGTATCAGGGTGGATAAACTCGGCAACTTCCAAATGCATCTTGGTAGGCTGGAGATATTGACCTAACGTAAGGATCAACAACCCATTGGCAACAAGGTCATCCATTGCCTTGTAAACCTCTTCCTTCGTTTCGCCAAGGCCAAGCATGATTCCTGACTTGGTTCGCATGCCTGCTTCGCGTATTCTTTTTATCTGTTCGAGGCTCCGCTCGTATCTTGCCTGGGGGCGAACCATTCGATACAGTCTCCCCACGGTTTCCATATTGTGGCTAACCACTTCCTGCCCTCCTTCAATCATCCGGTATAGGGCATCCCAGTTGCCTTTGGTATCCGGTATCAGCGTTTCGATGGTTGTTTCAGGGCTGACTTTTTTCGTTTCAATAACAGTATTATACCATACCTCGGCACCCCGATCTTTAAGCTCATCGCGATTTACGCTTGTGATAACTGCATGCTTAACCTTCATTAATTTAATCGCTTCAGCAACGCGCTTTGGCTCATCAAGATCGTATTCGGTAGGCCTTCCGGTAGCAACGGCGCAAAAGGTGCAGCTGCGCGTGCAAACATTACCGAGGATCATGAATGTTGCAGTTCCTGCCCCCCAGCACTCGCCCATGTTTGGGCAATTTCCGCTTTCGCAGATCGTGTGGAGTTTGTAGTTGTCAACAAGCTTACGCACGCGGGCATAATCAGGCCCCACGGGCAATTTCACGCGAAGCCAGTCAGGTTTCCTTTTCCGGGTGTTTTCGGGAGATACTGTTGGAAGTTCAATCATCGTTGTCAGTTATCGATATAGGCCCTGCTGATTTTAACCGCAGAGTCGCAAAGACGCAAAGATAATTTTAATATTCCTGGAGTTCGACTGTCGCGCACCCTTCCTTTGCGCCTTAGCGTCTTTGCGGTTAATCTTAACATGTTCACGCCATTTTTGAAATCGGAAATTAAATGCTGCCCACCTGGGCAGACAACAATCCAATAACGGTCTTATTTTCCAATAAGTTCTTTGTATTCGCTTGCAGAAAGCAATCCATTTGGGGATCCCTGCACTTCAATCTTTATCATCCAGCCGTCTCCGTACGGATCGGAATTGACTTTTTCAGGATGGTTTTCCAGGAGTGGATTTACCTCCAAAACTTTGCCGGTAATCGGCATGAAGAGGTCTGAAACCGTTTTCACCGCTTCCACGCTTCCAAAAACGTCGTGTTCCTTGACGACTTCGCCAACGGTGTTGATATCCAGGTAAACAATATCGCCCAACTCGCCCTGCGCAAAGTCAGTGATGCCAATCAGGGCTGTTTTTCCGTCAATTTTAACCCATTCGTGGTCTTTCGTGTATTGGATTGATTCGGGAATATTCATGTTTAAAGTGTTGATGTATCGAAATTAGTGACGCCGAAGTCCGACCGGTTTTGGGCCAAAAATAGAGGAAATTGGGAATATTGGATTCCTTATTCGCCATTTTTAAATAATAATCGAAGCGACGTGACTTTCGCCAGTAAGTGACTAAGACACAAGATTTTCGAAGAGCGGCAGCGCATTCGCCTAGGCCCACCATGGATTTTCAACAGGCTATGATGCGCGAATGTGAAAAATTATTGCGCCAGGCTAAAACGTACCTGGGCCCCAAAGCGCGTGGTTGCCCGGCGGTAAGAATTTGATACCTGAGGCTCGTTGATCGTCCTCTCAAAATACAGCTGAACATTTAGTTTTTGATTGACTACGTAGCTGATATTGGGCCGTAGTTGGAAATTGATATTTCCATTAGTTATCGTAGCGAGTTCGGCGATCTTCCGCTGAATGGTGCGCGTATCGGATACCGAGACGTTCATTCTAAACGTCACATCATTTTTAAGGACGATAAGACGTCCATCCGATTTGAACGGCAGCTTCATGTTGTTCTTCGTAAATCCAAGTTCCAAAGAGACGTCCTTGCTATTCATTTCCGTGACCTGAGCGTTGGAAACGTTTAATGAAAGATCGCGTTTTGTCTTGTATTGGAAATTCGCGGTAAGCCTGCTCTTGGTACGCATGTTTATTCCTATAAGCGGCGCGAACTGTTCCGATATCAGCACCTGGCTGATGACATAAACGGGCAGTGCCGTACTGGCACCGTTGGAGCCGAAATAGGAGTTATTGTAATCGTAAATAGGTTTGTCGATCTCGAGAACGTCTCTGTTATTGAATTCCAATGCATTTGAAAAGTTGGCGACGCCATAGGAAGATTGATAGGCATGCGAGATCGTTATATTTTGAAATATGTTTTTAAAGAAGTCGATCTTTGTCAATCCCGTATAGTCTACACGCCAGTTCGGAAGGGGGGTCTTTGGGAAAGGAGTAAGCGCTGTAGTATTAGCATTTTTCCCGCCATATGCTGCGATGAACGCAGGTATTAGCACATCCTGAGACGCTGAATCATATTCGACACCGGGATTGCGAATGGCCAGGCGCTCCCGGAAGATCTGAAGATTTTCTTCAAATGTCTTGAAGACCTCGGACTCGGTTTCTGTATTGGAGGAGTTGAAAGCCGTTTTGATGCTAAGGAACGAAATTCTATAGCTCCCAGAGCGGCTTGGGCTCAAGCTGGCAAAGCCGGTGAAGGGATCGCGATTAGGCACAAGGGCACCAGTTTCATCGACCTCATCTGAAAACCGGTAAATTTCCTGGTAAGAGTTCATCATCTCCTTTTTAACATCGACGAGGATTTTCAGGTCAGGCGACGGTTCAATCGTGGCTCTCAGATTGATGGATTCATCCATACGTTGCGTAAAAGGCGTAGTGAGGCTCTTGTTTGCCGTAAGCCATCCCTTTTCAGCGGCCTTATACCGGATATTTGGATTTTGACTTCCCAGAATAAATCCCCAACCTGGCGCATTCCAACCTTCGTCCATGCCAAAATATTTCGGATTGGGCGTAAAGCCCGGCAACAGTGTTCCTTCCGTCAGCTGATAGGTACCATTGATGCCCCGAAGCGACATCAGCAGCCTTAGCAATCCTTTAGCAACCCCTGGCATACTCTTTACAGTATCGGGAGGCTGCTGTACCCTTGGATTGGTCGATGTTCGGGTCGGCGGCCTGGGGGGCGTATTCAAGTCCTTTAAAAATTTTACTTTGTTGTATAATTTGACCATATCGATCCTCCCCGAAAAATTCTGGTCACGGCTGTTTTGAATAACGTTTTTAAAATCAAACTCATCTGGTAAGCCGACAATCACATCGTCACGGTCAGGCTGATCCAACGGCCCCGCTCTCCACTCGTACCGGATCTGGTAACGGTAATCCGCGCCCAGCCAGTCAGTTGCGGGAATTTTGTCGAGGGGAAGGGTATAGTTCAGCGTCAGGTTCTGATCGAAATTTTTCATCCGGCCAAATTTTTTCAGGTTCTTGATGATTTCCGTTTTTACAGAATCTCCCTCCCCATCAGGCTCATCTATGATGGCATAGGCCCTTGCAGAATAATCGAAAGACAAATTCTTAGAAAAATTCCAGCGGATATTGTACTGCCGGTTGAATGTAAAATACTTCAGGTAATTCGGGTCCGAGATGAAGTTGTCATTCCGATAGACGTTCTTTCCGAAGGATCGATCCAGATCCAAACGAACACCGAGGCTGCTGGGCATTAAACTGAAGTTAAAATCCTTGATCAATTTCAGCCACGGCGACCCCAGTACAGTAGAATTCTTGAAAGGTTCTATACCGGTAGCCTTAGGCGAAAATGCATAAGCGACAGAGCCTTTGTATTGTTTCAACAGCTGTTCCTGGATCGTAAAATTTGTTCTTAGCGCTTCGCTATAGGCGTAACTAAACGACAGGTTTTCGACGTCCCAGATGTGGGGTTTCGCTTCAGGGTTAACCTTCACTTTCCGCACATTCGTGAGATTAAAGCTCTTCCGGGTGGTCTGATCTCGTATAAGCTTCAGGTAATTTTCTTTCTCGCCTTCGCTGTTAAATGAAGACAGCGCCGCATCGATCCGCAAGTCGGGATTGGCCGGATCAAATTTGGGATTGATGGTTGTATTCTCGTACCCGATGAACATGGGTATCTTGATTCCCGTATTTCCCGGAAGCAATTTATCCACGTTGACGCTTGCAGAAACATCATATGCGGTAGTCTCGTCGCGTGTTCTTTCGAAGATCTTGGAGCTAACGGCGCCAAAACCAAAAGTCGTATGACGGAAGGCGCCGGTGACTGTTGCAAAGTCCGCCAGCTTCGCGCTTAATGTAGAACTGACGGCCCATCCTGCAGTCCGGTCAAAATCGGTGACCCGTAATTCATTCGCCCAGATACACACTGAATGCAGCTGCTTGTCGTCGGTCTTCGGATTTCGGACACCGATCATCAAAACCTGCACGCTGCTCAAATCAGGTCTTCCAAAAATCCTTAATCGATGTCGGCCGGATTCCTTTGGCCCTTCGCGCGGATAAAGCTCGGTGAGTGGAAAACCTTCCCGGTCGCGGGCTGCTTTAAGGGCAAATAACTCCGACAGCGCGAGATCGATTTCATTTTCCTCTGGCCAGACATCCCGCTCATTGGCGCTCCCCAACGGCGATATCTTCAGGGGGATTTCAATCTCATAATAGTTTTGGTCGAAGTCGGTACCCATCCGCAAAAAGACCGTCATGTCGTCATCCTCCGATTCACTGTTGGCATGGAAGAACATCTTTACGCGTCCATAGTTGAACAGATCCATTGAAAGATTCTTGTAAACGGCGCGGGCATCGCCGTCTTCAAGTTCATCAATACATACCTGTATCGATTGTTCGTTGAGGAGGCGCGGCACAGAAGAGGTGTTATCACGGTCGCGCTCTACGCCGGGAGGAATTACGTACGGCGACTTGTTGTCATCTCCTGCTCCGTTCTCTTCAAGGTTAACAACATTAACGGTGAAGTTATCCGCCCCTGGTTCCGGGTCAGGCACCAACGCACCCTCGCGAAGATTATCTGTATAACGTCTCCAGCGGCTTCCCACCATTCTGAAATTTGCAAAACGAAGCACGACGGGATCACGGAACCCCGTCAATAACATCCGTACGTATTTAATAGATTTGAAGCCGTCAATGGCGCCAAAGCGATTTTCAAATTCTCTTACCGGAATCCTGAACAGATACCAGTCCACTTTTTCCGGCAGCCTGCCCTGGTCGTCTGTTTGAATGTGGTCTACGATATATTCCGATCCGATTCTCAGCTGGTTGGGAAGGAGGTCCATGTCGTATTCATAATACTCCTCCAGTTCCGTTAAAGTATTATCGGCATTCAGATCTTCATTGTCTGGAATGGTGCTCCCTGATTGAGCTACGGCATCATCGCCCGTGATAATGGGCGAGTTGCTGTCTTGCCCGTTCATCTGTTTGTAGCGTTCGAGGATCTTTGCATCGGCGGCGTCATACTCACTGTTGAGCCAGTGAGTGAAATTATCCGCCGAAGGATCGAGCTCAACAATCGGACGCGCTGCGGGGTTAACGGTATTCAAGAAACTTTGTGGCGTCTCTGCAAAGAAGGTTACTTCCTTGTCGGTAGGAAGCCCGTCGATCCCAACATCTTGATTCGCCCTGGCTGTTGTCGAATTATCAAAAGCTCCGATCAGGTACGATTGTGTTGAGACATAGCCCCAATTATTTTTCGCAGCGCCAGCGTCCAACGTACCGTCTGGTGGCAAACCGTTTTCAAAGGCATGCTTGCCATCGCGTGCCAGATCTTCGGAAATACTCCCCAGTTGAAAGATCAGTTTTCCTCCGGTTGTGTTAGGACGCGGCGGGTTAATCCCGTCATCGACCACACCGTATTGTGTGTTGATAAATGGATTTAAGAGCCAGAATTCTATGTACTCGATATTCGCCTTGTCAAAATCAACTTCTGTTTCAATAGCGTTGGTGATACCGCCCCAGTTTGCCTGAGGATCGGTCAGGAAGCCATTGTTATCAAGGCTGGGATTGTAGTTGTATTGTCCTCGTTCCCTTGGATAATAAGCGACATCAAAGATCTGTTCAAAGAAAATACCTTGTTGAAGCTGCCGGAACGGAAAAATTTCCTGAGGTCCAACGGCCCGGCTGTAGTGCATTTTCAAATCTTCCGTGGTGATATTGTCAGGCTTAAACCTGCCAACGTTCCGATAGAGTTGATTGTCTACCTGGTACCAAGCGAGTTTTGCCCGCTTATAACCCGCCCGCACATCATTGCTTGCCTGCGCGCTCGGATCAAAACGATTGTCCTCCGTCTTGGGCGTAGAGGCAAGCTTCCAACCCGCCGGACTCATTAACGAATACGGAGTCGCGGAGTTTTCGAAGTCATCGATATAGGCAGTACCTTCACCATCCACAACGTTTGAGGTACCGGGAAGCAATTGAGCAAATTCCCCGGTAAAGTTTATCGTCGATTGTTCTTTGGTTTGAAGAAAAGGTATCGCATCCACGATCTTTGTCAGCATGCGGCTTTTTTTGTTCACGTTAAAGTCCACGCCGTATTGTAAATTTCTTGCCGGTTCCGTTCCGATCTGGTTGCGGCTTATCAGCGGCCGTTCATTATAATAAAGTACAGTTCCTCCCAGGTTGACGTCGTCGTTCAGGTGATAGTCGAAGCGTGTTCCCAGCAAACTTCTCGTTTGAAAAGCGAACGGATCGGACTGTTCGTATTTCACCTCAATTTGTTTTCCCGAACTAAGGATCTGGTCGTTGAGGATGGTCACCTTGGAAAATGTGTAGTCAACAACAAAGTCGCTTCCTTCTACCAGCGGAAGTCCCCCGGCGAAAACTTTTACGGATCCCTGAGAAACACCAAAACCTGGAATTAAAATTTCTTTGGATGAGCCGGCATTATAAAGTCCTTTGATGTAAAACTTATTTTTCGTGGCAAACAATTCGGCGTCCGCCTTTGTGGTGTTGTAAAGCGTATCGTACGAATATTTTTGAATGAGAAAACTTTCGTTCGATTCTCCGCGGAAGGCTTGCCGCAGCCCCTCGCTGAACGGCTTCAGCGTGGGAAAAATGATCATGCCAGTGGACGTATTGATGGTAATGCCTTCGATGAAATCGAAATTGCCGTCCTTTTGCGGATCATTCACCGGGTTAAGTTTGTCCAGTCCTAAAACTTCAATGAGCTGCCGCGTGCGGACATTTGCT
>DASUTP010000541.1:0-3077 GCA_036374515.1 Chryseolinea sp. | reverse complement strand
CAAATACCCATAATACCGGTTACCTTTTACTAACTAACATACCGATTACCTATCACCGTTTGCTTGCCACCTTCACCAGGGCCCGTAGCAAAAAGGGATCAGTCAAGCGAATCATGACAGACCATTTTATGGCCTGGACTTTTGTAAGCAATTTGATTAAATTCAGTGGTAGATTTCGACGCGCCCCCTAACCTAAACATATGAAAACCCTCACTACTTTAACATTCTCGCTGCTATTGTCATTTTCTTTTAATGCAATATGCCAGTCGCCGTGTCACCCTTGCGAAAAATTGAAAGATCTTAAACTGCCTGATGTTACAATAGTTAGCGCTGAATCAAAAGAAAAGGACTCGCTCATCGTTCCGGAGCCCTGGCTTTCAGCTGCTATAATTACCAAACCATTTTGCAGAGTGATTGGAAAAATCAGCACCGAGATCAATTTCGAAATCCTTATGCCGCAACAATGGAATGAAAGGTTTCTCATGTCCGGAGGCGGAGGTTTTGTTGGTGCCATCCACAATGGTTTCCGGGAAAGTGTTAACGACGGATATTCGACCGCAGGAACAGATACCGGTCATTCGGGCATGCCGTTCACAGCGGAATGGGCAATAAATAACATGGAAAGGCAGATCAATTTTGGAAGGCTTGCCGTTCACCGGACCACCGTTGTATCGAAGGCTATCATAAATGCATACTACTGTAAGGAGCCAACATACTCCTACTTTCTAGGATGCTCGCGTGGAGGAGGGCAGGCAATGGTCGAAGCGCAGTTTTACCCACAGGACTTTGACGGTATCGTGGCGGGGGCGCCTGCGTATAGCTGGCCCGCAATTGGAGCAAAATTTATTCAAATCAGTCAAAAAAATTATCCTGACCCAAAATCTATGTCGCCGGTGTTAACTTCCGATAACTTGAAATTATTAGGGGAATATTCAATGAAACAATGCGATAAGCTTGACGGCCTGGTCGATAGGATCATTAACGATCCCCGTGACTGCAAATTCGATCTATCGACGCTTCCACTATGCGCAAATAACAAAGCAGGCGCTGCTTGTTTTACAAAAGAACAACTTGGTGTATTGAAAGCTGTATACGAACCGTTAGTGGTTAACGGGAAAGTGATTTATCCCGGTTTTCCGGTGGGACTGGAGGCAGACATGGAATGGGATTCGTGGATCGCCGGAACGCGGCAACCAAGTCTTAGCTTTCAAATCGGCACCGGGATGTACAAGTATCTTGTGTTCAATGACGATACGTGGGATTATTCTCGTTACAGTTTCAGCAATTACGTTAAGGATACCCGATTTGCCGCCTCGTTCTTGGATGCCACACAAACAGACTACAGTGAATTCAAGAAGAACAACGGTAAAATGATCATCTATCACGGATGGAATGATCCGTCGATATCTGCTTATTCTACTATCGAACATTATGAGGCGGCCATGCAAAGGGATAAAGACCTTCCTGCCAATGTCAGACTGTACCTGCTACCCGGGGTGTTGCACTGCGGGGGCGGAACTGGTTGTGACAATGTGGATTGGCTAGGAGTCATCCAGGCATGGGTTGAAGAGAACAAAAGTCCTGAGCGCATCGTGAGTTCGAAGCTGTCGCAAGGTAAGGTGATTGCAACCAGGCCGCTGTATCCCTATCCGAAGGTGACAGTCTACAGCGGGAGCGGTGACGCAAGCCAGGAAAAGAATTACAAGGTCAAATAGTTAATGAACTACCGGGATTGTTTCCCGCAAAGTAACCAAGTGATTTCTTGCCGACGCGTGTTTAAGTTTTCAACCAAAGAACGAAATCGAAGTCGCTATGCGATTATTCTGGGAGCTCACATTTTTTCTCCATGTGGTAAATGATTAATTGCCATTATTCAAGCTTTTTTCTGCACGCAGTATTCAAATACTGATAGGCTAGAACTGAAAGGGATAAGGTATGGAGCGTGGACGATCATACAGGTACTAAATTATTAAGAGAACTTGAGAGACTCAGATCACTTGTTCAATCATCAAAGTTGTTCATGATCAGAAAGAGAGTGTCCGTACCTGTAGTGTCAAGCCGATACCTGTGCCCGAAATTACGTCCTAATCACTAACTGCATTCGGTAGCCGCGTTATTGTCAACGGATGGATGAAATCTATCTCCGCCTAATTAGACTCGCACTATGTTCCAGCACAAGCAAAAAAGATTGGGATTCTTTTTTGCGTTTATGTATCTTTTCGTTCGCGCCGAATCAAAATACTCGCTTGAACAGAAATGTCTGTCTGTGTCTCGGGGATTTTATCGGTTAACAATAGCCAGTCATATAAGATGTCGAATGGCATAAAGGATTAAAATTTAGTTATATATATATGTGTTACCATAAGGCACAACGGTTAACATCCGCGGAGGTGGCGGAATACTACAGAGTAAAATTTAACAACGCGATGTTTGAAAGCTATATTCCTCAGCATCATGAGAATGGTTTTGATTTTAAAGAAGGGCCAATAGTTGCGGCCGGCAGACCAGACGAGTTGTCGTTAATGCATTGGGGCTTGGTTCCCTGGTGGGTGAAGTCAAGTCAGGAAGCATTCAGGCTTAGGGTAAGCACTTTGAATTGTATTAGTGAGGAAATGTACGATAAGCCATCTTTCAGGGATGCTGCAAAAGAAAATAAGCGAT
Source organism: Chryseolinea sp. (assembly GCA_036374515.1). Taxonomy (GTDB): domain Bacteria; phylum Bacteroidota; class Bacteroidia; order Cytophagales; family Cyclobacteriaceae; genus Chryseolinea. The sequence goes on along the minus strand of DASUTP010000541.1, from coordinate 416 downwards.
GTCTGATCCCTTGTAGTGGATTTTATGAGTGGAGGTGGATGGATGCCAAGGGCAAATTGAAAATTCCTTATTACGTTTTCCTGAAGGATCAACCTACCTTTTCAATAGCGGGTTTATACGCAAGCTGGAAGGACAAAAGCAACGATACATATTACAACAGTTACACTGTTTGCACTACTAAGGCAAATTCTTTGATGGAGAAAATTCATAACAGCAAAAAAAGAATGCCCGTGATCATTCCCAGAGAATATGAGCGAGATTGGCTCAACTCCAATTTGAATGAAGACGATGTATTAGCGCTATGTCAACCGTTAGACAGCAATTTGATGGAGGCGTACACCATTAGCAAGCGGATTACTCAAAAGGGAATTGATACTAATTTTCCCGAAATAGCCTCACCTCAAGTGTACGCAGAG
>DASUTP010000540.1:0-4424 GCA_036374515.1 Chryseolinea sp. | reverse complement strand
TCCCAGAACAGCTGCTTGTGCAATTCCTGTTCAGCGACTCCCAGGACCTGCTCAAGGCACGGCTGAATAAGATGCTCATTTCCCACTATGTTCAGGAGCGGATCATAAGGAAAGAAAATGCCCTTTTTTATCTCTGCGGTCCTTTCAAATACATGCAAATGGCTACTATAACCTTGCTGACGGAGGGCATACCAAAAGACAATATCAGAAAGGAAAATTTCAGCACAGAAAAGCCCGTGATCAAGGAGCTACCCCCGGACGTGGAAATGCACAAAGTTGAAGTCACCTTCGAGGGTAAGAAATATCAACTCCGTGTTCAATATCCTCAAACTATTCTGGAAGCGGCGAAACGGCAAAATATCATGCTTCCTTATAGCTGCGAAGCGGGAAAATGTGGAACCTGCTCGGCCACCTGCGTTAAGGGAAAGGTGTGGCACTCTTACAATGAAGTGTTGTTGGATCGCGAGCTGGAACGCGGCAGGATTTTAACGTGCACCGGCTATCCTTATGGAGAAGATGACGTGACAATTGTTTTTCCCGAAACAGGTTAAACACATCGATGTAGTACAATTGACTTTAAACGATACCCGTGAACAGCTGCCCTAATTCAGCAAAAATTGCTTGACAAATTCTATTGTTGAATAAAACTGAAAGTCAACATTATTCTTTTTTCTGAAGCCATGCCCTTCATCTTTGGCCATTAAGAACCACACAGTACCACCATTTTGCTTGATCTTGTCCTTCATTTGAATCGATTCCGTATAGGGAACCCGTGGATCGTTACCGCCCTGTATAATAAACAACGGCTTCTTGATCTTATCCGTATGGTTCAATGGAGCGATGGACTCAAAATAAGCAGCCATTTTCGGGTCTCGTTCATCTCCATACTCCGCACGCCTTAAGTCTCTCCGGTACGCTTCCGTATTTTTCATGAACGTATTGAAATTTGAAATGCCAACCACTTCCAGCGCGCAGCGTATCTGGTCGCTAAATAAATAAGAGGCGGCCAACGTCATGTAACCACCGTAGCTGCCCCCTGTAATCATGATGCGATCTTTGTCAAGGTCGGGTTGCTTTGCTATCCAGTCGAGCAGTGCACCGATGTCCCTGACAGATTCCTCCCGTTTCATACCATTGTCTAAATCAACAAACGACTTGCCATAACCTGTGGAGCCCCGCACATTGGGATAGATGATGGAGATACCCAGCTCATTGAGAAAATAAACAGATCGCCCCAGAAAAATCGGGCGAGATTGCCCTTCCGGACCGCCATGTATGTTGATGATCACGGGCCTTTTCCCCTCAAACTTCGCGGGCGCCTTATACAAGTATCCTGATATGGATTTTCCGTCAAGTGATTTCCAGGAAATCAGGATCGGTTCCTGTAAGCCGGAGATGTCTATTCCACCAAGCTCACTTTCGGTCCAACGGATAAATTGTTTTTTCTGAATACTATACTCGTATACATCAGACGAAGCGTTATACCCGGATAAAGTAATTCCAAGCGAATTAGAATCAGCTGACCACGTTATCCCTGCGATTACACCGGGCGCAATATTTGTAATCGGGGTAAACTGATTGGTACTTGTCGACAATACGTAGAGTTTTGACAATCCTTCTTCATTGGTCACAAACGCCAGCATGGTCTTGTCCTTAGATAACGCGGCGGCTTCCACATTCCAGGGAATGGACGTTGAAAGGAAGGTTAGGTTCTTGGTTGGGAAATCGAAGTAAGCAAGCCTGTTAAACTCGCTCCCTTTGTTAGTTGTTAAATAAATCCCCTTGTTGTCCTTCGCATAGGCAATGCCGTTGTATGTCGCACGTTCGTCCTTTTCCGGAAGGAGCCTGTTTTTAGTGCCGGCGGCGACGTCTACCTGATATAATCTCGATTCATTAATTGAAACAAACTCTTCGACCAATAATTTAGAATCGTCTCCCGACCAATCAGCCACTCCCCAACCGCCTCCGGTATTTTCCACCACCATTCGGTTAGAAGAGGCATCTAACGGATCGAGTATGTAAATATCTCTATCCTGGCCATTTCGCTTTGTTGATCCGTATGCAATTCTATCACCCTTATTACTCCAATCTATACCTCCGTTTTGCGACCGTTTTCCATCTGTCAACAACGTCGATTGCCTGGTCAGCAAATCGTATCTATAAATCTGGGAGAACTCGTTTCCGCCAATGTCTTTTAGAAAAAGAAAATAATCTCCCTTGTTGGGTTCAAAGGTTGCCGAGGTGATCGGCTCATCGAAAAAAGTAATTTGTTTGCGATCGCCTCCGGGCATTTTTACATAATGAAGCTGGTTGGTGTTCGCAAAACGGGTAGATATTAACATTTCTCTTTTTTGCGGATGCCAGGCTGCAAAGGATGCTGCACGGTATTCCGTATAATTTTTTACCTCTTGAATGAGGTCGCCAGGTATGGCGGGAATTCCTTCCACCACTAAATTTTCAGACGGCACGATGGCCTGCTGTGCAATCAAGTTAGAAGTCTTAACAAAAACGATGAATAAAAGCGTAGCGTATCTCATAAAGATTGGTTTTGGCCCCGTGATCAGTCCCCGGCACAAGATATAGCAATGGAGCTAAAAATAGCAAAACTGCAGGCGTTCAGTAAAAGTTTTTAAACCTGACGGCTTCATTTCTTTAAGCAGTACACCGTTCCATCGGTACTGCCAAAAACAATCTGACCGTTGGAGATCGCAGGAGATGAAAAGATTGCTCCCAGGGAATATTCCATTCCGATAAAATCAGCGGGCGTTTTAATTAGGTTCGAAATGTCATCCCTAAACGAGTCGTCGGCCTTGAAATATTTAAGATGGTTCTTTTGATAACCCGGGGTAGTAAACACCCATTTCATACTGCCGTTTTTTAAGTTTATGCCAAACAATTTCCCCATCAGTGTGCCCACATAGGCCATTGTCGGAGTCGTGACGCAAGGTCCAAAGACGTTAAATTTTACATCGGTACGCCATAATTCCATTCCGGATTTGCCGTCCAATGCGACCAGTACGCGATCATCCGACGTGCCCACGTAGACAACGGAGTCTCCGGGTGTGACCGCCATTGCCCATCCAAACGGAAACGACTTGTTCCAATGAGAATAGCCTCCATAAACATCGATGGCATATAAATTATAATCGCGTGCGCCGAAGTATACCAAGTCGTTTGCGACTACGGGTGACCCCTGAATTTCACCGTCGGGAAAATAACGATGGCCTACCGTCTTAAACTTCCACAACAAATCCCCTGTTTCCGCCTGTAACGCGTATAGATTTCCATCGAAAGACCCAATGAACAAACGGTCTTTGTATAACGTAGGCGTTGTGTGCATAATACCTTGCGACTTAAAATTCCAAAGAAGCGTTCCGTCGCTGGCATTGACAGCGTAAACACGGCCGTCACCCGCTCCAAAATAAATCCTGTTCTTAAAAGCGACGGGCGACGATTGAAAGTAATCCGCAAAGTCATATCTACGGTCGCCCAGGACGCCACCTTTGGTCTTAAAGGTCCACACTACTTTGCCGGAAACACGGTTAATGGAATACAATGTCGCATCGCCGCTATATAAAAATAATTTGTCGCCGCTCAGGCATACCGTTGACCGAATTTCGCCACCGGTTCTTAATTTCCACTTTAATTTTCCCGAAGACATTTCGATAGCATACAGCGAGCTGTCCAAACTTCCTATGTAAACAATACCGTCGGCGACCAGCGGACTTCCAAAAATCGGAGCATTTGTTGCAAACTTCCATTGAAGCGCCGGAAGGTTTTCAAAATCCTCAGCGTTGTCGTTTTGGTGATTTGCTGGGGTTTGAGCGAGAAGTGTAAAACTGGTCATCGCCAGTGCGATCAAGCCTGTTATTCTCATTTTGAACAGTAAACTTTATTCACATCAAAATGATGAATTAATGTTTAACAGACATACCACTAGTAGTGGGAATTAAAAACGTCCGCGCAAAACCTAAGACTATGTCATAAGGAAAACGACCATGCTTTTCGGACCATGGGCGCCGAGCACCAAGGATTGTTCAATATCGGCCGTTTTAGAAGGACCAGCGATGAATGTCCCATAGTCATAGTGATGCGAGCCCATTCTCTCATAAGCTTCGACAAGTGTGTGGACAATATCCTTCCTGTCAATTACCAGGGCAAGATGCTGAGATATAAAAGGGATGGACCGATCTCCCATGAGTTGATCCGTGATCCACACGGCGCCGTTCTCAGCAACTGCAAAGTGTCCTCTTAAAACTGAAAGATCAACGTTCTCAAAAGCATGTGGATCATCTGAAAGGGCCGGGATAAACCAGGAAAGTTCCGGAATCGTAGAAATTATCCGGCTCAATCCTTGATACTGATCGCGGACATAACGCTCAACCCCCTCCCATCCACTTACCTCCACCACTGTCCCGCCAATC
>DASUTP010000539.1:0-10578 GCA_036374515.1 Chryseolinea sp. | reverse complement strand
GAATGAACAACAAGGGATGGGGCAAAGTAATTGATGGCATTGGGAGTTGGGCTCAAACTTTTATTTTTTCTTTCATACAACTTAAGCCAGGCGTTTCTGCTGATGCCCTGAAAGCCAAAATGCCCGCCCTGATGGAAAAGCATGGTGCCAAAGAGCTCAAGGCGATGGGTTTCATCAATACTCCGGGGCTTCAGCCATTAAAGGACATGCACCTGTATTCTGCCCAGGAATTTTCACGCTCGACACCTCTTACCGACATTGGTCCCAGCGGAAATATTTCATCCGTGTATATCGTCGGGTCAATTGGCGTATTCATTTTATTAATTGCCTGCATCAATTTTATCAACCTTACGACGGCCAAGGCCTTTCAGCGGGCAGGTGAGGTTGGCGTTCGAAAGTCTTTGGGAGCCAGCCGAACAGTGTTGGTCCGGCAGTTTCTGGGTGAGTCTCTCTTGATAACGTTCATTGCCGTATTGCTATCAGTTGTGTTCGTTGAGCTTACGCTGCCGATTTTCAATTCGATCACGCAGAAAAGTCTTTCCATCAACGCCGAAAATATTGGATTCATTCTCGCGATGCTTGGCGGTATTGCTTTTGCTACTGGTGTTTTATCAGGGAGCTATCCAGCGTTTTTTTTGTCTGGCTTTCAGCCGGCCCGGGTACTGAAGGAGAAATATAGCAGCCCCAGTTCGACGTCATTGCTGCGCAAAAGCCTTGTCGTTTTTCAATTTGTGATCTCAATCACACTTATTTCGGCGATCCTGATCATCGAAAAACAAATCCGGTTTGTTCAAAGCAAGCCCTTGGGCTTCAATCCTGAATATAAGATCACGATACCGATTCAAACCGGTGAGGCAAAACTAGGAATCGAGAATTTGAAAGCGAGATTTAAGGAATTGTCGGGCGTTTCTGAGGTATCAGCCTCGTCGGCGTTGCCGGCCACCCCCACTGTCCGTAATTTGCCACTCTATCGCGACGGTGCTGCGGCAGAAAGTGCCGTGGCCCACTTTTGGATCAGCATTGATGAAGACTATTTCGATATGCTTGGCGTAAAATTGCTGCAGGGTCGAAATTTAAACATGGAGACAGACGCGTCTGGCTTTCTGGTTCCGCTCACAAGAATTGTTGTTAATGAGCAAAGTCTCCGGGAAAACAACATTGACCTAGCTGAGGCAGTCGGAACAAAATTGCACGTCGAGTTAAATGGTCAGCATCTCGAATTTGAAATTGTTGGTGTTGTTCAGGATTTTCATCAATTCTCCATGCACAAAAGCGTTGCCCCAATGATGTTCATTCTTCCATTATCTCAAATGATGGATTACAGCGCACTTTGCATTGCCATGAGAGCATCAAACTTCGATCAAACAGTTGCTGCCTTGAAGAATATTTGGAAGGAACTCATGCCAAATTCTGTCTTTGAATACTCCATCCTCACCGACAGCATCAAAAAACAGTATGAGGCCGACCAACGGGTTTTTGCAGTTATAGCAATATTTACGACCATCGCCATTGTGCTGTCGTGCCTTGGACTTTATGGTCTTTCAATTTTCACCGCCGAGCGGAAATTAAAAGAAATTGGCATCCGTAAAGTTTTTGGCGCGAATGTAAATCAAATCGTGAGCATACTTTCGTTCGATTTTCTAAAACTTATTTTCATAGCAATTTTGATAGCTGTACCGGTGGGCTATTATGTCATGACCAAGTGGCTGGAAAATTTTGCTTACAAAATTGAAGTTGATGCCACCATTTTTATTTTGGCAGGCTTCGCAGCCATTACCATCGCCGGAGTGACGATCGGATTTGAAGCAGTGAAAGCCGCTCTTCGGAACCCCATAGATTCTATCCGAAACGAATAGAGGTCGTCACCGCTATTGCCCGCGAAACACCCTTTTCAGCAATTCTGTGGTTCTTGCTCCTGGATTTTCGCGAATATTCTTTTCTTCCTTTGCGATCATGACAAACAATCCCTCCATTGCTTTTTCCGTTGCGTATTCGTTTAGATCTGGATTGACATCCTGGACAAAAGGGATTTGATTGTACGTATTTACGATGTCGCCGTAATATTTTGTTGCATTAACTTTATTCAACGCATTTTGAATTACGGGTTTGAACTTTTCCCTAAGCTGGGCGGAGGTAGTTCGCTTCAAGTACTGTGTTGCAGCGTCCGGATCACCTTGCAAAATTCCCCAGGCGTCCTGGATCGTCATCGATTTAATAGCGGTAATAAAAATTGGCTTCGCTTCCCTGGCAGCTTCTTCAGCCCCACGGTTAAGCGCAAGAATAAATTTATCCACCTCGTTGCTTAACCCGATCTGCCGCAGCTTGTCTTCCACTTTTTTTACCTCGGGGGGAAATGGAATTTTGATCTCAGGGTTCTTAAAATACCCATCAACGCGGGAGGCCAAATCGGATCCGGTGGAAATTCCCTTTATCAAAGCTTCCTTTAAGCCTTCGCTCACCTCACCCGTTGTCAGCGGCTGTTCCAGCTCAATCGCTTTATTTACTTCTCCAAGCGTTTGACTGATTTGCGTACTGCTGCAGGCCGATATCAAAGCGGCACAAAAAAATATACAGATCTTCTTCATACGGGCGAAGGTAGAAAAAGTCCATCATTTCACCTGCCCTTAATAAAGCAAGCTTGGCGGGACCATGTATGTTATTAGAAATCATAGATTATTCCAAATCCAATTCCCGCACGGTATGGCTTCAAGTTAAACGGTGCATCCAGTTTTTCACGAACCTGAAAGGATTGCAAAAAAGTTGGCTGTATAAACACTCTGACGCGCGCCCCGACCCGGACTTCACTGCGATAGAACAACTGGTAAGACAGGTAGCTCGATTCCGAATTTTGATAATCCTCAGAATTCCCCTTTCGGAAACCCTGTTGGTAGCTGAGACCTCCGCCTATCTTATGACTTGGATTCTTGCCATATAATTTATAAAGGAGGCCTGCCTGTACACCCACGTTTAACATTTCATAATTAACCTTTCCCATGGAATATTTAGGAGTAACCGTATAGCTATTGTCTCCCGAAGATTCAACCTCCACCTGACTGTCCTTTTGATATGAATACTCCAATGTTTGATGCTGGTGGTAAATGGACACGCCACCGTAGTATTCCAATCGCTTGTTGATGAATCCCTGAATACCCGCATCCAGACTGATACCAAAACGTTCCGCAGACAAGATTGAAACATCGGATAACTCATGAACGACAACCTCATCACTGGCAATCGGAATGGCCTTCTGAAAAGAAAGGGATGGGGTAATATTCGCATAAAACGCTGGCCTTCGTTTAGGGATACGGGTCTCTTTGTCTGTACCCTTCTGATCGCGGGCAGCAGAATCAATGTGCAATTCTCCTGCGTTCAAAAGCAATACACCTTCGTCACTCATTCCACTTCGGGCTTCTTCATGATCGATTGCCCGAGCTGCTTCTGATCGTATTAATTCTTGTGTTTTACTTTCCTCGACTGCCCTGAGCGTGTCAATGATTTTTGGATTGGTCCGGCTCCACACGACTTTATTTTCACGTAAAGGTTTGTCGACCGCGTCCTTTAAAACATTTACGTCGTTGTTCTTTTGTTTTTCCTGAACTTGTGAAGAAAAATCGTTGCTTTTATTCCGAGTCACAGGTGATTGTTCTTTTATAACTTCAGACTTTCTTTCCGTCTGGCCGGCCTGCTCTGCGGGAAGGAAAAATACCAAAAGGAACACCGCCATTGCAGAGGCAAAATAATCAACCCATGGCAGCAGTACGGTTGTCCTTTGGGGTCTTAACGCCGCATCAATATTTTTCCACACCAGATCATCTGGCGGTTCGGTATAATTTTGAAGGCGTTTCTCCAACTCGTCGAATTGGTCGTGCTCAGGAAAATTTTTCATAATAATGAATCAAGTTCTGACAATTCAATCGTTCCTTTAACAAATACTTCGCGTGATAAAATTGAGATCGCGAAGTCCCTTCCGAGATATGCAGCATATCAGCAATTTCCGCGTGGCTGTAGCCTTCTATGGCAAACATGTTGAAGACGATCCTGCAACCATCAGGCAGGGCGTTGACCAGTGCGATCAAATGTTCATCCGTAAAAGCCTGCAATGAGGCCTCTTCAGCTGTTGGCTGAGCCGCAAGGTTCTCAATGTCTGAAAACATCAATGCCCTTCCCTTTCCCTTGTGATAGTAATTGATAGCCGTTCTGACCGTTATCGATTTCATCCAACCCTCCAATTTATCAGATGACTTTAGCTGATGAAAATGTGTGAATATCCTGATAAAGGCTTCCTGGAGAACATCCTGTGCTTCCTCCCTGCTTTGCGTATAACGCCGGCACAGGCCCATGAGCTTTCCTTTAAAAAGATCATAGAGGATGCGTTGAGCCTTCGCATCCCCTTTTTTACATTGCTCAAAGATATCGTAGTAGCTACGCATCAAACATTGATCCTCGCTCTCAACATGCAGTTGCGTTCGTTATTTGGCTCGCTTAATGTATACTACCGCAGTACTGCATGCTCCACCGTTACAAATTTCATAACTGAGCGAATCATTTTTTTGCGCTGTAACGCTTCCCTTATACGTGATCGTTTTATTCGCGATGCCCGCGGTGCCATGCATCGGCCCCGTGGTGATTCTTAAATCATTCACATTGCTGCAGGTAGAATCATTTCGTAACACATCCAAATAGACCTGTGACGTATTGTAATCGGAAATATCGAAGGAGTCGGCCATAGCACGGACAATGCACAACGAGTCTTTCTTAAGTTCAATATCCACACGTGCAGTCTTACAGGTTGCATCCATGCATACCTCGTAAGTGAAGGAATCCAAGAAGGGGAAGCTTACGGTCGACGGCACTTTATAGTTAATACCGTTCGGAGCCATTGAAGCCTTGCCATGGAGGGGGGCAGATTTTATGTTTACCCGGTATGCGCTTAGGACCTCACACATTGAATCATTCTGAAAAACCGGAAGCGTCATCAGGCTGTCCAGCGCCCGTTCACCGACAACAAATGAGTCGTTGGCAAGTCTGAATGAACATACCGAGTCGCCGGTTATATAAACGATCCCATAGGCTGTCCGTGCTGTATCATTGCCAAGGGATATCTTGTAAACAATTTTGTCAGCACCGTCAAAGGTTGAAGCGGGGGTATACCTGATCTTGTTGTCAACGACTTCAGCCTGACCGAAATAGGGCGGAAAAGCTTCAACAGGTTTAAAAATGGAAAGCGCGGCCTGTCCGCCACAAATTATGTCATTAGCGAGAACATCTATTACCACGGGACTGCGGTCCACGCCATACATATAATCGGGTGCGGGATAAATATTACAAGGCAGATTGGTAGAGTCCGTTTCGATGATTATGACGACGCTGTCGCGCTTAATCACCTCGTTATCGAGGGAGTAAACGGTAAATTCAAAACCATCGCGGCCCCGGGAATTTCCAACCGAAGGGGAGTATTGCAGCAGCCCTTTACCGAGGTCGCTTATTTCACCGTGCCGCGCTTCAGAAGTGAGCGCTATTCTCACGGGGGTATTGGATTGAAGCTTGGCATTTAAGTCTACGATCGTGGGACTATTCGCCAAGACATAAATTTCTTCCCCTGTGATACTCGTTTTTGGCTCAAGAACGTCCGGATCCGATTCGAGAACATCGCAGGAAAACGCCAGGAAGGCAAAGACAACAATACAGAAGAGTTTCGTGAGTACTTGGCTCTCGCCCGTTTCTTTTGTGTTCATAGGGTATTAAGTGTGTTCAATGGGTAAGACCGTATGGCAACCCATAACGTTGGATGGTCGATAAAATTTTTTATACTTGAAGATGATTACGATAACCGCCGAACTTCTAACGATAGGAGACGAACTTCTCTACGGGCAAATTGTCGATACCAATGCTCAGTGGATGAGCGTGGCACTCACGCAGGCAGGAGTAAAAGTAATTCGCAAAACAAGCGTGGGGGATCAGGAGGATGAAATCCTTACCGCCTTTGCTGAAGCTGAACAGCGCGCCGATATTGTCCTAATAACGGGGGGACTGGGGCCAACCAGCGACGACCTTACGAAGCCCTGTTTGGCGAAATATTTTAAATGTGGCCTGAAACTGAATGAAGAAGCGCTGGCAGAGGTTACGGACTTTTTTAAAAGCAGGGGAAGGGAATTGACCGAAGTAAACCGGCAGCAGGCTTTCCTGCCGGAGTGCTGTGAAAAAATCACCAACAAAGTCGGAACAGCCCCCGGGATGTGGTTCGAGCGAAACAAAAAAGTTTTTGTTTCGATGCCTGGCGTTCCTCATGAAATGAAATTAATGATGACCGACCTGATTGTGCCGAAACTCAAACAAACATTTCTGACACCGGTTATTCATCATCAGATTATCAGGACCATTGGAATTGGCGAATCGTTTCTTGCGGAAAAAATTGTGGACTGGGAAAGATCGCTGCCACCTCACATCAGGCTCGCTTACCTGCCAGGCCTTGGTGAAGTAAAGTTACGTCTTACGGGTATCGGAAGTTCGATGGATAGTTTAAGATCTGAAACAGACGTGTTAACCAAAAAGCTACAGACGCTGGTAGGCGAATTCATCTTTGCGTTGGAGGATCAGCCCCTTGAAGTAGTTATTGGAAAAAAATTGTTGGAAAAAAAATTAACGCTCTCCATCGCTGAAAGCTGTACAGGAGGATATGTGTCGCATCTTATCACCAGTGTTCCCGGGAGCTCGGCTTACTTTCAGGGCAGTATGATACCCTACGCGTACGAGATCAAGATGCAGCATCTCGGCGTAAGGCCAGAAACGTTACAGCGATTCGGAGCCGTAAGTGAAGAGACCATCCGTGAAATGGCATATCTCGTAAGAAATAAATTTGGAACTGACATTGGAGTCGCGACCAGCGGGATTGCAGGACCAGGCGGAGCGACACCAGAAAAACCGGTGGGAACCGTTTGGATCGGGTATGCAGACGAACACCAGGTAGTCGCTAAGAAACTTCAGCTATCAAAAGACAGAATGATAAATATTAAACTTGCCTCTCACGCAGTCCTGAATTTGATCAGAACCAGCATGGCCGGTGCGCAGACAACCGGTCGCTAGCTTCAGCCTGGGCAAAATTCCCCTAAACCTCGTTCGTTCCGGACGAATCGGATGCCAACAACTTATGTATTAAAAATATTACCTTTGCCTGTAAAATTACTTTCTCATGGCGCAGGTCGAACTCATTATGCCTAAGATGGGCGAAAGCATAACGGAAGCAACAGTGTTGTCTTGGTTAAAAAAACCCGGTGATAAGATTGAACAAGAGGAATCGGTGCTTGAAGTTGCTACCGACAAAGTAGATACGGAGATCCCCTCAACACATGCAGGTATACTAAAGGAAATCCTCGTCCAAAAGGGGGAGATCGTTCAGGTCGGGAAAGCAATCGCAGTTTTAACCACAGAGACCGAAGAGCCTGCCGGTGAAGAAACAACAGGTACAAGCCCAATTAAGGAAAGTGCAATGGCGTTGACAAACGAACTTGCTGCCAGCCAGTCCAATGGTAAAAACCACGCAGGGGAGAATTATAAGTCAAGCTCCAAATTTTTTTCGCCCCTGGTAAAAAATATTGCCAGGGAAGAGAACATCACAGTGGCCGAACTGGAAACCATCGAAGGTTCGGGATCCGAAGGACGGATCACGAAGAAAGATATTTTAAATTACGTAGAGACCAGAAAACTTGGCTCTACGATCAAGCCTGTTCAACACTCTGTCGCCGTTAATAGTCCGGCATCAAAAGTATCGGTATCGATAAGCGCCGGAGATGAGATCATCGAAATGGACAGGATGCGCAAGATGATCGCGGAGCGTATGTTAGAATCCAAACGTATCGCACCACACGTAACGTCGTTTGTAGAAGCTGATGTTACACCGATTATTCACTGGAGGAACAAGGTGAAAAGCGATTTTCAGAAACGCACCGGCGATGCGCTGACTTACACGCCTTTCTTTATCGAAGCTGTGGTGAATGCTATCAAGGATTACCCGATGATCAATATCCAGGTCGATGGTGACAAAATCATAAAGAAGAAAGAGATCAACATCGGAATGGCTGTAGCGTTGCCGACGGGTAACCTAATCGTACCCGTCATCAAGAACGCTGATCAATACAGTCTCGCAGGATTGGCCAAAGTTGTAAATGACATAGCGAAACGCGCACGGGATAACAAGCTCAAGCCTGATGAATTAACCGGAGGAACCTTTACCATTTCAAACGTCGGCTCTTTCGGGAACGTGATGGGAACTCCCATTATTGTTCAACCTCAGGTGGCCATCATTGCGCTCGGTGCTATTCAAAAAAAGCCCGCAGTTATGGAAACACCTTACGGGGATGTGATTGCTGTTCGTCATAAAATGTTTCTATCACATTCGTACGACCATCGTGTCGTTGACGGCGCTTTGGGCGGGAGCATGGTAAGGCGTGTAGCCGACTATCTCGAAAAGTTTGACACAAACCGCTCACTCTAAGCATATTCACTGATTTCCTTACACGAAAGATCTTAAGAGGTTTCGGTTTCCTAATTTTAAGGATGGCGAAAATCATTTCCTTTATTAGCCGTAAAGGTGGAACCGGTAAGACAACAAATGCGATAAACCTTTCCACCACCCTTCATCAGATGGGCAAGCAGGTCCTGTTGATCGAGACAGATGCAAATTACACTTTGAATACCCTTCGCAAGATGGAATTGTTCAAAGCAAATGAAATGCGCAACGGATTTGAAATATTGGGATCTCAAGACAGCAACGTGGCGGACGAGCTTTCTAAGATTAAGGAAACCAGACGCGAAGATATTATCATAGTTGATAGCGCCGGAAAGACAACAGATGAAGGTATGAAAAAGCTCTGCCTTGTCAGTGACATTGTGATCGTGCCTACAAGCTTAACGCAAAATGATTTATTGGTGACCTACCAAACTGTCACTGACCTTGCGCCAGCGCGCAATCTTAATCCCAAACTTAAAATTCTGGTTCTCCCCAATCGCATTCACAGCGCTACGAATATTTACACCGTTCGTCAGAATCTAAAAAACCTTGACGCCATCATATTACCCGTGATCGTCCCACAGAAGAATCTGTTTGTAAATTTCAGTACGATTGAAGCGGAAAAGGAATATCTGCCCATCGCACAATCGATTTTGAACAATTTAGTATGAGCAAGAAAAAAAATACACTTCAGGACCTCGATGATTTTCTCAAACAACAAGCCGCTGCGCTGGTAACGCCTGAGACACTCGTAGATACACCTGCCGTCAAAACAGTGGAGGATGTCGCTAAGTCACAGCCTCAGCAAGTATTTCAAGAATTAAACCCTTCCGGACCAACAAACGATCCCCTGTTTAGAAAGAAGCTGTACGACTTTATAATCGAATCATTGCAAACCCAAAGGGATTCGCTTCCTGAAGATAAAATATTAATCAATACCGCGCTGTATCTGAAAAATGGCAGCGATTGGAAAAATGCGATCCGCAAGTATTGGAGCGAACGGTAACAGTCTACATACCTTTCCCACTTCTCCCCCAGCCCTGGCAAGTTCTTTGTCATTGTTTTATTAATTAAGGTTTTGCATGACGTCTATGCGTTAATTTCACCGTTAATTGTTGTAAAAGAGCATGATTTTAAGCCAGAAGAAATAACTTTGTCCGCTGGCTGGTCTTCGCTGGCCATAAAAATTAACACTCAGATCTGTGATAATTGGCAGTGTATTAACAAATCAAAATTTAAAGATGAAATTCGGAACCAAGGCAGTCCATGCGGGCGTAGTACCCGATCCTTCCACTGGCGCAATCATGACGCCCATTTATCAAACCTCCACTTACGTACAAGAGTCTCCTGCCAAGCATAAAGGCTACGCTTATGCGCGCGGTACAAACCCCACGCGCAATTCGCTTCAGAAAAGTATAGCGACCCTGGAAAATGGAAAGCATGGGATATGCTTTTCCTCGGGGATGGGCGCAACGGACGCGGTAATTAAACTACTGAGTCCGGGAGATGAAGTCATCACCAGCGGCGATCTATACGGGGGTACCTACAGAATGTTCAAACGCGTTTTCGAAAAATATGGAATAAAATTTCATTTTATCGACCTTACTGCCGTGTCGAACATCGAGCCGTACCTGAATGCAAAAACAAAATTGTTATGGCTTGAAACTCCTACTAATCCGTTAATGAACATCGTCGACATCAAAGGCTGTGTGGATTTGGTAAAAGGCAGAAATGTACTTGTCGCCGTTGACAATACTTTCGCTTCGCCTTATCTCCAAAACCCGTTGGAGCTCGGCGCAGACATCGTCATGCATTCTGTTACAAAATATCTTAGCGGTCACTCGGACGTCATCATGGGCGCACTGGTCATGAATGATGATAAGCTATATCAGGATTTGGCCTTTATCATGAACTCATGTGGTGCCGTGCCAGGTCCCCAGGATTCATTTCTCGTACTTCGTGGTATAAAGACACTCCATCTCCGAATGGAACGGCATTGCTTCAATGGAAAAAAAATTGCAGAGTATCTTAAAAGTCATCCCAAGATCGGAAAAGTATACTGGCCTGGTTTT
>DASUTP010000538.1:0-3962 GCA_036374515.1 Chryseolinea sp. | reverse complement strand
GAAAAGATAATGGTTATATCAACGGCTAGCCACTTAAAGTACCGGTCATTTGAAATACCAGCTTGCGAGTTTTTAGGGGCCGGATAGTTCAATTATTTAAATAACGTTTGTAGATTTAGTTATGGTTATAAGACGTTCTTTCGGCCTGCTTTTATTGATGTCCGTCTTGATCACTTGTTGTGAAACTAAAGAATTCAGCGGCGCGAGAGTTTCTTTTAGTTTCCCTGACGCAGATTCTCTCGCAGTCAAAATTTACCATCGGCCCCTTCTCGACCAAGAAGTTTTAGCTCAGTTTGACCTTGACACGGCAAAACGCGGTGTAGTTCAATTGGAGTTATCTAATCCATTGATGTTGTCAATGATAATCAATGGAAACCTTTATGATCTTTACCTTAAACCGGGGTATGACCTAAAACTTTCCAGAGACACCACGTTTCAAAATTCAATTTTATTTGAAGGAAAGGGGGCACTGCTGAATAACTATATCAATCAGATTTCAGCATTAGTACTTTCGGACAACTTTCTTGATTATGACATTGATATTTTTACAAGGAAATACGATTCTCTAAATATTGCAGTCGAGGAATTTAGTAAATCCTATTTTGATCGCTTCCCCATGGAAAAACAGGATTTAGAATTGCTAACAGACATTAAAAAAATAAAACTTTTGTCGGAAAAGACCTGGTATGCTTATCGGAAGCGCAACGACGCGGCAATTGATCAAGTATTTAAATTTCAAAAGGGCGAGCCTATTGGGGAAATCGCGATGCTGAATGAGCTACAAATCTTTTTTTCTGACATTCCATTTGATAACGCGTACCTAACAAATGGGATGTTCAACTATAGAAATATTCTAGATTACTATTTGTGGGATAAGCATAATTCTGTCATTGACCCAAAATTATGGGATGGGTCCAATCGAGAATGGCCGGCCTCCGTTAGTGCCCAATGGCCAAGGCGCGTTAATATGCTCATTAAGGGTAGATCTTACCCAATTGGAATAAAAGAGTATTTGATGGCAACCGAATTACAGCACTGGATGGAATCTCAAGGAATAACACCCGGAATCGATTCAATTTTTAATGAATTCAAAACTGAGTTTAATGGATCCATTTACGAGAAATCATTACAAAAGGATTACGATAAAAAATTTGATATTCGCCCGGGGACTGTTGCGTCCGACTTTAGTGGGAAAACTTTGGAGGGAAAAATGCTTTCACTAAAAGACTTTAACGGCAAGGTGGTGTATGTCGACGTTTGGGCATCATGGTGTAGTCCCTGCCTGGAAGAAATTCCTTATGCACAAAACTTGCATAAAAGCTTTCAAAAGGATGAGGTAATATTTCTGAATGTTTCCATAGACCGGAGCCGCGTAGCCTGGAAAAAAATGTTGGACATAGAGAAAGATTGGCATGGGACCCATATCATTCTCGATCAACAAGCATTGGATACGTTTGCCAGAAATTACAAACTGGGACCTATTCCCAGATACCTTCTCATAGATAAAGCTGGAAAGATTGTTTCTGCGGATGCATCCCGCCCATCCTCACAAACTATACAGCAGGAAATAGCTTCTCTTCTGAATTAAGATACTCGACCTTATCTACTTTGTTCGATCAAGTGTATTTTGTTGATAAAAGCCACGATCGCCGGGTTTAGCACTATGAAATCTCTTAAGCAAAGCTTACAACAAAATACTTCAGGGTTCCGGATCCTTTTTCATTAACGGACGGGCCGCAAGCAGTGCCCCGATACTGATGGCAGCTCCAAAAGATAAATAATACCCCACAAACTCAAGACCATAATTTGTAGCTAACGCCGTAGCGAAATACGGGGTGAGCGACGCGCCTAGAATACCGGCCAGCGTAAAGCCCAATGATGCACCCGTGTAACGAACTTCTGCGGGAAAGATCTCCGCAAGAGCGGTA
Organism: Chryseolinea sp.; assembly: GCA_036374515.1. GTDB lineage: Bacteria > Bacteroidota > Bacteroidia > Cytophagales > Cyclobacteriaceae > Chryseolinea. The sequence continues at coordinate 2,034 of DASUTP010000538.1, read as the reverse complement.
CCGACGGGTCCATAATTTAAACCCATTAGTAACATCCCCACTGACTGAAAAATAACAGTTACCATTAGGCTATCCGTTACGAATAACGCCTCGAAGAACAAGCCAAAAATGAAAATCCCTATGCTTGAGCCGACGAGAATGTTGTTCCTACCACGACGGTCGGCAAGCACGGCCGACAACGGAATCCCCAACGCAAAGAACAACATGGAAATCATTTGCGCGATCAAAAAACTTTCCCGATCGTAATGTAAAACTGAAGTACCCCAGCTCAATGTGAAAACAGACATGATGTAAAACAACAGAAAGGTGGTGATCGTGGCTGCTGTTCCCAGGAGGATGGTTTTGGTGTGTTTAGCAAAAACTGTAATTACCGGCACGTTCACCCGCTTGTGGCTGCTGATGACCCTGAGAAAGTCGGGGGTTTCTTCTATTTTCAGACGGATGTAAAGTCCAACGCCAACAAGCAGTGCGCTTGCTACGAACGGAATACGCCAGCCATACGCCAGAAACTGATCATCACTCATTGTCTTACTAAGGATGTAGAATGTTCCGCTCGACAACAGGAATCCGATCGGAGCACCCAATTGTGGAAACATACCGTACCATGCCTTTTTATTTTTTGGTGCGTTTTCAGTGGCCAGCAAAACCGCGCCACCCCATTCGCCTCCGAGCCCCAGCCCCTGTCCGAAACGAAATAGGGCCAACAAGATGGGTGCTAAAATGCCGATGCTATTGTACGATGGCAAGAGGCCGATGGCGACGGTCGATGGCCCCATTGTCATTAAAGCCGCTACGAGTGTAGTTTTCCGTCCCATGCGGTCGCCGAAATGTCCAAAGAGCGCAGCGCCTACCGGTCGCGCAAAAAATGCTAAGCCAAATGTTGCAAGAGAAGCGAATGTCGCAGCAACGGGGTCGTCGGCCGGGAAGAAAAGTTTCGGAAATACCAGCACAGCGGCGGTAGCATAAATGTAAAAGTCAAAGAATTCGATGGTAGTTCCAATGAGGCTTGCGGCCAGTATCCGCGTTGCGGGATTTACTATGCGTTGTTGTCGGTTCATTATGTTGCGCGCGCTATCGCATCCTAATGATAGTTAAGATTTCTTAATCAGCAATCGTCATCGTGAGAATGTTCATCAAATTTAAGATTCTTCTAGCGGGATTGTCGGTCGCCAGGGATCAGCTTGTTGGAATGTTTTATAGTGTTAGCTCAAAACCAAGTCGGTTTGTCATAAATGGCGTATATATGTAGGGTTACAAATAGAGCTGAAGAAATAATGATTTGCTTCACGACTTCGATATTAGACGCTACGTTTGCTTATTTGGGTGTTGAAAGGTATCGTTTCAATACGATCCGGATCGTAAAAATGTTTATGTGCAACGATGCCAAAGTAATCGCCGCATTCCAACAAAGGATCAACTAATTCGCGGCCAAAAGAAGAATGCTTGAGTTGCAGCTTTTACCCAATACTTTGGTCAAGCCAGTTCACTACTCTTTTGAACTGATTGTGCTTTTACCTTTATTCCTCGATTTGCGATCTGAACTGAACTCAAAAAGATAGACCAGCGACAGCCGTATTCCCTTGTTTCTTCCTTTCAGGCTATCCTGGTAATCGGCAGGGACCATAAACTGTGAACTCTGTGGCGTACCTATTCGTGTATGACCGATTTCGTACCTGAAATCGATCATGATTTTTTGTTTGTTTGCTGGTTCAAGCAATAACCCACCCCCTATACTCATGCCGAATTGCAGGCGTTTTACATCTTTTAGATAGAGGATGTCCGGGTTGTTGTGATCGGGTCTTGTCCCGAATGCGATTTTGTATTTCAGTTCGGAGAGGCTGTTTTCCACGAGGTCGCCTGACTTAACGACTCCTTTTCCGCCAAGCCAGTAGCTTGTGGTAGGTCCTGCGTTGAGATACCACTTGAATTGTCTCGATTCTGTAAGCTTTCCTTTAAAGTGCATAGCGAAAAGTACAGGAACATCGATGTGGTTGTAGATGACCCTGTCATTTAGAACCGGATCCACTTTGCCCT
>DASUTP010000537.1:0-26286 GCA_036374515.1 Chryseolinea sp. | reverse complement strand
CCTTCCTTGAGTTCAAAAGTCACTGCATCGTTCTCATGGATTTGATCCACAAGGAGTCCGGAAATGTGCACAAAATACTCTTGGCCTGTTGCCGTTTCTTTAATAAACCCGAATCCTTTTGATTCATTAAAGAATTTTACTGTTCCTTCTTTCATTATAAATTGATATTAAAAATAATCCGCAAATATACGAGAATAAATCAAAGTTTGTCTTGTGCGTTGAACACACTTTAAAAAGCCCTGTTTTCGAGCTTAATACAGACTTTCAAGCCATTTTGCGGTATTTGCCACCAGCTCAGGCATGGCATCGGACTTCTTTATTTTAAACGAATGGTCTGCTCCTTCAAATTTCACGAGTGTTGCAATCTTTAGTCCACTGCAAACTTTTTCCATTAACGATAGGGTTGCAAGGGCATCATTTGTTCCCTGAAGAAATAACATAGGAACTTCAATGGCCTTCAAATGGTCTGCGCGTTGACTCTCGGATTTTCCAGGGGCGTGTAGTGGAAATCCATAAAATACAATTCCCCTTAAGCCTTCGGGTTTCTGCTTCGACACAAATTGTGACGACATGCGTCCGCCGAAAGATTTCCCTCCTAAGAAAATGGGTAAATCGGAAAAAACCTTCTGTGTATTCGCCAGTACTTCGCCCACCGTTTTTTCTGCAACGGCAGGAACATCCGGCCGTTTACTGTTTTTTTCCATATAGGGAAAATTGTACCTGACCGTCCCAATAGAAAGCTCGGCTAACTGTTGCGCGAGATTTTCCATAAAGGGGTGTGTCATGCCGGCACCGGCGCCGTGCGCCAATACTAAAATTGATTTAACATTCGATGGTTTCACGGTGAGCAACGAAATTTTTCCGATAGAATCGGACACTGAGATCTGCGTGAGTTTGGATTTCATTCAACCAAAATACGAAATACTAAAAGAAAATAAATCAGAAACAACGGTCTGATATAAAATCAAAAACTTTACCCTACGGCTTTAGGGAGCCGAAGGGTAAAGTTGAACATTTACAATAATCAGATTTAAAGATACGGAGTGGCTGTTGTAGACGTATTCCAGTAATTGTCCACATCGTTGAAATAGGAATGGTCGTTGGTGTTCGGCCAGTGATTTTTATCAAAGCCAGGCACACTTTTAAAATACTCCTTTTCACGATTCAGGATAAAGCATTCTTTATCTGCATTCAGATACAATTGAGTAAATGGAATCGCGAACAGCTTACCCCCTAGACCTAAGAATGATCCTGATTCCAACACCACATATTCGATTGCTCCGCTGTTAATGTTGATCATCAGATTATCGATGGTTCCCAGGTTTTCTCCGTCGAGATTTTCAACGCGATCGCCAATGATAGACGTTGCCGTCAATCGTCGCACAGGCAAATTCGCATTTGGACCTTCATGGTTTCTACCAGTGAGGTTGTCAACTTCATACTCTTTTTCGGATGCTTTCATAATTCCTCCTTTTTTGATTTGACAAATATTCAGACGGACTCAAAAAATCGTGCTAAAAATAATCGTCTTTAGCTGGCCAAAAAGAAAACTTTTTATTACGAATTGTAGAAATTGTTACAACATAATTGTGGACCAATAACCCAAAGCTGAGCAATACCAGAAATTACAATAAGTAGTCGTCCGGTATCCATAGCTGCTTTAGATTGCTGAACACCTTCAAAATGCCAAACCGGGAGTTTTGCGGAAATATTCGATCTAAAATGGTGAGAAACGCTTCCGGATCAGCTCTATTAAGAAAGCATAACACGCCGGTAAGAACATAGCACGCCGGGCGCACACGGCGTGTATCTTAACCGTTGCATATAGTTCAAATCAATATTCCAAAAATATAATGGATAAATATCAATTCTGTTCTCAAAAATAACTATACCATTTGCCTAAACACAAATCCAACTAACTATGAAAAAAGTAATCCAGGACATCATCAAGAAAAACAAACAACGTGAGCACGAAGCAGCGCTCGCGCGCACCATGGAGATTGATAATCCTTCAACGGCGGATAATCGCCGTAATTTCCTTAAAAAAACGGCGCTGGGAGGAATTACGCTGACCAGTCTTATGGGCCTCTCATTTGAAGATACGATGGCGCAGACGACCTCGAAGGTAAACCGGGCTTCCAAGCCTTCGGAATTAAAAATTACTGACCTGCGGTACTGTCTTACAGAGGTAATGGGAGGAACTGCAATAATTCGAATCGATACCAATCAAGGTATCTATGGCCTCGGAGAGGTTCGTGATCATGCCGATCCGCGATACGCACTCATATTAAAGGGAAGAATTTTGGGAGAAAACCCCTGTAATGTTGAAAGAATATTCAAGATCATCAGGCAATTCGCCGGACAAGCCAGGCAAGCTGGCGGAGTTTGCGCCGTTGAAATGGCATTATGGGACTTGTGCGGCAAAGCGTACAACGTGCCTGCGTGGCAACTGTTGGGGGGACGTTACCGCGATACCGTTCGTATCTATGCCGATACTCCGGAGTCAAAAGATTTAAATGTCTTCAAGGAAAAGGTCAAGTATCGTACTGTCGATCAGGGGTACGGCTGGTTGAAAATGGATGTTTCGATCAATGTGCTCAGAGACATCCCCGGAACTTTGGTCAATGAAAAATTCTGGGGATCCCAATGGACGGGCGACTACATGTCGTATGGAAATGCCATGCATCCCTTTACGGGCATCCAGGTAACGCAAAAAGGATTGGACATCTTGGCACAACGGGTCGCCGACGTACGGGCTGTTGTGGGAGATGAAATTCCCTTGTCGACCGATCACTATGGACATTTCGATCTTAACAACATGATCAGACTGGGCCATGCCGTCGAGAAATACAGGTTGGCGTGGCTTGAAGATATGGTCCCCTGGCAGTACACAGCTCAGCACAAAACCATTACTGATGCGCTCGAAACACCCACCACAACAGGTGAAGACATCTTCTCGCTGGAGTATTTTAAGCCTTTAATTGATACCCATGCGGTAGACATTGTTCATCCTGATCTGGCGTCATCTGGAGGGCTATTGGAAACAAAGAGGATAGGTGATTATGCCGAAGAAAAGGGAATTGCCATGGCAATGCACCAGGCCGGTACTCCAGTTTCCTTTATGGCCAATGTACATTGCGCAGCGGCAACGCAGAACTTCCTGGCTTTGGAACATCACTCTGTTGACCTGCCATGGTGGGAAGGTTTAGTGAAGACCACCGATGGGCGTAAGCTCATTGATAAGGGTTATGCACCTGTTCCCCTCAGTGCACCGGGACTGGGAATTGAATTGGTGGAAGAAGAAGTAAAAAAACATCTGCATGCAAAGGACAAATCATTCTTTGCGCCGACGAAAGAATGGGATGAAAAATTTTCGCATGACCGTACTTGGAGTTAAGCCTTCGGTCAATAAAGCTTAGTCGCTTGATCCTGGTGGCAGACCTTGGATGCCACCAGGGCCAAGCAGCTTGATCACAGGGTGGTTTTGACATTAGCTTTGAGAAGGCAGTTGACCGTATGTCAGTTGCGGGATTTGAATTTCTTTTCCTTCACCTTGCGTTTGATGTTGAATATCCGCTGGAAAAAATTGCGATCGGATCGCTCTAGGTCGCAGTCGAGCTTACTTAATAATTCCGGAGCTAAAGGAGAAAACCTCGCTCTTGTCACGTGAAGCAAGCTTTCGTCTTTGTTCGCGTACTGTAAAAACTTGGCTACGATAGGAAGCGCGGTCCTGGCGCCTTGCCCCTGCGTTGTTGTGTTGAAATGGAGGCGCGGATCATCCGCTCCTACCCATGCTCCCATTACCAAATGAGGTGTTATACCGATGAACCATCCGTCAGTGTTGGATTGAGTCGTGCCGGTTTTTCCGGCGATGTCATTGGAAAGGCCATATCGCGCCCGCAGACTCGAGCCGGTCCCTTCGTTTACGACACGTTTCAGCATGTGAATCATCATGTCGGCGGTGGATTCCGACAACGCCTGAACGGGCTCGGAGTCCTCCTTGAATTTCTCCAGCACCGAACCTTTATTGTCAACGATCGAAGTAATAAAAACGGGCTTGACGTACACACCATCATTCGCGAAAACCCCATACGCACTTACCATTTCAAGAATTGAAATGTTCGGGGAGCCCAGCGCGATAGACGGTACGTTGGGCATATCGCTGGTGATTCCCATTCTGTTCGCAGTTTCAATTGTATTGTCTATGCCGGCCTTTTCCAGCAAGCTGACGGAGACCGTGTTCACAGACCCGGCAAGGCCACCCTCCATTGAATATTTCTTTTCATAACTGTCGTCAGAAGAGTTTTGAGGCGTCCAGTCCTCCATGTTCGAGTACGACGTTTGGCGAGCAGAAACGTATTCACAGGGATCAACGCCGCGCTCCAATGCCGCCGCGTAAACGATCGGTTTGAATGTAGAGCCGATCTGCCGCTTCGTGCTTTCGCGAACATGATCGTACTGAAAAAATTCATGATCAATCCCTCCTACCCATGCCTTCACGCCGCCTGTCTCGGGCTCAATTGCCAGCAGCCCCGCCTGAAGAAACTGCAGATGGTGTTGCAAGGAATCATAGGCGCTTATCTCCAGCTCTTTACCCCCCTCCCAGGTAAAAATTTTCCGGAAAGCCGGCTTTTTCAATTCTTCCATAATTGCTTTTTCGGAGAGGCCGTCATTCTTGAGCTTTTGGTATTGCGGAAGTTTTCTTAGATGGGCTTTCACGACTTCCCGTAACGTTCCCTTGCTTACCTGATTTGTAAACCTTTTCTGCAATTCCTTCATGTGCGATTGCATCGCCTGCTCCGCGTAACGTTGCATCTTGGAATCAATGGTGGTATAAATTTTCAAACCATCCGTATAGAGGTTGTAAGATTTTCCATCGGGTCTTTTGTGTTCTGCACACCATTTTAAAAGATCACTTTTTATGTATTCACGGAAATAAGGAGCCAGTCCTGAGTTGTGCGTGATCTTGTTATAGCGCAGTCCCAGCGGCTTATCCTGATAGGTTCTTTTTTCTTCCAGGGTGATGAAATCGTACTTTTGCATCTGCGCCAGTACCACATCCCGGCGTTGTTTAGAGCGGTCGGGAAATACTCTAGGGTTGTAGGTATGAGTCGCTTTAAGCATGCCCACCAGCACAGCGGCCTGATCCACGGTTAACGATTTTACAGAGCTTGAGAAAAAACGATCCGCGGCGGTTTTTATGCCATACACATTGTCACCGAAAGGAACGGTGTTCAGGTAAAGCACAAGGATCTCGTCTTTGGTATAGGCACTTTCCAGGCGCTTGGCAATGATTATCTCCCGGATCTTATTGATAGGCAGGGAAAGAAATGCAAATGATTTTCGGGGATAAAGGTTTTTTGCCAGCTGCTGTGTTAGTGTGCTCCCTCCTCCTGCCGATTCATTCTGCAGAAGGATGCTCTTAAAAAATACCCGAAAGAGACTTCTCGTGTCTATTCCGTTATGTTTATAAAATCTGACGTCTTCTGTCGCGACAAGAGCATTCTTTAAGGCAGGAGTAACTTCTTTGGCGGGAACGGTCGACCGTTCCTGCCAATAATATCTGCCCAAAAGCACGCTGTCCGCGCTGAATATTTCGGTGGCTATCTGATGGTTGATGGAACTTAAATCTTTCCTGCTGGGAATTTCGCCAAACATTCCCAGCCAAATGAGTAATATCAGCGAAGCAATTGAGGAAAAAATACACAATAGCGCGACCATCAAGTACCTCACTATGCGCTTGATTTTATCTGGCCGCGAATAAAAGTCCTCAAATTTCGCCCAAATACGGGCTTTTACGCGCTTCAAAATATCTTTCATTCAAATGTTTTTCCTAGTAACGCATTAATAAACAAAAAGTATGCGCACGTTAAGAAAGCTGAAGGGTACATCCGTTGGGTTGCAAGTGTGCCTACTTCGGAATATCCAATTTGTAGCGGTGCCCTTCGAAGTTTTGAATAAGGTTAAGCCCAAGTTTAAGCTTTAGATTTTCAATATAAGCATCAACGGATGTATCGAATAAATAAATTTCGGAACCCCAAATATTGCAGAGGAGATTTTCATGTGATATAATTTTTCGCGGGTTCTGTGCAAAGAAGAAAAGCAGCTCGAATTCCGGTTTGCTCAACTTTATCTCCTGCTGATTGATCCTGACGGTGCCGGACTTTCTATTCAAAGACAGGTCTCCTATTTGGAGCTCGGGAATACTTTTCCGGATCACAAACCGCCTCTTCAGCACTGTGCTCACTTTGTAGGTTAGCGCCCGCAGCCCAATAACCTTTTCAATATAATCATCGCCGCCCGTATCCAATGCGGCCTGCTGATAATAGCTTTCAGACTTGGCCGTAAGAAAAAAAATATAGGTTTCGGAAAATCTTTTTATACTGCGCAGCTCCTTGCAGATCTCGATGCCGTTCGGACGAGGCATCATTATATCAAGGATTATAAGATCCGGAGCAAAATCCATGGCGACGCTCACTGCCACATTGCTGTCGTCGAGCGCCTTTACTTTATAACCTTCTTTTGCAAGATTGTACTCCAGTAGTTCGAGAATGTCCTGATCGTCGTCAACCAATAATACCCTGAAAGGTTTCTTCTCGCCCATAAGTCTTTACTTGCTCTAAAATACAACCCAATTGTTACCCGATCTTTACAGTCCAATTATGGAGATATGAATATTTAAAGGAAGGAAAAGACAACAATTTGACAGACAATGAAGGCACGTTAGCCTTTGCCCAGCGCGACGGCTTTTGCCACGGCGGCGGCAGTGATATCCTGGTAGTCAACTGTGACCCTACTGTCGGTTTCCACCCATTCAACGATTTTGTCAAGGTATTTCTTGCGCAACTTCTTCACTACCGGCACACCGAGCCTTTTCAGCGACGCGGCGTTGTAGTGTTGCTCGAGCTGGGATTTCATCGGCACAACCAACAGCTTTTTGTGAAGAAAAAGCGCCTCTGCCGGTGTTTCAAATCCTGCCCCGCAAAGTATTCCCTGCGATGAAGTCATGCTGTCGGCAAACTTTTCCTTGTTTACTGGATACACTGTCAATTTTCCAATATGATAGGCCTTTTTGGCGTGCTTTGAAAAAACGTGCCAGTAGACGTTGGGAATGCGAGCCAACAGCGGCACAAGTTTCCGATCATCATATGCAGGCAGGTAGACCGTATAGTGGTCACCGTTTTCTTTTTTGCACTCACGAATTCCCTTCCGGATAACCGGCGTAAATATATTTGTGTCATACGCTTCAAAATGAAACGATACATTGCGTTTGGTGGGAGCGTAGTTATGCAGCAACCATTCCCCTACCGGATCAATATTTTTTGGTCTTGGAACGTGGGAAGAAAGTAAAGCCGACTGATGGCTTAATCCGACGCAGGGAACGTCGCGCTTGCGGCAGGCCCAGGCCGATATTGGCTCGAAATCATTAATGACCAAGTCGTATTTTTCAACCGGAAACTTTTTGATCTCCTTGTACACTTCTTTCGAACTATTTTGTTTGAAAGTCTTAAGGAAATTTATACCCCCGCTCGTACCAAAGAAAAAGCTTAGACCTTTTGATTTATACTTAACCGGATACGGAAGTTTCACGTCTGCCTGCGACCCGCTGACAAACAGATCAAGTTCACCATACTCAGCAAGAATTGGAATAACATCTTCGGCGCGGGTCAAATGGCCATTGCCTGTGCCCTGAATCGCATATAAGATTTTCACTTTTTGCTGGTTAGAAATTCGTTGACTAAATCGCGAAAGATTTCATCATTGTCAAGTTTCTCGCCAAAACGTTTTGACAGTTTTAGCCCCCGCGCAACCTTGTCATCGATATAGCGATAGATATGCCAGTTGCCGTCATAATATTCCAGGGATGTTAAGTTTTCGACCCAGTCACCTGAGTTTAGGTAAATAACCTCCCCCTTATCAGTTTTGATTGTTTTAATTTCAGGGTGATGTATGTGGCCACAGACCACATAATGGTATCCATTTTCAACGGCGATATCGGCGGCCGTTTTTTCAAAATCATTGATAAACTTTACAGCGGATTTCACACTGTCTTTTACTTTCTTTGAAAGAGAAATTTTTTGTCTTCCGACCTTTGTCAGACACCAATTCACTACGGTATTTATCAATATAAGAGTATCATACCCAATAGCCCCTAATTTGGCAAGCCATTTAGAGTATTTCATTGTGACGTCGAAGATATCACCATGAAAAATCCACGCTGACTTGCCGCCAAGTTTCAGCACAAGTTTGTTATCAATTTGAAATGACCCTAGCCGGAACCCTGAAAACTTCCGCAGCATTTCATCGTGGTTGCCCGTTAGATAAACAATCTTCGTATTTTTTGCCAGGAGACCTGTAATGTGTTTTATTACCTGCATGTGCGACTTGGGCCAATAGCGTTTGCTGAATTGCCACATGTCAATAATATCGCCGTTGAGAATGATTTTTTTAGGCTTGATCGTCTTGAGATAGCGAAGAAGTTCTTCTGCACGGCAGCCATAGGTACCCAGGTGAATGTCAGATAAAACAACGAGTTCTACCGCTCGTTTTCTTTTCTTACCCATTGCCGCAAATATAGAAGTTCGACTTTATGGGGTTATGAGGGCGGCATTATCAAATTGTTAGCATATAGCGCGAAGATAGGCTAACGGCCGCAGTTATACAGCTTAGTTCGCGACGCGAAATGATGTATTTGAGCGAGGATGAGACGCACATTAAGCATTTAACCTATTAATTGCTTCTTGCGTTCACAACGTTTGATGGACTCTGCGGCCGTCTCAATACTTTTGGAGTCAAAGGTATTCTTAATGTGCAATTTGAAATAATGAATGGCATCATCAAAGTTACCCTGGATCTCCCGCAATAATCCGTACTCATTGTAAATGGTGGCATAATTGATCCCGGAAACTTTGATCGCCTGTTCCAAAACCCTTTCTAACTCATCGTATTTCCGGAGCGTCGAAAGGCAATAGCAGTAGTTATAATGAGCAGCAGGATATTCAGGTGAAAATTTAATGGCAAGCCGGTAGTGTTCCTGCGCTTTCTCGAAATTTTTAAACTTTGTTTCGTGCAGCCAGCCCAGGTGGTTATGAGCTTTGCCAAAGTCGGGCGCCTCGTGTAAAATTTCATCCAGCAAGTGGGCGGCTTCACTGATCTTATTTTCGGAAATTAAACGATCTGCATGCAAAAATTTCTCTTCAAGCTCAAAATTTGTGTTCTCATCCATATTGAAAAATAAGAAGTTAAAATTAAAATCTAAACCTTAGATACTTTATCGATTCACCTTTAGCCGCGAACTGCTCCTCATATTTGGTTTTTATATCAAAACATTCAGGTCGGTATTCAGAATGATATACATCATCCGTATATATCAAATCATCGATATCATTTCTGAGCTTCACCGCTTCCAGCGTATAGTTATATAATGAAGTGTTGTCGGTCTTAAGTCGAAAATAACTTCCCGGTTTCAGCAGACGCTTATAAATTTCGAGGTAACGGGGACTGGTAAGCCTTCGCTTGACATCCCTTTTCCTGGGGCGCGGATCCGGAAAAGTTGTCCACACTTCGTCAATCTCGCCTGGTGAAAAGAAATTCTCAATCAGGAGGATGGGTGTCCGTAAAAAGGCGACATTCGTTAAATTTTGTTCCACAGCCAGTGTGCTCCCTTTCCAAATGCGTTCACCTTTTATGTCAACCCCGATAAAATTCCTGTCGGGAAAACGCGAAGCTAATCCTATCGTATATTCACCCCGTCCGCATGCCAGCTCGACGGTGATCGGGTTTTCATTCTTAAAATAGTCTGAGCGCCATCTGCCTTTTATCTCTTCAAAAATTTCTTTGCTACGCTCAACGACGTTGCTGCGTTCTTCAATAATTTTAAAGCGTTCAAGTTTTCTTTTCATGTCAATTTGAATTGCGCTATTTCAAAGAAATGCGCGACCACATTTATAGAGAATCTATTTCGGCAACCACGTAGGTGCTGCCACCGATGAAAATCATATCATTGATGTTAGCTCTTTTTCTTGCTTCCCGAATTGCGTCATTAACGTCCGGCACAACATCTCCCGCAAGGTCGTAATTGAGCGCTTGTTGCGAGAGTGATAGAGCACTCATCGCCCGTGGAATTTTTGCCTCGCAGAAAAAATAGAATGCATTCTTCGGCAGCAATTCCAAAATAGATGAAATGTCTTTTCCTTTGACCATTCCAAAAACAAAAAACAGTTTCTCGAATGATTGTATACTGATCTGCCGAAGGACCTCCTTCATACCATCCAGATTGTGACCTGTGTCGCAAACCAACAACGGTTTTCGATCCAAGATCTGCCACCGCCCTTTGAGTCCAGTTTGGGAAATCACGTCCTGAAGCCCTGAACGCATCTGCTCTTTTGAAATTTTCCAACCCCGGGATCGCAGGATTTCCACAGCGTTTACGATACCGGCAATATTTTTTGTTTGATAGGTTGCCTGCAATGGCAGCGTTAACTTTTCAAACAATGGATTATCTCTTTCGAAAATGTCAAACGATACAATACCATTTTCAGACTTTAAGCTCGCGTGAAAACTGTCCGATGCAAAAGACAATGGAGCATTCATTGCTTTAGCCTTTGCCTGAAAAATTTCTTCTACTTCGGTTTGGCGCTCGCTGATCACCACCGGAACACCCGGCTTTATGATGCCTGCCTTTTCGGCTGCGATTTTCTCAAGAGAATCGCCCAAGAGATCCATATGGTCCCAGCCAATATTTGTGATGAGCGAAAGCTCCGGGGTAATCACATTCGTTGAATCCAGTCGTCCGCCCAATCCTACTTCGACTACCGCTATGTCTACTTCTTCCGAAGCAAAATGATCGAATGTCATCGCCACCGTGATTTCGAAAAAAGATGGTTTCAACGTTTGGATTGTCCCATAAATTTTATTGACAAAACTTATGACAAAGTCTTTTGAAACTTCCTTTCCATCGATCTTGATTCGCTCGGTAAATGATTTGAGGTGAGGTGAAGTGTACAGGCCGGTTCTGTATCCTGCGCTTTGAAGTATCGAGGCGAGCATGTGTGAGCTGCTACCCTTTCCGTTGGTACCTCCCACGTGAATGCTTTTAAATTTATGCTGGGGGTTCCCTAACCTTTCACACAACACCAGCGTGTTCGTGAGGTCTGGTTTTATCGCTGACGCCCCGACACGTTGAAACATGGGCAAATTTTCATACAAAAAGTCTAGCGTCGCCTCGTAGGTCTGAAACATAGGGCCAAAATAGCAATAAGTATTTTTCCAGTTTAGAGGCCGAGCTGATCTTGTGGGATTTTAAATTCCGATGCGCTGGATCGCAGGGCAAAAAGGATTTCATTATAAGCCAAAAGCTTGGCCTCGATGTGATCGAGTTCATGCGGCTCGGCAAAATTTCGCCGCTCTTTTAGCTCACGAATATTTTCATGGATGGTGATCAGGAAGTCTTGAAGAAATTCAACCCAGCGATCCTGCATAACTAATTTGCTCGTACTAAGAAAGTGATCTTTCCGGTCGATATCTCAGGCACGTTTGCTCCAGTCTTACTGAAGGTCAGCTTTTCAACGGCGCGCCGGCAAATTTGCTCAGCCGTAGTGCTCACGCTGCGTTCAAGTGTTCTTATCGACACTATATCGCCATTCGAATCCACCTTGATCTCAAACACCAATCTGCCCGACTCATTGTTCGGTACGTTGGGGCTTGGTTTCTCATCCCATACCCAGCCAGATAGCTCAAGGCTGGATCCGCCCGCTCCTCCTCCAGGCTTGCCATCATAGAGCCCATCAGGGTCCAGGCTGCCTTGCGGATTACCCTTGTCACCGGTTTTCCCGGCGTCATCACCGTGATTTCCCGGGGTGCCTGCCTTAGCATCGGTGCTCTTGCTTTCCGCTGCCGATTGTTGCGTGTTAGGCTTATATACCGCGTCTGGATTTACCTTTGGCTTTTCTACCGGTTTTGGTTCAGTTTTAGGCTCAACCTTCTTTTCTTCTGGTTTTTCGGCCGGCTTTTCTACGGGCTTCGGCTCCTCCTTCTTTTCCTTGACCACGACGGGACTTTCCACCTTTGAAACCACCTCAGGCTCAACTGGCTTTGATTCGACCGGCTTAGGAGGCTCCGGCTCCGGTTCGGCAACCTCTTCCTTAACCTCTGGCTTGCTCTCTTCAGGCTCCTCTTCTTGTGTTCCCTCGTCTCCTACCGGTGTCTCGGGCTGAACATTACCACTTCCCTCGTCGTCAGTACCAAAGTTCAGCACGATGCCGTATTCCGGAAGCGGCGGGTCTGGCGCCCGCCAGGCCACTACGAAAAACAAAACAACAAGCAACACCACCTGTATGACCGTGGTATAGATCATTGCCGTTCTTTTGTTTTTTCTTTCGATCTGATCTTCGCTCATTGAAATTTATTTTGGCTTTGTCGCCACCACCACCTTTGCCTCCAGCGCAGTGGCAATCCCCGCTACGTAAACCAAATGCTCCGACGGAACATCCTTGTCTATATGCAATACCACTGAGCCACCTGGCCCCGACAAACGGCTTTTCAACTCGCCTTCCAGCGTGGCTTTCGTGATCTTTTTCTCGTTAACATAGTACCGAAGATCTTTTGTTACAGTCACGGAAATTTTTTGAACTTCAATTGTACTGGCCTTGCTGCTCGGCAGGTTCACAGGCAGACCCGAAGGTGTAACAAAAGATGACGTGAGCATGAAGAATACGAGCAACAAGAAAATCAAATCAGTCATGGACGCCATGCTGAAACTTGGATCGATTTTATTTTTTGAACCGATGTTCATGGTTAAGGTGCTATGTTGTGGCTCTCAGTGCTGTATTGAGTATTCTTAAAATACGTTTTCAAATTAGAAACAGTTCTCCCCCTATCGAGGTTCCTGCAGCAAATCGATAAATTCGATAGACGTATATTCCATCTTATGAATCACTTTCTGTACCCGTGATACAAGATAGTTATACGATAAATAAGCGATAATACCGACCACAAGGCCGGCGACGGTTGTGATCATCGCTGTGTAAATCCCGGATGACAAAAGCTTCGGGCTAACGGAACCCTCCTCCTGGGAAATGGCGATGAATGCTTCGACCATTCCAATCACTGTCCCGAGAAATCCCATCATAGGTGCAGCACCGGCGATGGTGGCCAGCGTTGGAAGATTTTTCTCCAGTTTAAACACTTCAATCTTTGCAATATTTTCAATCGAAGCCTCGATGGTTTTTAGGGGGCTTCCAATTCTTGTAATTCCTTTTTCAATCATGCGGGCGACAGGCGTGTCGTTCTGAGAACAAAGCATCCGGGCGCCATTGATGTCACCACGCAGGACCAACTCCTTCACCTTGCCCATAAACATCCCAGGGTCCTGATTTGCTTTGTTTATCGTGAGGATTCTTTCAATAAAAAGGTAGATCGCCAGAACCCAGCAAATAGCGATCGGGACCATCATAAATCCACCCTGAATGGCAAGGTCAATAACAGACAAGGACTGACCTGCCAACGGATCAACCACCGTAGCAGTGTCAGCAACAATTTGAAGTAAAATCATGCGGAAGCGTTAGTTAAAAAAATATTTATCGGTTAAGATTCCGAGAACTTTTGGTTTAATATTTTACTACCCAGACTTTATTGCCGTAGTCACCACCTTTCATGCCATCCGCAGTCTCCTGAGTTGTTGCATAGGTATCGCCTTCTGCAACGGCCAGCCGGTGAAAACTAGATTTTCCAAACGGTGGAATAATTTTCGTGCTCACACCGGTTGCACTGAGTTTCTTAGCGTAATCCATTATAAGATCGCCGTCAATCGAACTTGCGATCACGACATAATAACGTCCCGAACGGCCACTTAGTGTTTCGATGGTTCCGATCGCGGGCTTCGCCTCCACCTGCGCAGCCGCATTCTTAGCTTCGTCCTCAGCGCGTTTTGCGGCTGCACGTCGCTCATCTTCCTTCCGACGTGCCTCCTCCTGGAAGGCCTGCTCTTTTCTTTCCTGCTCCAGCCTGGCCTGCTCTTGCTTCGGCCGATAGACCGCCAGATACCAAACCACTCCGCCGATGATCGCTAAAAGCAATAAAACACCAAGAACCTTTGGCCAGATGTTGGCAGGCTCTTCTTTATAAGTATACGTCGGCTGATAAGTCTGATGCTCCGACTCATATGTCCGTTTTTCCTCATATGTGTTTTCTTGAACCGGCTCGGGTTCAGCCAATTCCGATTCCCGGAATTGAGTGGCAGGATCCGGCGCAGCTGGCGGTTCCGGAATAACCTGTGTCGATTCATTAATGATAACGATCTTCTCCTCCGGAGTTATCGGTTCATCCGGAAGCACCGGCTCCTCGGCCTTTACCGGCTCGTCGCGCTTTAAAGGTTGGTATTCTACTTCAGGAAGTCCAAACGTATCGTCAGTATTATCCAGGTTTTCTTGAGGTTCTTCGGTTGGTTGCTTTTTCTTTCTAGCCATGTTCAGGTAGTTAATTGGTTAAGGAACAGGGGAATTATACAAAACTACGGGAAAATTTCACCGATACAAATGTATCACTTGCATCTTCCGCCTTCAAGCCAACTACTCCACCTGAGAAGTATGCCCTCTCATGTGACATCACGTGTGACATCAAGCAGGTAACAAAAGATCCAACCTTCTCCAACCGTACTAACGCTAAAAGCTCCATGTCACTCCTCCCATAATTTGAAAACCACGGACCGGATAGTACAGAAATATCGGATACTTGCTCGAAGCAATGTTATTGAGTTGAATGAAAGCTGAAAAACTTTTTGAAAACAAATACTCAGTCTTAAAATTCAAATCAAATGCTGCATCGAGTTTAATCACTCCATTGGTAACAGGCTCCTGGGCCCTCATACCACCTTGGGCTATAATGTCAACGTTAAATAAAATTTTCTGGTAAAGGTTGTAAAATGCATTTGCCGTCACCTTGTAAGTAGGTCGATGCCATGCTTCTTCAAGCCGTGAAGTCGCATAACGATAAAGATCGGCGCGGACCATAAACTTTGCCTTTTCTGACTGCACAAAACTCAACGCAGCATAAAGGTTAGCACGCTTGGTCCCGCTTCCGCCGTCATATACGGTTTCAAACTTTGCCTGATCGCTTGCGGCATTTACAAAGTAATACCAGTTTTTCAGGTTTGCTATAGCAAATCCGCTATGGGCTGAAACCCTGCTGCCAAGCCTTGCATTTAATCCTACGTTAAAATCAAAAGTCTTGTTGGTATGAAAAATCGGAATGTTGGGTGCAAGCCACATGTTTTCATAGCTTAACGATTGGAGGGAAACTTTCTCCATGCCGCCACTTAAAGATGCAACTGCGTCAACGGAAGGGCTGATCGGATACGACGCGCGGATATCCGGATACACGTGCACATTTTTTGAATCAATCGTATCGTTTTCAAAAGCCGCAATAAATCCAATACTGATCTTCAAATCTTCCATGGGCAGAAAAGCATAAGATGGAGAAACGACAAAAAGGCTTCTTCCTTTCTTATCAACGTTGGCATCTTTTCGGCTGATCAAGAAGTAATCGGCTTTCAGATCAATTCGAGAGTCATCATTGATTTCATACGCCGAGCTAAACTCAAGATCAATTTCCGTTTCGCTCGCATCGTATTTATCCCCCAGAAAACTAGCTCCCGCTCCGAGCTTGTAAGAAAAGTCGGAGTTCTTTGCATTGGTCAAAGCCCCACCAAATTTGAAGAGGCTAAAGGATTGCTTGATATCCGAAGCCTCAACTCCTGTACCTATCGGATATCCGTAAAAGTGCGTTGTCCGATTTTCATATCCCACATTTCCCGACAAGGAAATGCCTTTGGTGAATGACCTGCCAAATACTGATATTCCCGACGAACCGCTTCCGGAATTTTTTCCGTCTACTGGTCCCTTGTCGGAACTGGTATGGTAGAGGTGAGCTCCAACCAGTTTATTTTTATCCTTTCTCGTATTATAGTAAGCCTCGAGCAGCGGCGACACATAGTTACCGTACCCCACGCGCAAGAAGCCTCCGTAAATATCCGAGGGACTTTCTTGTTTCAATTTTAACGGACGAACCTGTGAATTTATTTGAGGGGCCCGGAAGCTAAAGGACTGGAAGTCGTAGGTGATCGGGGGCTTTATCGGCTCGGAAGGGCGTGGTGGAATTTTTTCAAAATTGCGATCCGCCGGCGGAAGTATGATCTCCCTTTCCTTTACAATTTCAATTTCAACATTTTCAATCTCACCGTCTGTCCACTGCTTTTTCGGATCCTGGCCGAGCGCAGAAATCGAAAGCACAAACCCGGACAAAAAAATACAATGCCTTGCAAAAGAGTATTTCAAATCCTTTGTCACCTTCACCCTATTGGAATCAGCTATTTTCATCGCAAAAAATCATTAACGATTATTATCAATAGTATCAATCGTATCCACCGTGTCAGCCTCTTGTTCCTGCTGAGCCTCCACCTGCCGCCTTTCGATCTCCTGGATTTTTTTTCTCGCTGCTTCTTTTACACTTTGCTGCGGGAAATTATCGATAAGCGATTGAAGTGTTGCCTTTGCCTGAAACACATTATTAAGGCCCACATAATTATCTGAAAGCAACAGGTATGATTTACCCACCCAATCCTGATATTCTGCAAAATCGTTGTTGAGGCTGATCAACGTTTCTATGCTCTGCCGGTATTCTTTCTGGTTGTAAAATAATTGGGCGAGCAGATATTTTGCTTCGGCACCATACTCATCTTGTGCTGCGTTCAATGTATTCAGGAATTCATCTTTGGCACTTGTGGAATCACCTCGTGCCATAGCCGTTTTGCCAAGATATAACGACGCCTTGTTCTCTGCCCCGGCATTGATATTACCGTGTTGCAAAATAGTTCTTGCGTATATGTCCGCGGAGTCGTACTGCTCGGTCAGATAAAATGATTCCATCAACCCGGACCAGGCATTGTATTGATCTTTTTTATTCGTTGCAAATTTTTCTACTCGATGAAAGGAATTGATCGCCTCACTGTATTTTCCGGTTGCAAATTCAATTTCCGCCTTTCTCGCGACGGTCTTGCTGGCAAGATTGAATGTCACCTCATTGCTCAATATGTCATAAAGCGGCAGCGCCTTTGTAAAATCTTTCAACCGATAATAAGATTCGGCGATGTAATACTGCGCTTCAAGTTTGTTTCCGGTTTGTGGATAGGAATTGAGGAAGGAGTTCAAACCCGTTATCGCCTTTTGATATTCCTGATTAAAGTAAAAATTCTTGGCCGTTTCATATTCAAGTCCTTCGAGACTCTTGTTATCGGGATTGGCTCTCTTAAACTGCGCCAGGTAATTTTCAAATTCCCCGGAACGGCCCGCTGTTGTCAATGCCTCCTGTAAAGGTATGAGCGCCTCCTGAGCAGCAGGATGGTTTGGAAAACGTTGAACAACCGTAGCGTAATCCAGAATTGTTCTGTCGAGCTGCTTCAGGTTAAAGTATGAAGCACCTCGTCTCATGTAAGCATAAGGCATGAATGGACTACCAGTACCTTCGCGGATCAATTCAGAAAGACCGTCTACAGCTTCTTTGTAATTACCCTGCTCAATATCAAACTGCGCCCGTTGAAACATAGCGTCATCGCGATATTGAGATTTGGGATACGTCTTAATCAGCTCATTAAATTGTCCCTTTGCCGGTTGGTATTTTCTCTGCAGACCAAAAATTACCCCTGACTGCAACAGTACATAGTCGTTGTCAGCAGAGTTTAACGATTTTGCCTTATTGTACAGGGTGAGCGCTTCATCGTACTGCTTGCCCGCATAGTGACAATCCGCCAGCCGGATTACTCCATCCGCATAGTTGGGAGTAGCCTTGGTCCCCTTATTGACAAACTCTTTGAAATTGAATAAAGCCTTGTCGTAAGCTTTTAAATTGTAGTGCGCATAACCGAGCCCATACCGTGCTTTCAACAAAATCTCGGCATCAACCGAGCCGCCAAGTCCAACAACGCGCTGGTAATTTACAAGGGCATCCTCCCACTTTTTGCCCATGGAGTATGCCTCTCCATTCCAAAAACTAGCCAACGCCACAAAGTTTGGATCAATGGGATGTTGGAGGGATTTCGAAAAATAGTCGACTGCCGCAGGGTAATCTTCCTTATTAAAAAGCTCCGAGCCCTTCAGATATGCAGCTTTCTGATAGGCCTGATTGATATACTGATTGCGGTTTGATAGCCCTTCGATGTATTCGATTGCCTTGTTGAAATTATTTCCATTGACATACGCCTGCGCAAGAAGCTCTTTTACCTCAACTGAGTGACTGCTGCCGGGATATGTCTTTAAATACTTTTCGAACTCATCGATGGCGAGGTCTGGCTTGCCTGCGTCATACGAAACCTTGGCGTATTGGAATGAGCTTTCTTCCGCTAATTTTTTGTCGGCGGGATTTCTTCTTGCATAATTGAAGGCGTTCAAAGCATTTTGCTTGTTGCCCTGCTTGAGGTGGAGTATCCCAAGATAGTACGACGCGTAGAAGCTGGCGGTATCCTTTGTAGAGGCTGCCTTGTCCAAATAATTTATTCCCTTGGCAGCATTTCCTGTAACATAATTTGCGTAGCCCGCCCGGAACAACATACCGGTTTCCGCTTTTGAATGCTTTGCAAAATATTTTTCGTATGATTCGACGGCGCTCTTGAAGTCTCCTTTAAAATATTCGGCATCCGCCACAAGCATCGCGATCTCACTTGCATTGGAAACCGCTCGTCCCTTAAGGGAATTAGAGTATTCAATTAGGGTGTCGAAGCGCCCTTGTCTATAGTAAATGTTAGCGATAAGATAGGGCACTATGTTCGCATACGAAGGGCTTGCTTCCGCTTTTTTCAGATCTATCAGAGCTTCATCGTACTTGTTGTTGGTGTATTCTATGAAGCCCGCATAATAATTTGCAGCTGGTGCATAGGCGTTGTTCAGTCTCTTTACAAAGTTGAACTGCTCGAGGGCTTCATTTAATTTTTTTTGGTTGAAGTAACTGTAGCCCCATTTGAAATGTCCTTCCGCCTGTTGATTGGAGGTCAAAGCGGGAAATTCAACTTTTCTAAAATACTGCGACGCCTTAGTGTAATTTCCTTCTCCATAAAAAAAATTCGCCAGGTCATAATAGGCTGTGGCCGCCTTTGGACTTGAAGGATGTCCATCGATAAAGTCATCGATCAATTTTTCGCCGTCGTTATGTCCCAGATTAAGGGCGCTGAACGCAACGTAATATTCGGCTTCTTCCCTCCTTGTATCGGTAGGCGATGCCAGTTCCAGAAAGTCTGAAAACACTTCCCGCGCAGCGCCATAATTTGAATGGACTATAAGCTCGGCGCCACGCTTATAAAGCCGCTCGACGTTATTCTGCGACAGCTGATCCTGGGCGACGAGTGCTTGTGTAATAAAAATAGATAAACAGAGCGCAATAGATTTATGCATCAATCGTTGATATGTTTTGTGAGTAAAACAGCGTTGCCAAAAAATTATTGCAAATGACGAACCAAAAAAATAAGCTGAAAAAATTTTCCCCTGCTGAAATTGCATGGCCTTAAAGGTAAGGCGCTATTGTGTTATGTTCCAAATTTGTGAATGAATTATACCGCTCCGTTAATTCATGATGCGCCAGACAAGCTCTCTGAAAATTTGCCCTTCGTCCGCTGCGCCGGTGTTAACACCTTTTAATTTCAGGTCCGCTTCTTTCAACGCAGCGATGTTATCAATGATCTTCATCAGCGGATACTGACGTAAAGCCAAAGTATAATCACGAACCGCGTACGGACTCACCCTCAGTTCACTAGCTAGCCCCTTCTCAGATTTATCTGCGACTTGTGTGGCCATTAACAGCTTGCTG
Organism: Chryseolinea sp.; assembly: GCA_036374515.1. Taxonomy (GTDB): domain Bacteria; phylum Bacteroidota; class Bacteroidia; order Cytophagales; family Cyclobacteriaceae; genus Chryseolinea. Next base: position 6,438 of record DASUTP010000537.1, on the reverse strand, counting down.
AAAAAAGAATACAGGAAGGCGACGACGGGTATCATCGGGTTCTTCTTCGTATTGCTTTCAAAGTAATTGACAATCTTATTCGCCAACAAAGAATCACGTTGGAGTATTGCTTTTTGTAATTCAAAAATATTGTATTCCTTGCTAACGCCTACTTGATTCATAACCTGCTCTACCCCTATTGACGCTCCAGGCGGAAGGGAAATTATCAGCTTTTCAATCTCGTTCGCCAGGCGGTGAAGGTCGTTGCCCACATATTCGCACAATACCTGAACAGCACGATCGTCGACATTTACATTCCTTTCTTTGAGGTATTCATAGACAAATTCCGGCAGCTGATTGTCATACATCTTCTTAGTATTGAGGACGACAGCATACTGATCGATTTTTTTGCCCAGCTCTCGTCGTTTGTCGAGTGATTTATGCTTATGACAAAATACCAATATGGTGCTGGGCACTTGTTTGGTTAGATAATCCAGCAGGAGTTTAGCGCCAATTTCCTTATTGAGATCCTGGATATCTTGTGCCTCCTTAACGACAACGACCTGACGTTCCGCCATCATGGGAAAACGGCGTGCATTGGTGAGCACCGTTGCCATCGTCACATCCTTGCCGTAAAGAATAACCTGGTTGAATCCTTTCTCCGATTCAGATAACGCGTGAGCTTCAATGAAATTTGAAATCAAATCGATGTAGAACGACTCCTCTCCCTGCAGAAAATATACCGGAGCAAATTTTCCTGCCTTTAAATCAGACCAAATTTTTTTAACCTGTGCATCCATCAATTCACTTTCTTTTGTTTGCTAAAAGTAATGGCTGATGCTATCCCAACCAAGCCCCCGGCGAAGTGAGATTCCCAGGAGACGCGCGGGTCGCTGGGAAGGACGCCATAAAATATTCCACCATATAGAAGCAAAATGATGGTGGAGATGAACAGTGAAATGAAATCACGCCTGAAGAATCCAAAAAAAATTAAAAAGAAAGCCAACGCATAGACGACGCCACTGGCACCAATGTGATTAGCTGGCCGGGCAAACAACCAAACAAGAACGTTGGTCCAGAAGTACGCCCTAAAAAAAACGGCTCCACCAATTTTCTCATAGAAAAAAAATAACACCGACCCTAAAAATAAAAGCGGAACTGTATTGGAAATCAAGTGAAAAATATCGCCATGAATAAGTGGCGCCATAAAAATGCCGATGAGCCCGTGAAGAGTGCGCGGCTCGATGCCGAACAAAAACAGCGGCAAATTAATAATGGACTCAAGGTAAAAAGTCGCCCACATTAAAAAGGTTAATCGAAATGGAACGACTGAACTTCCAAAAATAGAGGAATCGGATGCCATGCTTTAAAAAAATCGGAATGCAAAGATGAAAAATGCGGGCAACGAATCACTATTTTGACTTGCCTGAATGCTGAAATTATTTGAGGGCGGGGTCCTCAAGCATGGGCAGCCGTATGTATTTTGCTTCCTCAGAATCAACCGACATCATGCCCCAAAAACCACCCGACGACCCAGCAATTTTTTCGGCGAGTTCTTTTAGCATGTCATAGAAAGGTTTGGAGAACAGTTTATCCAATTTCTTTAATATAGGGTTCAGTTGGCTAAGTTCCTGGATTAGAATCGGATTGCGCTGCGCCGACTCGTAAGGATAACTTTGAAGCAATATTTTCAGCTTGTCCTCAAAATCCTGCGAAACTTCCTTAAAGTAATTATCCAGTATGGTTTTATCTTTTTTCTTTACGGTAACATTGATGGCTTCTTTGATCTCTTTGCGATCGATGGTGCCATCTGCACCTGCAATGAGAATGCACAACAAAACCGGTGCTTTAAGCATAAGTTCAACTTCACTTTCTTTTAGTCTTGCCAGTTCCTTAATCATGTCAGGATCCTTGTTAAAGGGAACAATGTCTCCAAATGACCGATTTTTTAGCCTTTTCTTTGTTCCATTTTCGCCTCATATATATACCAATGATAGATATTAGGAGGAATTGCATTTTTTCAACCTTTAATTATCCGGTTATTAGCGTTGTGTAAAACGCCTTCAATCGACTGAACCATGTACGAAAAAGACCCTGTTAAAATTTTTGTGGTAGAGGATGACCCGGCGTATACCAAGTTCTTGAAATATGTTCTTGGCCTGAATCCTGATTATGAAGTAGAATTCTATACCACAGGAAAAGATTGTGTCGCCAACTTATATAAGAATCCGGCAATTATAACTTTAGACTACTCTTTGCCAGACGCCCCAGGCGAAAAAGTTCTTGGTCAGATTCGCAGTCACGATCCTAATATAAATGTCATCATCGTATCGGCTCAGGAGAAAATACATACTGCAGTGGAACTCTTAAAGTCCGGCGCCTATGATTATATCTCCAAAGATCATGAGACCAAGGAACGGCTGCTGAACTCTATCCACAACGCACGAAATAAATCCTCCCTTATAAAAGAAATCGATCATCTTAAGAAAGAGATATCGGAAAAATACGAGTTCGAGAAAAGTATCGTAGGTACCAGCCCCGCGATAAGAAGAACCTTTGCCCTCCTGGAAAAGGCGGTCCAAACGAATATTTCAGTTAGCATCTCAGGTGAAACAGGCACAGGTAAAGAACTGGTTGCCAAAGCAATACATTATAATTCCAAGCGTAAGAATAAACCTTTCGTCGCCGTCAATATAGCTGCGATTCCCCGCGATCTTATCGAGAGCGAATTGTTTGGCCACGAAAAGGGCGCCTTTACCGGCGCTGTGACGAGGCGCATCGGGAAGTTCGAAGAGGCCGAAGGTGGAACGATCTTCTTGGACGAGATCGGCGAAATGGACCCTAATCTGCAAGCGAAGCTACTTCGGGTTTTGCAGGAACGTGAGGTAACGCGTATCGGTGGAAATGCCGTGATTAAGCTTGACGTACGTGTAATTGCCGCCACGCACAAGGACCTCGCCGAGGAAGTCAAAACCGGAAGGTTCCGCGAAGATCTATATTATCGCTTGCTGGGGTTGCCCATTCACCTCCCTCCTCTGCGAGAACGGGGGAACGATGTAATTCTGGTCGCAAAACACTTTCTCGATCAATTTGCGAACGATAACCAAATGCGCAAATTCAAGATCACGCAAGAAGCACAGGAGAAACTTTTGCAATATCCTTTCCCAGGAAATATCCGCGAGCTTAAATCGATTATAGAACTCTCGGCTGTGATGGCTGAAGAACAAGAAATTCGCCCCCAGGATATAAGTTTTAACAGCACGGCAAGAATGGAGTCTTTCCTTTATCAGGAAATGACCATGAATGAATTTATGTTCAGGATCATCCGGCATTTCCTGAACAAATATGATAACAATGTATTGGAAGTAGCGCGTAAGCTGGATATCGGTAAATCATCGCTTTACAGATATCTAAAGGAAATGGAAGCTGCCGGCATCTAAAAATATATGAAGCTTCAGCAATACGTCAGAAAAGGTTCTTTCTATAAGGCCGTCGTTGAAGATGGATCCGACATTATTTTTATCGTCGACTTTGAAGGGACCATTCACTATCACAATACGGCTGTCCATCAAACCTTGGGCTATCGGCCCAAAAGCCTGGACGGAAAAAATTTCTTCGATTACATTTTGCCTGAAACCGTTGAAGATTTGAAAAGGCAGTTCAAAAAAAGCCAACAACGGGCATACACGCAGAACATAGAATTTCAGTTTTTGTGTAAAGATTATTCCTATCGCTTCCTTGAATTTAACGCCATCAATCTCAAACATAAAGAGGGGCTGGACGGCTTCATTCTTGACTGCCGCGATATCGCGCAGCGGAAGGAAAATGAAGCTGAACTCGTTCGCCTCCAAAAGGCAAAAGAGCAGTTCCTGGCCAATATCAGTCACGAGATCAGAACGCCGTTGAACGGCATCGCGGGAATGGCGGGGTTGCTGAGTCAGAATCCAAGCCCAGAAGAGCGTGAAACTTATTTAAATGCCATTAAGCATTCATCTGAAAATCTGAAACTTATCATTAACGATATCCTCGATCTGGCCGCTATTGAATCAGGCAAGCTTAACCTTGAAAAAATAGCTTTTAATCTTAAGGATTTTCTCCCGTCCCTGATCAGTACGTTTATGTACCAGGCCCGCGAAAAGAGAATTGAACTTAATTATCATATCGATGAACACCTTAATAAAATACTTGTCGGAGATCCCGTAAGGCTAAACCAGATTCTAATTAACCTGATCAGCAATGCGGTAAAGTTCACGCATAGCGGCTCGATCAAAGTGCTATGTACCGTTGAACGCGAACAAAAGGGCATCTGCTGGGTCCGCATTGAAGTAACAGATTCCGGTGTGGGGATTCCTCAAGATAAATTAAATACGATTTTTGAAAGCTTTAGCCAGGCCGATGCGAGCGTTACCCGCAAGTACGGTGGCACGGGACTCGGACTGACCATTGTCAAACAATTGGTGGAATTGCAAAAGGGACGAATTGCCGTTACGAGCAAGGAAAATGAAGGCTCCAGTTTCACAGTCCTGGTGCCTTATGGCATTGGCAGGAAGGGAACGATAACACAATCATCGCCCAAGAATGAGCGCGCACTGAAAGCGGTAAATGCGTCCCAGTTGGTTGTCTTACTGGTCGAAGATAATGACATTAACAGACTGTACGCCAAGAGTATCCTGAAGAACTGGCAATGTTACACCGACACTGCGGAAAATGGTTTGGTAGCACTGGAAAAAATAAAAAACCATTCTTACGATGTGGTGCTAATGGATATTCAGATGCCAGTGATGGACGGTTACGAAACCACCAAAGCTATACGCTTGATGAACTCTGCGATGCGCGACGTACCGGTAATTGCACTGACGGCAAACGCAACAAAAGTCGACGTAGAAAAATGTATGACTGCGGGTATGAATGATTATCTGCCCAAGCCTTTTACCCCAGACGACCTCTACCGCAAACTTTTTATCGATCAAAAAATTTCTCCGAAACACAGGCTTAAGACCAAGCCTTTAACAAAAGCCACTCCTGTCAGCCAATTATATAACCTGGATTATTTACGTTCTGTCTCCGGTAATAACGAAGAGTTTATCCGTGAGATGGTTTTGACATTTACCCAAACCATTCCTCCCCTGTTGATTGAGATGAAGCAGGCGCTGAGCGATTCTGACTGGCCTAAACTCGCCCGTCATGCTCACCAGATCAAGCCTTCGTTTACGCTGATGGGTTTGACTGAACTTCGCAGCAACATCTTATTCATCGAAGAAAACAGCAAGGCCTCCACCAAGCTGGATGAGATTCCCCATGCTGTTTTAAACTTTATCCGACAATGTGAAGTAGTGATTCCGGAACTGTCGCGCGAGGTGGTAATAAATTAACTGAGACGGCGCCGCGTCCTTTGTATTTTTTTTTACCGCTTCAAATAGTGCGTCAGGATAAATATGCCATAGATCCAGAAATTATAAAGGACCGTATAAACAAATCCCCATTTCAAACTTTCCAGCAATCGTCCTTTGCTTTTATTTGAATTCTTAAATACGAGCCGCAGGGCGCGAAAGAAAATCCAATATAGCATCGCGACGAAAATCAAGACAGCAATGACCAACACATTGCTGAAAATCCATAATCCTACGGACAAGGCAACGGCGATGACCAGCCATAACAGGATGCCTAAAATAATTCCAACCAACCCTTCCCCTACGTCTATTGGCTCCATCGATGGAAGGTTTGCCGAGATATCACCCGCATCGACACTCCTGTATTTGTCAATTATCGTGCCCAGGTTGTCCTTTAACTTGATGCCTTTATACAATCCAATCGTAACGAAAGAAAAAAATGCAATTGACAGAATCGTTGTGGAAATGATGGAATTGTCAAAAAATGTGTGGTGGTTCCCAAGACCCCAGAAATACACTGCTATGACAGTCAATGCAATAACGATAAGGCTGGTTGTAAACACAGCCTTCGATTCAATCAGGATATACGTCCGGGGCTTACGCACTACAAAACGTTGTTGCAACTGTCGATTAATTCCGGTTCATGATGGCAATCTTCTTATGGACCACGGATCTGTCGCCCGTCTGGATCGTCATGATGTACATACCATTGGCAAGGTCGCCCACCATGATTTGCTGATCGCCATTTGAAAAATCCCGTTGCAGATCGCCCGACATAACCAAGACTCCGCGCTGATCAATAAGTTTCCAGGTGTAATCCCGTTTGAAGTTGATATCCGAATGCAGATTCACGACCTGCGATGCAGGGTTCGGATAGATAACCAGCCCACGCAGCTCAGCAACGGTAGGGTTATCTTCGATTCCTGTTATGACCGGACCAACTTTACGTGGTGCTTTTACGATCACCGATTGTAAGATCCGTCGTACCGTCGGTGAGCTTAATGGCGAGTTATCCTGAACAAATGCAACAATGTAAAGGTTGTCAGGATTTACAATCGGCACGTCGATC
>DASUTP010000536.1:0-19156 GCA_036374515.1 Chryseolinea sp. | reverse complement strand
GCACCAGCGTATTCTACCTCACGTTTCGCTATGTTGATTTTACACAGGGCGATATCCATGCCGTCTTTAGTTGTCGCATCTTCGTCTTGACGTAGGGTAGTAGTTACTCCCTCATCCAACATATCGAGTATCTTTCCAGGCTCAGTGATCTTCCGGCTTCTCACAATATCATTGAGCAGGAAGTATCCGATCAAAGAAAGCAAAGCTCCCGGAACACCATGACCCGTACAGTCGACGGCAGCGATAAATATTTCATCTTTTGTTTGAACGAACCATGGGAAGTCACCACTCACAACGTCGCGTGGCTTATACAGAATGAAAGAATCCGGTAAGGCTTTGTTAATTACTCTATTGTTTGGCAAGATCGCATTTTGAATACGCTTTGCGTAGTTGATACTTTCTGTGATCTTCTTGTTCTTGTTCTGGATCTCAAGCTCGATCATTTTTCGTTCCGTGATATCGTGGGACACAACCAGGACGGACTCGAGTTTGTTGGCTTCATCAAATTCCGGAATGGCGTTCACCTGCATGATACGGGATCCCATCGCCGAGGGGAAATCCATTTCAGTAGAAGCCTTTTCGTTGGTAGCGTTTACAGCTTCCACTACTTTCAGCCAGCCTTCAAGCACCGACGCATCAAGTTCCGTTTCCTTTACCTTGCGATTAAGGAAAAAAGAAGGCTTCTGTCCAGTATACTCTTCGATAATTGGATTTATGTAGGAAATCGATTCGCCTTCCAGACGTGTGATCAGGTCTAGGGAGTTTTCTGAAAGGGCCTGCATCTTACTTCGCATGCGTTGCTCCTGTTCAGCTCTTCGACGCTCCGTAATGTCGCGGGAGTTCAAAATAAATCCGTGAATAGCCTGGTTCGACATGCAATTCGTACCAGTCGATTCAATCCAGATGAACGTTCCGTCCTTGGCACGGTACTGGTATTGGACGGTTTCCTTTTCGTCTGGATTGGACTTTAATCTCTCAAAGAGTTCTCGGAATAATTCGCGATTGTCCGGGTGTACTTTGTCTATGTCGCTTTTTCCGATCATTTCCTTTTGTCCGTATCCTAAAATGGATTCGACTGACGGTGAAATGTAACGGATGCTTTCGTCCTCTTCGTAAATCGTGATAACTTCCGAGGCATTTTCCAGCAGCAGCTGCATCCGCTTTTGAGTACGGTTTACCTCTTCGATCTGCTCTTCGAGCTTTTGATTCGACCGCTTTAGTTCTTCTTGCGTGGCCTGCATTTCTTCTGCATTCTGCCGAAGAACTTCCTGCTTCTCCTTTAGCTCATTACTCATTTGCTGTGATTCGCCCAACAGCTTGCGGGTCCGCTCGTTTACTTTAATGTTAAATATCGTGCGGGCTAAAATCAGTGAGAGTTCCTGAACGAACTTTACCTGCGATGGGTCGAACCTTCGGAAACCGGCAAACTCAAGGACACCATATACTTCTTCGTTCGTGATCAACGGAACAATAAGAATACATTTAGGACGCTGATCGCCCAGAATACCCGACGTTATAGTGACGTATTCATCAGGAATTTCCGTTCGAAGAACGACATCTTTTTCTGCAGCAGCCTGGCCAACCAAGCCTTCGGCAAATTTGAACTTTGCCTTGAGATATTTTTTCCGCGTGTAGGCATAACTGGCGCGCATTTCTATCATAGGCGAGCTTGCATTGTCGTCGTTGACAATGTAAAACGCTCCTTGTATAGCGCCGATTTTGTCCAGAATAAATTTGATCACATCGTCACCAAGGGCATCGATGGAATCATGCATTCTAAGGATTTCACTTATCTCAGCAACTCCACGGACGATCCAATTTCGTTCCTTATCGAGACGTTCGTTTTCGATGAGGTTATTGCGCATGTTGATCAGCGACATACCAAGGATGTCATTATCGCTGGCGGGTTTATAGGCAGTATCGTATTTGCCTTCACCGACACGCTGCGCGAAATCAGCGCTACCTTTTAAAGTCTTCACCAATTCATCCACCTTCGCGCTCATCTGTCCAAATTCGTCGTTGGTTGTTTTTCCGGATGCTTCGGGCAGAACACCCTGCGCCACCAGGCTGAGGGTGTTTCGCATGCTGTACAACGGCTGGGTGAACGACCTGCCAAACATCATGGCGGCCAGTGTAGCAAGTGCCGTGATGCACAAGCCCGCATAAAAAAACGTGCTCATCAGCTCGCCGGCTTTTCCGTTTGCTTCTTCCAAATCGATTTTCGCTATGAGGGCAAGATTCGGACGTTCAATTTTCCTGGACGTTTGAAGCACGTGATCGCCTTTGTAGTCCTCGCCCCTTACGGTTACATTCTTTCCTTCAAATACCGGCGCAAACGCCTGGACAAAACGGTCTTTAGGTTCACGCAACTGGATGGCCGCTGTTGTGTCATGACGCAACGGACTTACCAATTCAACCTTTTTCGAAATTGCATCCTGACGTGCCAGGATTACTTCGCCTGTAACACCCAAGCCATAATAGTTTTTAAGAATCCGGTAAGCTGGGGTTAAATCCAGTTTGACCAGCACCACATGCTGGCCGCCATTGTTGTCATTGACCACTCCGGCCACGTGCGTGATGTAATTCTTTTTTGTTCTGTCGCGTTGTATGCGAGAGAAATACACTCCGGTCTTGGCGCGGTCAAACGTCACTCCATCGGGATCGATAAAATTTCCCTTGACGTTGGGATCTGTTGAAACCATTACGGCTCCTGTTCCTGACGTTATGGTTATATCTGAAACCTGCAGGGTTGATTTTATGGCGTTAAGGTAGTCGGACAATGAAAGCTCTTGTGGAACAGCGGCGGAAGAATCGGAAGGAGCGAGCATTTCCTGGCCGATTGGTGCCATGAGGAGATCTATTCCACCCTCTGAACCGCCACCACCACTTACCAAACTCGATTTGAGTTTGTCCGAATTTTGCAGGAACTGAACTGTGCGTTCCGCTCTTTCGAAATAAGAATTAAAATAGGCTGTCTGATTATCGGCGATGACCGCCAGGTTCGTGGCAAATTTTTCCTGGTTCGCCTTTAGGTGATAATCATAGCTGAAAAAGCTTATGGCCGCCACAGCGACCAGCGAGACAGCCAGAATTAAGACCGTGAACTTTGTACTTATGTTGATACTTTTCATCATACGCTTTTCGCTAAGATGCTTTTGTGAAAACCTTATTGGCCACAAGTTGGGCCGACTCTTCTGAGAACTTGCGCTGAGTATCGGTGAAGGCTACGAATGAAGCCACTTCCATAACACCCAAGACCTGTTCGTTATGTTTCAGAGGTACTATGAGCAAATACTTCGGTGAAGCACTGCCAAGACCGGAAACAACTTTGATATATCCTTCGGGAACATCATCCACATACAAGGATTGACCACTTGCAGCAGCCTGGCCGATGAGGCCTTCTCCAAACTCATAACTGATGGTTGTGCTTTCGCCGATATTAAGCGCATAGCCGCTTTGCAGTTCAACGATCCGCTTGCCGTTGGTTTCACCAGCAACATAGATAGCACCCTGCCCGGCATCCAACTGCTTGCAAATTGTATTTAGTCCCGCATCCAGGATCTCCTTTTTATCTTGCGCCTGCTCAAGGCTGTTGATAAGGCCGTCCAGGCTGATCGTATTTTTACTTTGCTCTGCTTCGTGCTTTTTTGCCGCGGCGGCTTCAAGCGTGCGATCTCTGAATACGACGATCTCTTTCTTGTGACGCAAGGCTAACATCATCGCGAGGCCACCGGCCAGAAAGGTAATGGCAAGTATCACATATACGTTCAGGAACTCTGGCTGATATCCAGCCGTAAGTCGCAAACTCCCCGGAAGGGAATAAATCGCAAAAAGCGAAGCCGCCATCCCCAGGATAAAAAATGTTCCCAGTGTCAGGCTTAACTTATAACTGTTTTTAAATATGGTAATCATCGGTATTGATTGTCTAATTCTTTTAAAAACTGTACAATTTGATCCACCTTTAGTACATGATCGATCTTCGTCACAGCCAGCGCGCTACGGGGCATCGTGTCGATCATACATTCGGTCGGTTCCTGTACGATCGTAAGGCCACCACGGTCGTGGATATATTTCATTCCCAACGCTCCATCTTTATTCGCACCCGACAGCAGAATGCCAATAAGCTTCTCCTTGTAAGCAAAGGCACACGTACCCAAGGTGATATCAATCGATGGACGTGAATTATTTACCATTTCTTCTGTTGATAGTGCAAAATGATTCCCGAGTTCAACCGACATATGATAGTTCGCAGGAGCCAGATATACATTTCCTTTTTTTATAGTCTCTTTATCATTGGGTTCAGTTACCTGCACCACGCTCTTGATCGAAAGTGCTTCAACGAAACCGTTACGCACATGCTTTAATCTATGCAAGCACATGATAATTGGTAACGGAAAACCTTTCGGCAATTGGGCCAGGATTTTAACCACACCCTGGAAGCTGCCTGCTGACCCACCGATAACAACGGCTTTATAGCTGTTACTAAGGTTGAATTTTTTCATTCGTCAATAGACAACGTTCCTAATCCTTTATTTTCTTATAAATCTTTTCTTCATTGTTCACCACAATAAAGCGGTTCGCATAGTCGCACCATATCAAGGACTCCTTTGACCCTATGGCCAGGTATCCATACTTGAATGAGCTTTCATGAAATTTTTTCAACACTTCGTTTTGCAGGGTCTGGTTAAAGTAAATCATGACATTCCTGCAAAGAATAAGATCAAACTTGTTGAACACATCACCCAACACAAGATCGTGCCGCCGGAAAGAAACATTCATGAGAAGTTCTTTCGGAAACACGGCCATGCCATTTTCTTCACGATAGTAATCCTTGAAAGAACCGGTACCCTGAAAACGGATATAGTTCTTCTCGTTCAGCTCCATGTTTTTTACCGGATAGACTCCGGACTTCGCTCTTTCTAAAATATTTACAACAAGGTCGGTTGCAATCATTGTGACGTCCTGCAGTATGCCCATTTCTTTTAGCATAATGCACATGGATAAAACTTCTTCACCTGACGAACACCCGGCATGCCATATCTTAAATTGCTTCTGGTTAAGCATGATGGCTGGAATAATTTCTTCGCGCATGATTCTCCAAAAACTTGGGTCGCGAAACATTTCGGTTACGTTAACGGTGAGCTCATCCAGGAACTCATTGATGAAAGTTGGATTGTCGGTTAATTTTTTTATCAGTGATTCAACGGAGAGTTTTTTTAGTTCCATGATCCTAAGCACCCGCCTCTTAAACGAAGACATCGCGTAGTTCCGAAAATCATAATGATGCTTTTGATAAATAAGCTCTGAGATTCGTTTTAGATCATTAATGTCTATATCCAACATTGTTTGCCTTTTGAAAGAATCAAAATTAGTTTCTTCCTAAAATTGGACTGGTGTATATAGAAGGGAAACCTTACACGCGTTCTAATAAGGCTTTATGATTGTTATTTTGCCTAAAAACGCAGCTTTTTTGATACGTATGAACTACTTAGAACGGTACGCTGAGGTAGCGTTTTCTCTAAAAAAATGAATGGGATACCCGGCTTCATTTTCCGGATTGAATACACAAAAGCGGGCTGGTGGCTGCTAGTACGCCGTAGCAAAAATAACTGTTCATTTTCTTGTATCTAGGATGCCGAATAGCCTAATGGGTAATTTGCAGCGGATCTACTGTTCAGTTATTTTGCGATGGCGTGCTAGTCACGGACCTTTCGATCCAAGACCTCCTGCGTGATTTTGATGGCCTCGAGGTTGATCTTTAAGGCCTTCTCGACGTCTCCGGCGATCGCCCACTCATCGGTCCGCGATTGCCCTTTCGCCAGCTGCTCGGTGAGCTCCTCTACTTTTAGCCGTAACGCCCGCTCGGTCTTTTCAGCGTTCTCGCGGATCTTCTCATCATCAACTGATCCGGATTTTGGCAACGCCTCAAGCTCTTTGATGCGCTCCACATAACTCCGTTCTTTACGGGCAACCTCTTCCTGTGTAGCCTGAAGTTCTTCCATGTTCTGACGCATTTCTTCTTCCTGCGCACGCATTTCCTCCGTTTGCTGCTGGAATTGCTCGATAAGCTGACGATTTTTCTGCGCTCCCCGTACAGATGCCAAGGTCGCAGCGATGGATTCGCCTAATTTTTCGACAAACTCAATTTCATGCTGCTGGAATTCGTGGAAAGAAGCTAATTCGATGATGCCGTAGGCCTCTTTGTCGACCTTCAACGGGAAGAGCAAGAGGGCCCGCGGCGCAGAATCGCCTAGCCCTGACGTTATTCTGACATACTCCTCCGGCATATTCGTCAGATGCGTTGTCTCTTTCTCAAGAAATGTTTGTCCTAAAATACCCTCGCCGAGTTTAACCTTCTGCTGCTCGTGTTTTTTCGTATCGAAGGCAAAAAGGGAGATCAACTCGAGGTATTTATTGTTTGGATCTTCGTCATTAAGAATATACAATCCACCCTGGTTTGAACGGGTATACTGAACTAAAGCAGAAATAACCGCGTCACCGAGCGTACTAAGATTATCGTTCGACGATCGCATGATCTCTACAAATTTGGTAAGACCCTCCGTGGCCCATTGACGACGACGCTCGGCTTCATTCAGAGCCCGCAACTTATCCTGCATCTGAATCAATGAATCCGCAAGCTTATTTTTTCCAGGGACGTATTGGGGATCCAACGTTTCCTTGTAATCAATATCCATTTTGCCTTCCCCAATGGACGTCACGAAATCAGTAGCATCCTTAAGGTTTTCGATTATTTCGTTGATTTCGTGCGTAACTTTTCCAAGTTCATTCCTGGCAAATTCCTGGGTATGCTTATGATTGATGATGTTGTGTTCCAAAACCTGAACAGGCTGAATAACTAACTTATTGAACCCGTATAACAGAAAAGCAAGTGTGGCGATATCGAATGCGATAAAGGCGCCAATCCACTGCATAATTCCCCGTTGCTCGCTCTCAACTTCTTCTTCGAGATCACGGATGAGTTTATTAAACCAGTCGGAAAGGGAAAGCCACTTTCCTTCCTGCAAAACTCTGGGCATGGCAACATCCGTGATGACGTTGGCCGAGAGTGAATCCGATGATTTTGTTTCTGACGCTCCGTTACTGTGGATGATCGATCCCTCAAGCGCGCTTTTATAGTTCTCCCAACTTTCGAAAAGCTTCGCATACGTAATCGCCGGCAAACGCGATAGTCTGTCAATAAAGAAAGGTGTGCCATCAATCCGTCCGCCCTCGGAGAGCAGCTTGAGCTGGTGATCTTGTTGCTCAATTTTTGTCGACAGCTCGCCTGCAAGGAGGGTATTGCCTTGAAAATACTGCTGAGATTGAAGCGCTATCTGTTGCATTCCTACTTGAATGCTACGGGCAAAGTCTATCTTTCTTTCCGCCTCTTCCAGCGATTTAATATGATACCGTATGCCGAAATATTCTGCAACCAAAATAACGGTTATCAATACCAGGCTGTATAAGCCAAGTTGTTTTAATGAGCTGCCGGCTAAAAACTTCATGGTCACAAATAAGAGAAAATAAGCTGACTGCGAAAATCAAGAAATGCTCATTTCCTTACCTGCAAACTTTCATTTGAAAAACAAAATGGAAGCAATGTTTGAGCTGAAGAGGTTTTGACCCATCGGCCGTCCTGATGTTGCATGACAACTTCATAGGGCGTATGCTGCCGTTGTTCAAATTCCAGCATTACCTGCCGGCAGGAACCACAGCTGCTGGCGGGCGCTAACCGCGGCTCGTCGCCAAGTCGCGCCAGCACGACGATTTTTTTTATGGTCTTTCCAGGATGCTGTGACGATGCAGTGAATAACGCCACACGTTCGGCGCACATCCCCGAGGGGTAAGCCGCGTTTTCCTGATTCGTGCCCGTTACAACGGTCCCGTCGTTTAATAAAATTGCGGCAGCGACACGGAAATTAGAGTATGGTGCGTAGGCAGTAGGCAATGCGCCTTCGGCTTTGTCCAGCAGCGCTTTCGTTTCATCATCAAGGTCGCTTTGATTATCTACGAGTATATATTCGTTCATGTTGTTGAAGGATATTGGAAGTTTAAAAGGTTCGTTGCGCTTGTATTACTTTTATATTTAAACTTATCACGAAATTAACCAATTAGCATAACAACCGGATGAAAACAATACTGGTGCTCGGCGCAGGCCGGTCCTCTTCCTCCCTGATCAATTATCTATTGGAGCATGCCCCGGTTTATGATTGGCGTGTTGTGGTTGGGGACATTTCTTCGAAAAGTGCCGAGGAACGTATCAGGTCTTCGCCTCATGGACAGGCAGTCCGTTTTGACATCCACGAGCAGGCAAGCAGTCGCCTCACTATTGAAACTTCCGATGTTGTGATCTCCTTGCTACCGGCCAATCTTCATCCGCTGGTCGCGCGATTGTGCCTTGATCTGAAAAAACATTTTCTGAGCGCCAGTTATGTCTCTGATGAAATGGATGCGCTTCATGACGACGCAGTTGCCCATAACTTGTTATTCCTGAATGAATGCGGGTTGGACCCCGGGATCGATCATATGAGCGCGATGCAGGTCATCGATAAAATTAAAAATGAGGGAGGAATTCTTACATCGTTTGAGTCTTTCACCGGAGGCCTCATCGCGCCGGATACGGATCCTGAAAATCCGTGGCGTTATAAATTTACATGGAACCCTCGCAATGTTGTACTGGCCGGCCAGGGCACTGCTAAGTTTTTGATCGAAGGGCAATTCAAATATATTCCGTACCACCAGCTTTTTAAACGTACAACCCACGTAAACGTGTTGGGGCGCAATTATGAAGGCTATCCAAATCGTGATTCTTTAAAATACCTGGCGACGTATGGGTTGCAGGGCATACAGACTATGGTACGCGGTACGCTTCGCAACGCCGGTTATTGCAGTGCCTGGAATATATTCGTTCAACTAGGTTGCTGCGATGACACCTTCACAATGGATGGTGTTTCCGAAATGACACATCGCGAGTTTATCAATTCTTTCCTGGACTACAGTCCTGTGTTATCGGTCGAGGAAAAGCTATGCGCTGCCTTTGCGCTGGCAAAAGACGGTGAGGAGATGCAGCGACTGCGGTGGAGTGGACTATTTTCATCGGAAAAGATAGGACTATCAAACGGCACCCCTGCGCAAATCCTGGAACATATCTTGTCTAAAAGGTGGAGGCTAGTGAAAGGAGACAAAGATTTTATAGTGATGTGGCATCGTTTCGGATTTCAAATGAACGGGTCCAAAAAGTTTATCGTATCGCACCTTACTGTCACCGGCGCGGATGAAACGGAGACCGCCATGTCACGTACCGTAGGGATACCGTTGGCTATTGCTGCTAAACTGTTGCTTAGCGGCAAGATCACTAAACGCGGCGTTTTAATTCCGATAGAGGCGGATATTTACGAACCTATTTTGACAGAACTCAGCGATCTAGGCATTGCTTTAAAGGAAGAACGGCTCTAGGTGTCATTCCAGGTCTGCATTGTTTTTATTTTGTTCATACCATTGGTCCACGGAAAGATTGAACCCTGCTGCGGCTTTTACAGCCAAATAATCACACCGTTCATTTTCAGGATGGCCGGCGTGTCCGCGGATCCACATAAACTTCGGTTTATATTTTTGATGCAGTGGAAGATAACGCTGCCACAAATCCGCGTTGGCTTTTTTTGCGAAATTCTTCTTTTGCCAGCCCCATATCCAACCTTTTTCAATTGCATCGACAACATATTTGGAATCAGAGTAAACAGTAATTGAAATGCCATCTTTCTTAATTGCTTCGAGGCCTTTGATGACGGCCAGCAATTCCATGCGATTATTAGTTGTCAGCCGGAAGCCTTCTGAGATTTCTTTGACAGCGTCTTTGTATTTTAAAATAGTTCCATAGCCGCCAGGACCAGGATTGCCTTGCGCAGCACCGTCAGTATAAATTCGAATCATCCGGGAAAAACGTTGGTTTTAAAAATCTTTACGCCAATTGCCAGTAGTATAACACCGAACACCCTTCTGAGGACAGCGAAACCGGACTTTCCAATTACCCGCTCCAACCAGGTGGATGAGCGCAGCACCAGGTAGACAAAAACAAGGTTAAGTAAAATGCCTATCAGAATATTCAGCTCCGAATAAACTACCCGAAGTGACAGGATTGTGGTGAGTGTTCCTGCTCCGGCAATAAGAGGAAACGCCAGCGGAACGATCGAACTGGAGCCTTTCGCTTCGGGATCGTCTTTGATCAATGTAATTCCTAAAATCATTTCCATTGCGACAATAAAAATGACAATTGCTCCTGCTACCGCGAAGGATGCCACGTCGAGCCCAAACAGATTGAGGATGGACTGACCCAGATATAAGAAGCTGACCATGAGCAGGGCGGATATGATCGTAGCCCTTTCCGCCTGAATTCTTCCTTCCCTCCTTAATATGCTAATGACCACCGGAATAGATCCCAGAATATCAATTACTGAAAATAAAATAAGCGTAACGGAAAGGATTTCCTTTAAGTTGATCATTACCCCTAAACTAATCAAAAATGGGTTACTTCCATTTCCTATTTACCTGTCATGATTTAAAAAATGCCCGCTTGAATGAGTCAATTTTGTTTAAAAAAATTCCTAAAGTGAAATTTGGTATTGAAGGACGATTTGGCCCTTGCTGGTGGTCTTCACCAGTCCACCTGGCTCGGAAGCGTATACCGGTCGGTGTTGATAGTCAAGCGTTAGTTTGCTTCCGTGTCCTTTGATCAGCCAGTTTACCCCTACATCGATCACGCTCATCTGGTCTTGCAGCTGATCGAAGTTTGCGCTCATCAGCGAAGCGTAAGGCATGAGTGTTCCTGAATTTCCCAGCAGGTCCTTTTTCAGGAGATAACCGACTTGCGTGTAAATTACAGTCCCCGTTCCAAACATGGGGAATGCGTTGCCCTGACTGCCGGGCGCCGGTCCATTAGTGATACCGTTGGCCGGGTTCATGATCCCATTGTACCTTAAATAATTTGGTCCATAATCCAAATCAAAGTAGCCAAGGTAGGCGGACAGGGCAGTACCCTTGTCTATGTTGAGCGGAGCGTCATAATACAGGGCGACGGACCACAGGTTCATATCGTGGTAGTCGGTCGTGGCACCGCCATCGTTGGAACTCCATGTCGCCTTACGTTGAGAGATAAATCCTGCTTCAAGGTTAAACACTTTCTTTTTGCCCAAATATGTTCCGGTCATATAAGGAGTAGTGTGCGTCTCCGTATCAAAGAAGTTATAAAGAAAAAAACCCTGGTACTGTTTGTGGTGGCCCACCTGTGCAAAGTTTGCGCTGGGTCCCGGGATTGGACTACTAGGCGAACCGTTGCTCGTAACGGGGAACGGGTCACTTAAGATCACCCTGTAATCGAACTTGCCCAACTGCCCACGCGCATAGAGGCTGAGCTTTCTGGAAAATTCGTCGGTTTGGTCAACAGTGGCCTGTGCAAATACGGGAACATCCATCGTCATAATGGTGCCAATACTGGGCTGGCTGAACCTGGACAGGCCATTGGCAATGGTCAGACCGGCGCCCAATTTCAATTTGTCGTTGTCCTTCCACACCTTGTACTCGCCGAGTGCGTCGTGAAAGAAAACCTGGAATTTCCTGTTTCCGTTGTTGTTGGCATTTTGTCCAGCCAGATAGTTAAAATTATTCTGCCCGAATTGTGTGTAAAAGAACACGTGGTCCGTGAGTTGGCCAAAAAATTGAATACGCGTTCGCCTCAAACCGATATCAAAAGTCTGCGCGGCCGGTTCTCCCATGATCGTAGTACCCGGATTACTGTCGTTGTACCGGAGCCAAACCTGGTTTAAAAACGTCCATTTTAAGTAATGGCTGCCGTCTTCATTGAGCTTCAGCCGCATTTCCTCCACCGTGCTCAGCCCTGACTGGCCAAAAATGAAAAAAGGGGCCAGGAGCACCCCCAGAAGGATGATTATTTTCTTACTCATATTTTTTTAAATGATGTTAAAAAAAACCGGATAAATCCGGCTCAATTTAAGGTAAGGATGTCATTGTAGGAAACCCCATTGTGAAAAACTGATTTCAGCTGTTCGCTGCCCATTTGTGTAACAAGTCCTCTCACCTGCAGCCTATTCTTTTCCATTTTTTCTTTGATGAAAAAATAGTCCATGAGAAGTTTGCATTGGTTTATTGCGTTGAGCTCAACCAGCATTTGTATTTTGACATCGGGATCGATGGCTTGTTGATGGCGTCCCCGTAAAAAGGGTCTTAAATTGAACGACAATGCAGACTTTAACGAGTCTAGCGAATCACCTGTTTCGATTTGTTGGATCAACTCCTGATCGTACGATCCCACAAAAATCACCTGTGAGCAAGATTTATTTTCTATATGATCCTGGAGGATTTCACGCTGTTGAGGATCATAGCGAAGTAATCTGCTGCCGCGTATGTGGTGAATAAAGATTTTATCCTGGAATTCAAGGTACTTTTCGAGCCCTGAAGCGGAAGACGAAATGAGAAGTGTTGTTTCTGAACCTATGTAAGGTTTCAATTTCAATAATCTTTTCATACTAAGCGGGTTGAGGTTCAATTTTTCTTCCTAGTTGCTGCACAAATCCTTCTACAAAAATCAAAACCGACCGGATTTCTTCTAATGATAAATTTTTCCTTGTACCATAAACTAAAATCTTGCCACGTTGTGATTCAATATGAACGTCGGGTTGACTGTTTAGAAATTGTATGATACCCTCCCTAAAAACAACTCTTACATCATTTTCGTTGTCAGACCGCAAGTAATACTTTCGCGAAAACTCAGGATGGCTGCGGAAGTCGATATCTTTTCCCCAGGAATGTTCAAAAAGCTTAGTCCAGAGGTGCTCGGGTTCAAGCGTAAAGTTCGGCACAATGAATTCGAGATCTGAGATGAGAAATACAGTCATCGATGCATCCTGCGTCCCGGCACCGGCACTTTGAAATTGGATATCGCTTATTTCAACCTTACCGTAATCGGTGTATTTTGAGAGGATATTTTCTTCATACATAACCTTCGATCCTGGTTCGATGAGAAAATCCCTGAATTTCGCTACACTCCGGACAACCATTGGATAGAATACAAAATCAAACTGTTCTGCGAAATCACGCAATTGCATTTGTCGTTTGTTGAGCCTGAACTCCATACGGTCAGCACGGCCATTTGAAATTTTTCGGGTAGCCAGGGGGTGATCAGAATGAGCGCGATGTTTGCCCATTCCCTGCATGTGCACCTGTCCTCCGTCGCGATGATAATCCTCCTCAAAGTGATGTAAATGCTCCAGCAGTGTGTGGTCGACGATAACAGCCTCCGCAAAATCGAATGTTACGTTTTTACCGGGTTTGATTTGATCCAGGCATTTTTTAAAACTCAGGTAATTTGAGAAGATGGCAGTACCCTTGATTTTTACGTGATAGCCGGAGGCGTTCTCATTGATTTCAAAATTAGACCTGAAGAGGGTTTTAAACCTGGCTCCCGAAAAGAAATGCAGGATGAATTGCGCGGCAACGCCTGCAAAAATTCCCACGAGCAAATCCGTTGCTAATGTTACGGTGATGGTGATCACAAAAATGATCAGCTGGTCCCATCCAATGTGCCAGGTTTTTCTGAATTCTTTCGGCGAGGCGAGACGGTAGCCGGTATAAATCAGCATTGCCGCCAATGCTGAATTCGGAATCAACCGGATGAGGTCGGAAGCCAATGCAACAAAGGCCAACAGAAACACGCCGTGAAAAAAGTTTGACCACCTGGTTCGCGCGCCATTGTTAATATTTGCAGATGAACGTACGATCTCGGATATCATGGGAAGTCCTCCGATACTGCCGGCGACGAAGTTTCCGATTCCAACAGCCAGGGTATCCTTGTTTAGGTCTGATTTCCTTTTGAATGGATCTAGAATGTCGATTGCTTTTGCGCTGAGAATCGACTCAAGACTCCCGACAAGGGCGAACATTGCAATGTATTTAATCGAAGTAAGACTGAATACCTCGCTAAAGTCAGGAAACGAGATCCCTCCCAGAAAACTATCCGGTAATTGTACCAGCAGGTTTCCTGGAATAATGTGATAACTGATATCAGCTAATGTGTAATCGTGTTCAAGGGAAAAGTCGTAGTACATGGCCAGCGGCACGGCTATCAGCAACACGATCATCGGCGGCGGAATCACTTTAAATGCTTTGCCTCTTACCAACGGAAGACAAAATAAAATCAGCAAGCTTATCACGCCGATAAATGCCACTTCGGGATTCATATTGGCAACCATATAAGGTATTCCCGCCAACAATTCGAGTGGCTCTTTGCCTGCTGACTTTGCGCCCAGCAGTACCGGTAATTGCTTGGATATAATTATAATTCCAATTGCTGCCAGCATGCCGTGTACCGCTGATGCGGGAAAGAAGTCACCCAGTTTACCTGCCTTAAATACGCCAAATAGAATCTGGATAAAGGCTGCGACGACAATCACCGCCAAAGTCAGTTGGTAGCCTTTCATGTTGTCACCCTTACCAAGTTCTTCAACGGCGCCGACAGCAATGGCAATAAGACCTGCTGCAGGTCCTTTTATGGTTGCGCGCGCACCCATGAACAATGAAACCAATATTCCTCCGATAATTGCAGTATAGATGCCGGCGATGGGAGGAAATCCACTCGCCTTGGAAATGGCCAGGCACAAGGGCATGGCTATTAAGAATATTAAGAAACCGGAGACACTGTCTGTTTTCCAGTTTTCCTTTAAGCCTTGCATCCCATCGCTGGGTAGCGTAATTATTTTTGTAGTCATTTTTGATCTGTTTAACACTTGTTTAGGCAAGTGATCGAAAGGGATTACCCCTTCAGAATTAGTTGGAAAAGTGATGCAGGAGATGGCCGGTGCGTTCTACAGTATAGTAAGATCAGCCACCGACAGCGTCAGCTTGGCGCGGACGTTGAATGGTAAAATCTCAGATCAAAAAGGTGTGAAGGCGCGTGAAGAGCGCGGGAAGAAGATTGTATCTTAAGTCCTGGTGCAAATATTTTTGATTCCCTTTATGCGTAGCCTTTAGGTTAAGGCTATGAATTGTGAGATCCAAAATGGCAGCGACGTTTGTCACCGTCAGATGCTCCTCATGATTCTTTTCGTCCTTCTCCTTTAATAAAAGCGGAGCTACAATCGAACTGTGCTGAACATGCAAAGTGGCCTCGTGCTTGTGCGAGATTTCCTGGACGATTAAAGGAAGAAAGGAAGGCGCAAAAAATTGAAATAGCATCAATAGAAGCGCTACTCTCATAATTTGCTTTGATATCCTTACCATAGACAGACAAATTCCGAGACAAAGATGAAGATTATTTTAAAATGTTTTCTGGCAGGCTGATGATTTTTCTTACGTCCTGGTGGTGTTTACCCTTGAATGCCGCAAAAACTAGCTTTTGAATGCTTTCAGAAACTTCATCAGGCTCTCAATTTCATTGTTCTGAAGAGCAGGGAAATTAGCGATGCGGAAAGAGGATGCCTTCCACGAACCGTACCCTTCTCCTAAAAGGATGCCTTTTTTTCTTGCTTTTACTTTGATTTCCGTTATTAAATCGGGCTCAGCGGAAACGGGTATCACCGTATAAGAATGAACATCATCATTTGTGATGAGGTGTTTTAAGCGAGTGCCCGTTGAAAAAAAATCGATCCATCGTTCGTAACGCTTCACTATTTCAGCATGGATTTTGTCAATCGTTTTCCTCTTTTCTAACGACCTCATCAGCAAATAAATACCGAGTACATTGGGGGTACAGGAAGTTTGCCATTTTGCCATCATTTCAGTCATGAACTCAAGACTGTTGTAATGATTCTTTTCGCCGACGGCGGCCGATTGACTTAGGGCCTGAGGCGAACAAATAAGCAATCCAAGGCCAGCCGGCAACCCAAAACATTTTTGTACGGAAGCAAACCAAATATCCGCCGTCTTGAAATCAAGTTGTATGCCCGCCATTGACGAGGTGGCATCGATCGCTATGAGATAACTGGGATTGGTTTTTTTTATCGCTCTGATAACTGCGTTGGCAACTTGAGTCCCATTTGACGTCTCGTTTTGAGTAATGCAGATAATTCCCTCGCGTTGCTCAAAGATTAATTTTCTTGGATTTAATTTTTCATTCAACTCAAATGGAATAGGTACGGACACCGGATGAAGGCGCTTCGTATAGTCGAACCATTTTTGCCCAAACGATCCGTTGTAAAGGTGAAAGCTCTTTTCCTTGATCAAAGATTGAGCAATTATTTCCCAGCATTCTGTTGCAGAGGATGTAAAGAAGACTGTATAATTTTTCGGGACGTTCAATTTTTCCTTGAGCAGTTCGACTGTCCTTTCGGAAATCTTCATAAACTCATCACTTCGGTGGTTAATACTCATTATGCCTGAATTGAACGCGTCTGTCGTGTATTTCGGAATTTCGTTATAAACGCGCGACGGACCGGGATAAAAGCTTATCATAATAAATATTTAGAGTCATAAAAATAGAAAGAAAAAACTTGCTGACTTTCACGTTCAGAACTCCGTTTAAAGAAAATGTAAGAATAGTGGAAAATGACGCTTCAGGTTGGCGGTTAACTTAAATTGCTATTCAACGACATCAAATATTCAGTGGAACATTAATAAATTTAGGTCCGACGCAGGCGGCCTTTACAACAGCGTGGTGAAATCAGTGCCAATGACAAAAATTCCCATTTCAACCTATATTCTCATCGGCATCAATCTTTCGGTTTTTGGATGGCTGGCCCTGCAGCAGCAAAGCCTGATGTTTGATAGCAATGAGGATTCGCTGGCCATCCTTCAGGCAGGCGCGAACTTTAATCCGTTTACATTGGGGAATCAACCCTGGAGGATCATTACGTCGATGTTTCTTCATTACGGTATAATTCATCTCGCAGTGAATATGTATGCATTGTATACATTGGGTTCAATGCTTGAGCCCGCCATGGGGACCACGCGATTTTTATTGCTTTACTTTTTTTGTGGCATTGCTGCGGGGCTCGCGAGCCTGTTGTTTTTAATTTTCATACCCAGCGCCGGAGCGTCGGGTGCACTCTTCGGACTTTTCGGCTATCAATTGGGTGCCGAAGTCATCGGAAATTTTCACGACCGGAACAGACTGGTAACGGTATTCCTGAACTTTATCGTTTTCGTTGCAATCAATACTTTTATCGCGACGAGGGTTAACGTCGACGTTGCAGGTCATATCGGCGGTGGTTTAGGCGGATTATTGATGGCTTTATTTCATTTTAAGCTTGGATGGTTCATCAAGGAGAAGTTCATGGCGGTTATGTTAGTCCTGTTGGCCAGTACGTTATTGCTCCTGCCCAAAAGCCAGGTACGGTATTACGAAATATTTCAACAAGTGTTAAAGGCCGATGATCGGGTCAACAACTTTTATACTGGTGTGAGGAGCGATGGAGAAATAAGAGATAGTTTGGCGGCGGTCTTGCCGGTGTGGGATTCAATATCATCTTCTCTCGGCCGGTTAAAAAAGGTTCCAGCTGAACTAGCCGGTGACACAGCTGTACTGCGGGACCTTGTTCAGCTGCGACGGCAGGGGACCGCTTACAGGATTATGCTGATTGACCGCCAGTCGTATATCTACCTCGATAGTATTGAAATCTCGGATGCTGCGTTCGATTCGCTTCCGCGGTTGAAATATGACCTGAACTTTAAGATTAAAGAATCTTCGCTGCCAATCGATACGGTCACCGAACAAAGACCATTGTTATATCCTTCGAAGGTTTATTATGATGGTCAATGGAAAGAGATCGATGATATGGCGTTGGCAAAATTTTTCCGGATTGGCCAAAAGGATTCGGTGGGAAGATGGCAGGGATCTGTGAGGGACTACTTCATTAACGGACAAATTCAAATGAAGGGTAAGTACGAAAAAAATCTGAAGGATGGTGTCTTTATTTATTACTCAGACCGGCGCACATATGAGTCAGCAGGAAGGTATGACAACGAGTATGCGGTTGGGAAATGGGAAAATTTTCATTGGAATGGCGCGCTGCAAAGTGAAGTTTTTTATGGTGACGAAACGTTTACGGCCAGTGTATTTGATTCCTTAGGTAACCAGCAGGTAAAAAACGGAAATGGAGTCTCCCGCCGCTGGTATCCCTCGGGCCAGGTCGCGGAGGAAGGCGAATACAAAAACGGTAGAAAGGAAGGACTTTGGTATGGATTTCACCCGGATGGCAAGCCGTACTTTAAAGAACAATATCGCAACAACAGGCTGATCCATGGGGTATCGGAAGATCCAAAAGGACAACGGTACGTATACGACAATCTCAGTGAGCTGCCCTTTCCCGTCACCGGCATGCCAGCATTTAAGAAATATGTGGAACGAAATAAGAAGTTGCCTTTTCCCTCGCGTCATGGCAAAGTGAAGGTTATTTTTTCTGTCGGTGTCGACGGTTCGACCTGGAATCATACGATATTACAAAGTGTCTCACCGGAGTGCGACCGTGAAGCCATTCGATTGGTAATCGATGGGCCGGCGTGGCGTCCGGCGTTGCTTCATGGGCAGGAAAAAATACCAACTCAAGGATACGTCGAGATTGAATTTTAACAGAATCCGTTTTTTAGTTGGGCTAATTTTTATAACATTCAACCTTTGAAAGTTTATTTTCATCCACATCAATCTTTGTATGAAGCAAGCTCAAGCCTGGTTAACGCTGTCCCTAGTTTTTCTTTGCCTTTCTAATGTCCGTTCTCAATCCAGCCTTGTGGCAAAGGGAAGTGCACCTGTCCTAGTGTCTTCAGAATTTCTTTTTACTGAAGGACCGGCTGTCGACGCTGAAGGAAACGTATATTTTACTGATCAACCCAATGATAAGATCATGAAGTGGTCTACGGACGGCACCCTATCGGTTTACATGGATAGCACGGGCAGGTCGAATGGACTCTTCATCGACAAGGATGGAAACATCGTCGCCTGCGCTGATTTAAACAATGAACTATGGATGATCGATAAAGACAAGCGTGTAACAGTTCTTGTAAAAGATTTTGAGGGGAAAAAATTGAATGGGCCCAATGACCTGTGGATAGATCCCCAGGGAGGAATTTATTTTACGGACCCTTTCTATAAGCGCGATTATTGGACACGGACGGAAAAGGAGATAGTTGAAGAAAACGTTTACTACCTCTCACC
>DASUTP010000535.1:0-21535 GCA_036374515.1 Chryseolinea sp. | reverse complement strand
AGCGCAAAGATGCCTATGACGCCGCCTTCGAGATTGCCAAGGGATCCGGGCTGTTGCGCGAGCTGTACGAAGACAAAACCGTGGAGGGTCTGAGTCGTTATGAAAACGTTCAGGAACTATTGAACGCGATCAAGGAATTTGTAGACGACCCTGAACGCCAGGAAAAGGGATTGGGGTCGTTTTTACAAGAGGTGTCGCTGGTGACCGGCCAGGATGAAGATAAGGACAAGGATCCCGAAAAAGTGACCTTAATGACCATTCACATGGCTAAGGGACTGGAATTCAGACACGTGTACATTGTCGGGCTCGAGGAGGACCTCTTCCCGTCACAGATGATGCTGAGCAGCCGGGCTGACCTCGAAGAAGAAAGAAGATTGTTTTATGTAGCAATAACGCGGGCCCAAAAGCGTCTTTTCTTATCCTACGCATTGACACGATACCGTTTTGGACGCCTGAAAAACTGCGAACCCAGCCGGTTTCTGGATGATATCGATCAGAGTTTCATTAAAGTCAGCACGAAATTCCAGGGGCTGGAGTCTGTTCCGCCCAGCAGTGACTACGCCAAAACCCTTGTCAGTGGAATTAGAAAGACCATTAGCTCCACTCCACCTCCAAAAGTGACTGCTTACAGAGCTCCAACTGATTTTGTCCCAAGCGATACTGCATCTTTGCAGGAAGGCATGAAAGTTGAACATCCGAAATTCGGATTTGGCATGGTAATGCAGATGGATTTTACCGGTGCTGACCGAAAAGCGAAGATAAAATTCGACGATTTTGGAGAGAAGACCTTATTGCTTAGCTTTGCTAAACTAAGAATTCATAATTGAGGTTAGGTACAAATTTTAGGTAGGCGGACTACTGTACTTCCCAGATCCAAAATCCAACGATAGAAATCAAAAAAAATGATAGGAGAGTATAATTCACAACGTCCTGACATTATTCTAAAAGAATACGGACGAAATGTTCAAAAGCTTGTCGAGTACCTTCGTACTATTCCCGACAAGGAAAAGCGCACGGAAATGGCGTCGACGCTTATTGAGCTCATCAAACAATTAACGCCTAGCATCAAGGACCAGCCAGACAATCCCCAACGGTTGTGGGACGACTTGTACATTATGGCTGGCTTTAATCTTGATATCAACAACCCCTATCCTGTTCCGCTTCCTGATGTGATCTTCAAGAAGCCGATGAAAATGTTATATCCCAAAAATGACGTTCGTTTTAAGCACTATGGTAAGAACATAGAAAAGCTGGTGAAGGAAGCGCTGAAAAAAGATGATCCGCAGGAACGTGAAGAGTCTATCATTTACCTGGGAAAATTGATGAAAACATTCTATGGTAACTGGAACAAGGAAACGCTGGATGACTCGGTTATTTTGCGGGACATTCAGGCAATGTCCGGCGGCGCCCTAAATATGACTATCGAAAAAGTGCGGGAGGATAATCTGTTTGAAAAACTTTACAAGGAACGCAAGAAAGCAAGACCGCAAGGGCAAGGCAACGGCGGCGGTGGCCAACAACGCCACCAGGGTGGCGGCGGCCACAGGTTTAAAAATAATAAAGGAGGCGGCGGCAATTTCAGAAGAAGAAGGGATCAGTAAATAGAGTTAGTTAGGAGAAATCAGGTACGCAATACAATATGCGAGGTATGGCAGGCATACCCATTTTTTAATCTATTGAATTTAACATCGATGAGTATTTTCAAAATCCGCGGAGGAAAAAAATTAAAGGGAGAGATCATTCCACAAGGCGCAAAAAACGAAGCACTACAAATTCTCAGCGCCACACTTTTATCAGCAGAACCGATCACAGTTCACAACGTTCCCAACATAGTGGATGTCAACAAGCTTATCGAGCTTATTGGCGCCATGGGTAGCAAAGTTGAAAAACTTGGTCCGGAATCGTACCGGTTCACGGCATCGACGATAAATATCAAATACTTAGAAACGGAAGAGTACCGCAAGAAGGCTGCAGCATTGCGTGGATCAGTTATGTTGCTGGGTCCCATACTTGCCCGCTTTGGAAAGGCCACAATGCCGAAGCCCGGGGGTGACAAGATCGGTAGGAGACGATTGGATACCCACTTTCTCGGTTTTCAAAAACTCGGCGCGAAATTCAACTTCGATTCTGAGGAGCACCTCTTCACGATCGATGCCTCCGAATTAAGGGGCTGCTATATGCTGTTGGATGAGGCCTCCGTTACCGGAACGGCTAACATTGTAATGGCTGCCGTGCTCGCGAAGGGAACAACAACAATTTACTACGCCGCTTGTGAGCCCTACCTTCAGCAACTTTGCCTGATGCTGAATCGAATGGGCGCCAAGATCACCGGCATTGGCTCTAATCTCCTTACGATTGAAGGAGTAGAAAAATTACGTGGCACGGAACATACGCTTCTTCCCGATATGATCGAGATCGGAAGCTTCATAGGGTTAGCAGCAATGACGCAATCTGAGATCACCATCAAGAATTGCCGCATAGATATGCTGGGTATCATTCCGGATACCTTTAAAAGGCTGGGTATAAAAATGGAATTCAGAGGTGATGATATTTATATTCCATCGCAGGAACGTTACGAGCTGGA
Organism: Chryseolinea sp.; assembly: GCA_036374515.1. GTDB lineage: Bacteria > Bacteroidota > Bacteroidia > Cytophagales > Cyclobacteriaceae > Chryseolinea. The sequence goes on along the minus strand of DASUTP010000535.1, from coordinate 18,951 downwards.
TACTTTTATTGATGGCTCCATCCTTACCGTGTCGGATGCGCCATGGCCAGGCTTCACGCCCGATTTGATCAGCATTGTCCTCGTGGTAGCAACCCAGGCGAAAGGAACCGTGCTTATCCATCAGAAAATGTTTGAGAGCCGTTTGTTCTTTGTCGATAAGCTCATCGATATGGGCGCACAAATCATTCTGTGCGATCCCCATCGCGCCAATGTAATTGGGCTGGACCGGAAACAGCAGCTAAAAGGAATTAAGATGTCTTCGCCAGATATTCGCGCAGGGGTTGCGTTGCTGATTGCCGCGTTGTCGGCAAGCGGAACCAGCGAGATCTCAAATATTGATCAGATCGACCGCGGCTATCAGAATATTGACATTCGCTTAAAGGAACTGGGTGCGGATATCCAGAGAGTGATTTAAGGCTGGCTGAATTGAGGTAGGCACGCGCCGAAGCGCATGGCAAGATTCGCTCTTATCTTATAGCTCAATCTTAAGCCCTACCGGGCAATGGTCCGAGCCCAGGTAATGGTCGTACACCATAGCATCTTTCACTTTGTCGATGATCCGGTCGGGCACGAGAAAATAATCGATCCTCCACCCCGCGTTTTTTGCACGCGCATTCGTCACATAATTCCAATACGTGTATTTCACTTCTTCCGGATAAAACCTCCTGAAAGTGTCTATAAATCCACCCTCGAGCAAGCGTGTAAATCCATCGATCTCGCGTTGCGTATAGCCCGCTGATTTGTTGTAATTTTCTTTCGGACGCGCAATGTCAATCGGTTGATGCGCGACGTTCAAATCGCCGCATACAATCGAAGGCTTTCTCCGGTCCAGCCACTGCACATATTCTTTAAAGTCCCGGTCCCATCCCTCGCGATAATCAAGTCGTGCCAGCCCCTCGCCGGCATTTGGCGTATAGACCGTCGTTAGAAAAAAGGTTGGATACTCTGCCGTTATTATCCTGCCCTCCTGGTCGTGTTCGTCAAGACCCATATCAAAGGTGACCTGAATAGGTTCCGTCTTTGATAAGATCGCGGTGCCGGAATAGCCCTTCCGTGCCTTCGACGAATTCACATAGATATGGTAACCCTTAAATACTTCAAGCGTTGAGCGCACTTCCTCTTCCGCGCCCTTGGTTTCCTGCAGGCACAGGATATCCGGATCCATTTGCTGGACGTCTTTGATAAAATCCTTTTTGATGATGGAGCGAATTCCGTTGACGTTCCAGTTAACTAAATGCATAGAGTTTCGAGTTTCGGGTTTAAAGTTTGGAGTTGCGCGAACCCTAAAGCCCGAAACTACAAACTAGAAACTAGAAACTCGAAACTGTCACAAAACAAAAAAGTCCTGATGAACAGGACTTTCCGAAATATTTTTATGAGGCTCAGAAGATTAAGCCTTCTTTGCTGTTGCTTTAAACTCCTCCTTGATCTTCTCGACATCCACGTTCTTGATAACGGGTTGAAAGTTTTGGATCTTTAACGACTGACGTCTTACTGCCGATTTTGCCTTGTCTTTGCGGCCTTTTCGCTTTAATCTGGTTACTGCCATGGTTCGATGCTTTAAAAGGAGCGCAAAAATAATCGGGAAATTTGGTAAAGCAAAGGGTTCAAGACTAAAAGTTTACCGTTCCAAGTTGCGGGATCAAAGATCTTGCGTTAAACTTGAGCCCGAAAGCAAAATTTGGACAAAAGATAGGTTTTCGCAGGCATTTAGAGTGTAACCTCAAACCTCGGACCTGGAACCCGGAACTATAGTAATGGAAAAACCTACCCTTCCAAAAGGAACACGCGATTTTGGGCCGGCTATCATGGCCAAAAGGCAGTTCATTCTCAGTACCATCAGGAATACATTCCAAAAATTTGGCTTTCAGCCCCTTGAGACCCCTGCTATGGAAAATTTGTCCACGCTTACGGGAAAATATGGGGAGGAAGGCGATCAACTGCTTTTTAAGATCTTGAATTCCGGGGACTTTCTTAAAGACGTTCAATTCACCAAGCTGGAAACCCGAAACTCCAAACTGCTTACCCCCGATATTTCGGAAAAAGGGCTGCGCTACGACCTGACTGTTCCTTTTGCGCGTTATGTGGTGATGAATCGCAACGAGATAAGCTTCCCGTTTAAACGATATCAAATTCAACCGGTATGGCGCGCCGATCGGCCGCAAAAAGGAAGGTACCGCGAATTTTATCAGTGCGACGCCGATGTCGTTGGAACAAATTCATTGATCTGCGAAGCCGAAATTATTCTGATGATCAAAGAAGTTTTTGCTTCCTTGGGCATTGATGACTTCACGATCAAGGTAAACCACCGCGGCGTGTTATCAGGTATTGCGGAGGTGATCAACGCGAGGGAAAATGAAACAGCTTTGTTTGTTGCAATCGACAAACTTGACAAAATCGGAGAGGAAAAAGTAAAGGACGAACTACGCAGCAAAAATTTTACTGAACAAAGCTTATCGTCTCTGTTTGATCTGTTGAATATCCAGGGCTCCTCCGCGGAAAAATTAAGTAAACTGTCGCAAAGATTTGGAGGCACGGACAATGGTAAAAAAGGTTTATCAGACCTTCAGGAAGTTTTAGCACTATTAAAAGATTATCAATCGAACGAAGATCATGTCGAGTTTGACATTTCCCTTGCGCGTGGCTTGAGCTACTATACTGGTTGCATCTTCGAAGTAAAAATTAACAATGTCGCTATTGGCAGTGTAAGTGGAGGTGGAAGGTACGACAACCTTACCCAGGCATTTGGAGACAAAGAAAATTTATCAGGCGTCGGATTTTCATTTGGCGTTGACAGGTTGTACGATGCGATGGAAGAACTAGGGGCGTTTCCCAAAGATGCGCACGTCAGCTCTAAAGTTCTCATCTGTCATTTTGATGAGCTCAGTATGCGGCATGGCTTGGGTATCGTATCGAAACTGCGGGCAGCGAATATTGCCGCCGAAATTTATCCTGACTCCACCAAGTTAAAAAAGCAACTCGACTTCGCGAACAAGAAAAACATTCCATTCACAATCGTAATTGGTTCCGAAGAAATAAACACTGGTCTGCTGCCTTGCAAGGACATGAATAAAGGAGAGCAGGAAAAGCTCACGATTGAACAGATCGTGCAAAAATTAAAATAATCCTAACTTAGCGCCTGCCTGCCGGTAGGCGGGCTTTGCAACCGCTTAAGTTATCGCCGCCAAGAAGCCAGATGTCCAAGAATACAATTCACTACATCTCATCTAAGGAGCTCACCTTAAATGATCTCGCGAGAGTTCTTGAAGGCAAGGTAACGATTGAGCTGTCTGACGAATCCAAAATGAAAATCAGTCGCTGCCGCGAGTACCTTGATGAAAAGCTGAAAGGATCAAATCATCCCCTCTATGGTATCAACACAGGATTCGGATCACTGTATAACAGGCATATTCCATACAGCCAGCTGGAGAAGCTGCAGGAGAACTTAGTTAAGTCTCACGCCTGCGGTACTGGACCTGAAGTTCCCCAGGAAATAGTGAGACTGATGTTGTTCCTGAAAGCTCAGTCACTTTCGTATGGTTACTCGGGCGTGCAAGCAGCAACGGTTCAACGGCTGGCCAATATGTTCAATGAAGATATTCTGCCTGTCGTCTATGAAATGGGATCGTTGGGAGCTTCGGGCGATCTGGCACCGCTGGCCCATCTTGCACTTCCCCTGATTGGATTGGGTGAGGTAGTATACCAGCAGAACAAATTTTCCGGAGAGGCCATCAACCACAAGTTCCAATGGACCCCGCTGATGCTCGAGGCAAAAGAAGGCCTGGCGCTGCTGAACGGAACCCAGTTTATGAGTGCCTACGGCGTATGGTGTACACTTCACGCTCATCGCTTGCGCCGGCTCGCAAATATTATAGGTGCTCTTTCATTGGATGCCTTTGATGGTCGCATCGAGCCGTTTCTGCCTGCTGTGAATGCCATCCGGCCGCAGCCGGGGCAAGTAAGAACAGCAAGCCAAATTGTTGATATTTTGAACGGCAGCGAGTTGATCGGTCAAAGTAAAAAACACGTTCAGGATCCATACTCGTTTCGATGCATTCCGCAGGTTCACGGTGCTTCATCCGACGCTATTGATTATGTAACCAACGTTTTTATCGTAGAAGTTAATAGTGTTACAGACAATCCAAACGTCTTTCCGGAACAAGATACCATCATATCCGCAGGGAATTTTCATGGCCAGGCGCTGGCCATTGCTCTTGATTTTTTATCCATTGCATTAGCAGAGCTGGGAAGCATTTCCGAGAGAAGAACGTACCAGCTGATCGCCGGAGTGCGCGACCTGCCCAATTACCTCGTTGCTAATCCCGGTATTAATTCTGGCTTGATGATTCCGCAATACACAGCCGCATCACTCGTGAGTCAAAACAAACAACTTTGCACACCCGCCTCGGTAGATTCCATCGTTTCTTCGAATGGACAGGAAGATCACGTCAGCATGGGTTCCAATGCCGCTACGAAAGCCTTCCGGATCGTCAATAATTTGTACTCTATTTTAGCGATTGAATTGGTAACCGCGTCCCAGGCAATTACCTTCCGGAGGCCATTAAAAACCTCCCCGTACCTGGAGAACTTTCTACATACTTTCAGGAGTGTCGTACCGTTTATAGAAGATGACCGCATGTTGTATCAGGACATTCACAAAGCCGAGGAATTCTTAAAAAATTGGGACGCCACATGACGTTAAAATTCTGCCTGGCTTTTTTTCTCTGGGGCCTGATCTTTTTGGCTCAAGCGCAACCCTACGTTAGTCGGGATGGCCGCTTTCAGGTTGACCAGGTAAAAGGGTGCGCGCCACTTACTGTGAATGTATCTATTATACCACCAAACGTATGCAGCCCGGGAGTTCCCTGTGAATTCTTTTATGAAACAGATCCGATCCAGAACGTTTTTACTCACCAGTACACGCAACCTGGCACCTATACCCTGCGTGTACTGTTTCAAGCCGGCGTTCCCATCGATCAAATCACGATCACGGTACTTCCTAATACGCCCCCCGAATTTGAAATTTATTCCTGCGGAAATAATTCTGTCCAAGTGAATGTTACAGACACCAACTACAATCAGTACGTAATCAATTATAATGACGGGTCTCCAGACGTTGTGGTGCCTTCCGGCAGCATGGCTTTCAGCACTCACACCTTTGCTTCGTCCGGAAATAAAAATATCACAGTGAGAGGACGCAACCTGGGGGCTGATGATAATTGTAATCCTGCATCAAAAGTGGTCAATGCAGTCGTGACACTACCGGCGCCGACCATCACGCAGCTGACTGTGTTGAATGACCGCGACATTCAACTTGATTTCAATAATCTCCCCAATATTTTGTATCGCCTGCAGATCGCGCAAAACAGCACCACGGCATTTCAAAATCTCCAAAACGTGTATGAGACCGCGACAACAACTGTCAATAATCTCAGCACCGACGGCAATTTCTATTGCTTTCGACTGGGGGCGTTCGACCCCTGCAACAATACTACCGCTTATTCAAATACCATATGCAGCTCGAACTTTGACGTGACGGCCGCAAACAATCAGAACCAGTTGGCGTGGGTAACGTCTTCGGCCGGCGTGAGCAGCTACACATTTTCAAAGAACAGCGACCCTCCGCTGAATGCGGCGGCAGCCTCTACCAATACAAACGATCCTGATGTCACCTGCGGCATTGAATATTGCTATCAACAGACCACGAACTATTCCAATGGCAGCCGGAGCATTTCACTTTCAAAATGTGTTACCGCGATTTCGACCAATGTACCCACTGCAGTCGAAAATATCTCGACAGTCGTGGGTCCCAACAATAACAATGTAGAACTTCGCTGGACACAGGATCCGGCGTTCGTGGCTGCAACGTATTCGATCGCCAAATCTGTAAACGGCAATGTCGCCAACACCGAGTCGAGCACGACAACCAATTATCTGGACGAGGCATACATAAATGAAGTGGTGTCGTGCTACAAAATAGCATACGCCGATGCTTGTAATAATAAAAGTCCCGTCAGCGCCGAAGCTTGCCCGATCAAAGTCATTGGCACCCTGCAGCCAAACAATGCGGTAAACCTTTCCTGGTCGGCGTACGGAGGATGGAAATCAGGTGTCTCACATTATATTGTTGAGAAATTTAACGAGCAGGGACAGCTAATATTCACAGTAAACACCGGGACGGCTACCACCTACGTCGACAACACCCAGGATCTGCTGAATCAAGTTGCTATCTACCGGATAAGGGCCGTTGCAAATCAGGCTGGAATAGAAGCGTCCGTGTCGAATACTGCAACCATTATTAAGGAGCCCAATCTATTTTACCCCACGGCGTTCACCCCCAACGGCGACGGTCTGAACGACCTCTTCAATGTTTTCGGGCAATTTATTACAACGTTTGAGATGAGGATCTTTAATCGTTGGGGCGAGATGATGTACCTCACCGAAGATCTCGAGAAAGGATGGGATGGCACATTTAAAGGATCTTTAATGCCTGAGGGGACCTATGTATTTCGGGCCACGTTGACAGACCAGGCCGGACGAACATTCGATCGATCGGGGACGGTAGTCTTGCTGAAGAAAGACTGATTTCAGATTTGAGGCCAGGCTGTCGCACCATGGTCCAAGTAAAAAGCAAATGATGCTAACGGGTTTATAGCAGATTGGCGCTTCAAGGCGCGGTCACAAAATCTACAATCGTTATAGTAAATCATACCATATATCCTTTCTTTTGCGACCTTTGTTAATAGCATAAGAAACAAGGTGAGCAGGAAATTCTGATCTACAATCTAAAATGTACAATCTATGTTTGACATGATGAAAATGATGGGGAAGATGAAAGAGGTTCAGACCCGAATGAAAGAATCGCAGGAAAAACTGGGAACGATCTACGCTACGGGCGAGTCCGGCGCAGGACTGGTTAAGGCAAAAGTGAATGGCAAGAAACAATTGATTGCCCTTGATGTAGATAGTTCACTTTTGAAAGCTGAAGACAAAACAATTTTGCAAGATCTAATTGTGGCCGCCGTCAACAAAGCATCAGATGAAGCGGAAGTATTGGCAAAAGAAGAAATGCGCAAAAGCACGGAGGGCCTACTCCCAAACATCCCTGGCCTGGACTTAAGTAATCTGATGGGATGAGCCGGACGGCTGTCGTTATTTTGAATTATAATGGCGAGAGACTGCTCCGACAGTTTCTGACTTCTGTGATCCACTACTCCAACGACGCGGAGATTATAATCGCGGACAATAACTCTTCGGATCATTCCTTATTGTATGTGGAGCAAACGTTTCCCGACGTTCGCATAATTCGCATGGATCAAAATTATGGATTCTGTGGAGGCTACAACCGGGCGCTCGCGCAGGTCGAGGCGGACTATTTCGTATTGCTCAACAGCGATATCGAAGTGACGCAGCAATGGCTTGACCCGATGATTGAGCTGCTCGATAGAAATTCCACCATCGCTGCCGTTCAACCAAAGGTCTTGTCCTATGACGAAAAGACGAAGTTTGAACACGCAGGTGCGGGCGGGGGGTTTATTGACTCACTGGGATATCCATTTTGCCGGGGACGGATATTCGACTATCTCGAAGATGATCGCGGCCAGTATAACGATCAGCGACAGATCTTCTGGGCAACAGGTGCCTGCCTTGTGATCCGCGCTGATGCATTTAAACGGGCCGGAGGGTTCGACGAAGATTTTTTCGCACATATGGAGGAGATAGACCTTTGTTGGAAACTCCAAAGGGCCGGACAAAAGGTTTTTTATTGTGGCTCGAGCACCATATACCATTTGGGCGCAGGAACCCTCAGCTACCGGAGTGCTAAAAAGGTTTTCCTCAATTTTAGAAATGGATTGTCCCTTCTGTTTAAGCATCTCGATACCGGTGAACTGCTTTACAAACTGCCGTTAAGAATGTTAATGGATATGGTTGCCGCCCTTCAATTCTTACTAAAAGGCGACGTCGGGAGTTTTGCCGCGGTGGTTCGGGCGCATACCAGATTTTTGTTAAACCTAAGCGGCGAGGTAAAAAAAAGGAGTGCTATAAGGAAAGCATTTCCTACCTATCCGGATACCATGGTTTACAAAGGGTCAGTGGTGATCGATTATTTTTTGAAGCGCCAGCGCGAGTATGAGTATCCTCATGACGTGAGGCAGGGTCAGGAGTTTTTTGCTTAATAGTCCCAGATGGCACGTCGACGTAAATGCTTTCGCATGTTCATTACAAATGCCAAACACAGGTAAATGATTACCGGAGACCCGAATGTAATGAAGGATGCATAAATGAAAAATAGCCGGATACTCGACGTAGCAACACCCAGCCTTTCCCCTAGCTGAGTACACACCCCAAAAGCATACGTTTCAAAGAAATGTTGGATTCTATCTGTTACACGTTCCATACTATGATCCACTAAACATTCGACAGTCGAATTTGTTAATTCGTCGAACGAGAAATTCTCGTTGACAAATATAACGTACTCAGTTAATTCAAATTAGCGGAATAATCTTAATTTTTTGACTATTATTGCAAAAAAATACATGTAAGTATACTTTTGCAAACCTGTTTAAATCAACCATAAAAACTAAAAATCCAATGAGAAAAGTAGTTTACTCATTTCTGATCATCGGCGCATTAAACCTCGGGGGATGTACGCTTCCCAAGATGGTGAAGATGTCCAAAGAACAACAACTTACCGTCACTCCTAATCCCCTGGAAGTTCACAAGGATACTGTTGCTTTTGATATGGCAGCTAATCTCCCCGTTAAGATGTTGAAGAAAGGAACTGTTTATACAGTCAATACTTTCTATAAATACGGCTCCGCCGAAGTGGCACTGGAACCTCTTGCATTCAAAGCGGAAGACTTTCCAAATGCTAAGACCGAGCAGCCTAAAGGAACAAAAAGTTTCTTCTTCGCTTATCAGCCTGCCATGAAGACCGGAACACTTGAGGTCGAAGGCGTTGCTTCAAAGGGTGAAAAGTCAAAAGCATCTCCACGGATGCCTGTTGCTACAGGTATTATTACCACATCAAAATTGGTAAAGCCAGTATACTTTGCAGCTTACGCTGACCATGGTTATAACAACCAGGAGGAACTTGTACCGGTAATCATTCCTGATTTCATTTTCGAACAGGGAAGATCTGTCCTCAGAACGAGCGAAATCCGTAGTGTCAAAGGAAAAGAACTCGATGCTTTCATCGCATCAAAGAATGCTACCCGCACCGTTACAATCACAGGTACTCACTCTCCTGAAGGTGCTGAGCGTATCAACGCGAAACTTTCCCCTGATCGCGCTTCCGCTATCGAATCTTTCTATCGCAAGCAAATGAAAAAGTATGATTACAAAGGCAAAGCCGATTCAATCAACTTTATTTTGAAACCTGTTATCCAGGACTGGAACGAATTCAAAAACGTTCTGTCTTCTTATGAAGGAATCACATCAGAAGAAAAGGCTGAATACCTGAACATCATCAATGCTGGCGGATCTTTTGAAGACAACGAAAGACAAATGAAGAGCCTGAAGACCTATAGAAAAGTTTTCAGAGAAGTATATCCTAAGTTAAGAACTGCAAAGACCGAGATACTTGTCGTAAAAGATAAAAAGACTGATGCTGAAATGTCAGTATTATCAAAACAAGTTACTCAAAACTCAGTATCTGCTGACACCCTTTCCTTCGAAGAAATGATGTATTCCGCTACCCTTACTCCGTCACTTGACGAAAAAGCAGCTATCTATGAAGCTGCTACTAAGAAAGGTTCCAACTGGAATGCACACAACAATCTAGGTGCTGTATACATTGCACAAGCAATTGAAAACCCAAGCAACGCTGCAGCTTTGGCTGACAAGGCACAGGCTCAACTGGAAATCGCTGCCAGGTTAAACGATGCGCCAGAAGTGCAAGCAAACCTTGCTTCGGTAAACATGATCAAAGGCAATGCTTATGCTGCCTATAACCACGCGACAAAAGCACTTAGCAGTGGTCTCCAGGGAGACAACGCCGCAGGTGTTAACGGTGTAAAAGGAGCTGCTGAGATCGTTAAAGCACAATATGCTCAGGCTGTCAGTTCCGAATCTGCCGCTACAGATAACGCTGATAACCTTTTCAACAAAGGATTAGCACAGGTCTTGAACAAGGACTATCAAAATGGTTTGACTTCATTCAATGAAGCAATTGCCAAGAACAGTAACCTTGCGATAGCCCATTATGGCGCTGCTGTTGCCTCTGCAAGATTGGGTAATGCTGACCAAGTTGTTAGCCACCTGTCAAATGCGGTTAAGGCTGATCCTTCTTTGAAAGAAGCCGCCTTAAGCGATCTTGAGTTCGCAAAATTTGCTGCGACTGAAAGTTTCAGAAACGCGTTGAAATAATAATCTCACTGGTTGAACAGGAAACCCCGGCGCAAGTCGGGGTTTTTTATTTTCCGCCCCTCAAGAAAAGTATGGAATTCCTTTTATACTGTGAATACTGAGCCTATTTTTACGCACTTTTCTGAATTATTATGAGAGAAATCCAGTTTAGGGAGGCCCTTCGAGAGGCCTTGAACGAAGAAATGAGAAGAGATCCCAGCGTGGTGCTGATGGGTGAAGAGGTTGCAGAATACAATGGCGCTTACAAGGTAAGCCAGGGAATGCTCGACGAATTTGGTCCGGAACGAGTACTGGATACTCCTATTTCAGAATTGGGCTTTGCCGGCATTGGCGTCGGGGCGGCCATGAACGGCCTCCGCCCTATCGTCGAGTTCATGACCTTCAATTTTTCGTTGGTGGCCATAGACCAGATCATAAACGGTGCCGCCAAGATTCTGTCTATGTCGGGGGGTCAGTATAGCGCTCCAATCGTTTTCCGCGGCCCAACAGGCAATGCAGGGCAATTAGGCGCCCAGCATTCTCAAAACTTTGAAAACTGGTACGCAAATACCCCTGGCCTCAAGGTTGTCGTGCCTTCAAATCCCTACGATGCCAAAGGGTTGCTAAAGAGTTCTATCCGTGATAATGATCCCGTCATTTTCATGGAATCAGAGGTGATGTATGGCGATAAAATGGACGTGCCGGCTGAGGAATACCTGATACCAATTGGACTTGCCGATATCAAGAAACCAGGTAACGATGTCACTATTGTTTCTTTTGGAAAGATCATGAAAGTAGCCCTTGCTGCTGCTGCCGAGTTGGAAAAAGAAAATATTTCAGCCGAAGTTATAGATCTGCGCACGGTACGCCCCATCGATTACGCTGCCGTTGTTGAGTCCGTAAAAAAAACCAACCGGCTGGTCATTGTTGAAGAAGCATGGCCGCTGTCATCCATTGCTACAGAAATAACGTACCACGTTCAAAAGCATGCCTTCGATTATTTGGATGCGCCGATACATCGCGTGAATAGTTTTGATGTTCCCCTTCCTTACGCTCCAACGTTAATCGAAGCGATTCTGCCAAACGTCAAGAAAACGGTACAGGCTGTTAAGGCTGTGATGTATCGTGACTAAGCGGCGCTGATATTTCCGGCACCTGCATCCCATCGAATGGAACGCTTGAAGCTTCGTGCTTTGGCTTCGGTATGCTTATCTGCATAATACCATTCCCAAACACGATCATAACTATCATCGGAAGCATATAAGCGCCGTACCTGAATTTTATACCAGTGTGACTATACGACCACGATGTAAAGTCAACGTAAACTTTTGCCATGATCAGGAGCGAAGCGCAGAGGCACGCTCCGAGGATCAGGTTTGCTCCCACTTTAGAGAGCTTCCCCTGCTTCACCAGATATTGAATTAAAAGCACGATCAAGATCGAAATGGAGACCACGATCCAGACCGTCAGAAGCGTTCTTGGAAATGAACGGAGGTAATGATATTTATAAATGATAAGTCCGATTTTTCCCAGGATGTTGGGTTTTGAAAGCAGCCAGCTGTCTACCAACATCAGCGTGAGCAGTATCCAATAAAATGTCACTTTGCGGATCATATCTTGTAGATTTTTGTTTTCCCGAATAACAGTGACAAACAATTTAATTATTTCTTTGTGAGACGAAGCGAAAGAATCGATGACAGAGGATCAATTTCCACAAGCCTTCAAAAAACGCGAGCAAGCGCACCTTGGCAATCAGTGGAATGACTTCGTAACTGCTCACCTCGAGCCGCCTCCCACAAGTATCCGGTTAAACCCCAGGAAATCGAGGGTTTTATCGCGCGCGCAACCAATTCCATGGACAGCCTTTGGCACCTATCTGGACGATCGCCCTTCATTTACCCTCGATCCCACTTTTCACGCCGGCAGGTATTACGTGCAGGAGGCCAGCTCAATGTTCCTTGAGCAAGCTTTCATTCAAAGCACCGAAAGTCTTGCTTCCCTGAACGTCCTCGACCTCTGCGCAGCTCCCGGTGGTAAGTCAACACACCTCTTAAGCCTGATGAACGAGGATAGCCTGCTAGTGGCAAACGAAGTCATCCAGTCGAGGGCTGGTGTTCTTGCAGAAAATGTCCAGAAGTGGGGACATTGTAATGCGGTCGTTACCAACAACGACCCCAGGGATTTTCAGAGGCTGCCGGGTTTTTTTGACGTCGTTGTCGTTGACGCCCCATGTTCCGGCGAGGGACTTTTTCGCCGCGATCCGGATGCTGCAAGAGAATGGTCCGAAGACGCAGTTGCTTTATGCAGTAAGCGGCAAAAGCGAATTTTGAACGATGTTTGGCCCTCGCTACGATCCGGAGGAATTCTAATTTATTCAACTTGTACTTACAATACCCAGGAGAATGAAGAGAACTTAAAATGGCTTAGGGAGGAATATGATGTGGAATCCGTTCCGCTCAAATTAAAGGAAGACTGGGATGTGATTACGGTAAAAGATAATTCACTCACAGGCTACCGTTTCTTTCCGCACCGTGTAAAGGGAGAAGGTTTTTTCCTCACGGTTCTCCGTAAAATTGGTGCTCAATCCGAAACTAAATTAAACGCGAGAACTGGTTTTACACACCCCTCGAAAAAAATTAATGAGCAGCTTTCGAATTGGATCTTGGGGGCTGAAGAAAAAACGCTGATCAACAGGAATGACCGCATTCAGTTTGTTCAAAGGCAAAAAACACAGGAGGTGGAATTCCTCGTGAAGAATCTGCGAGTAGTTGTAGCCGGCACTTACCTGGCCACGGTTAAGCACGACAAGCTTGTCCCTGAACATTCCGCCGCTTTGTCATTGTCGTTAAATCGCGATTTTTTCACCGTCATTCCGTTAGAGAAAGAGGGCGCCCTCCAATACCTCCGGAAGGACGCTATAAGCGTACAGACCGGTAGAAAAGGATTTGCACTGGTATCGTTTGACAACCTGCCTCTTGGCTGGGTAAACGTATTAGAAGGCCGGATCAATAACCTTTATCCTGCTGAGTGGAGAATCAGGATACGTTGAAGGTCTGAAGTTTGAAGCTGTGTGCCTCGGACGCTGAATGCCAGTCGAACAATAAATTTGAGCCTATCTAAACTATCGATCCGACAAGATTTCATTTTTTGCGTTCAGACAGGCACACAACCTCAATCTTCAAATCCTCAAATTGAAGGAATGGCCGATTGCTTAAACTCAACCGGCTCATTCCAAGCCAACCCCTCAATTTTTCAATTCTTACCAATTGAATACCCGATTTACGAGATAGCGTGCCAGCCTGGATTTCGGAACGGATAAAAAGTTCAGTATTAAATCCGATTTCCTTATTTTTGCGGCCGTCAGGTCGGTTTCGACATGGAAACCCCTCCGCTGAAAAACGAATCATTAAGCATGCTATCAACGAAATACAATCCCTCAGAAGTAGAGAGCAAGTGGTACAGCTACTGGATGAAAAAGGGGTTTTTCCACTCAGAGCCAAATTCAAAAAAGGAACCGTATTGTATTGTTATTCCTCCACCCAATGTGACCGGAGTCCTGCACATGGGACACATGTTAAACAATACCATTCAGGATATCCTGATCAGAAAAGCGCGGATGGAAGGCAAGGAAGCTTGCTGGGTGCCGGGAACGGATCATGCGTCGATCGCCACAGAGGCAAAGGTAGTGGCCATGCTACGCGAACGCGGCATCAAGAAGTCCGATATCACGCGGGACGAGTTCGTAAAATATGCGCGTGAGTGGAAGGAAAAGTATGGTGGGATCATCCTGGAACAGCTAAAAAAGCTAGGGGCCTCCTGTGACTGGAACCGCACGAAGTTTACAATGGATCCCGACTATTACGAAGCGGTGATAGACGTCTTTGTAGACCTTTACGAAAAAGGAAATATATACCGCGGCATGCGGATGGTCAACTGGGATCCGGTAGGAAAAACCGCGCTTTCAGATGACGAAGTCATTCACAAAGAAGTGCAGTCAAAGTTATATTACATCAAGTACGCGATCGAAGGAAGCGAAGAATTTATAACCATTGCAACGGTACGGCCGGAGACAATTATGGCCGACTCTGCAATTTGTGTCAATCCGGCCGATGAACGTTACAAACACCTCAAGGGAAAAAAGGCACTGATACCCTTGATAAATCGGGCGATTCCGATTTTAGAAGACGATTATGTCGCCATGGATTTTGGAACCGGGTGCCTAAAGGTAACTCCAGCACACGACGTGAACGATTACGAGCTCGGTAAGAAGCATGGGCTTGAAGTGATCGATATCCTAAACGAAGACGGCACCTTAAACGCGAAGGCCAAAATTCTCGTGGGTGAAGACCGGTTCATCGCGCGAAAAAAGATTGCAAAGCTGTTGGAGGAAAATAATCAGCTAAGCAAAGTTGAGGACTATAAGAGCAGCGTCGGGTTTTCGGAACGGACCGACGGCGTCATTGAACCCCGGCTTTCGTTACAGTGGTTTCTCAAAATGAAGGAGATCACCAGGCCAGCGCTGAAGCACGTGATGAACGACGATATTCAACTGATTCCGTCAAAGTTTAAGAACACGTATAGTCACTGGATGGAGAACGTCCGCGACTGGTGCATTTCACGGCAGCTGTGGTGGGGTCATCGCATACCTGCGTGGTATGACGAAGAGGGATCTTATGTTGTTGCAAGAACCGAGGAAGAAGCGCTCATCAAATTTAAGACGCAAAAACCATCGTTCAAAAGTCAAAAGCTAAAACAGGACCCGGACGTCATGGACACGTGGTTCTCAAGCTGGTTGTGGCCGATAGCAGTTTTCGATACCACGGTTTTTAAGGATCCAAACAGCAAGGGCAACAGGGACCTTAATTATTACTATCCCACTAACGACCTGGTTACTGCTCCAGAGATCCTCTTTTTTTGGGTGGCGCGCATGATCATCGCCGGCTATGAATACCGTGGTAAGATGCCGTTTAAAAATGTTTACCTCACGGGCATCGTTCGCGACAAGCTGGGAAGAAAGATGTCCAAGTCACTTGGAAACTCTCCTGATCCACTCGACCTCATTTCCAATTTTGGAGCAGATGCTGTGCGTGCCGGAATGCTTTTTAGCTCGCCCGCCGGGAATGACTTGCCCTACGATGAAAAGTTGATCGAGCAAGGACGAAATTTCGCTAATAAGATTTGGAATGCCTTCCGTCTGGTGAAGGGATGGACCGTAGATGCTTCCCTGTCTGTACCTGAAGAAAATTCCCTCGCCGCATCGTGGTTCCAGTCAAAAATGAATGATTCTTTGGGGGCGCTAAATGATGATTTTTCAAAATTCAGAATGTCATCGGCCCTCTTAACAGTGTATAAGTTGATTTGGGATGACTTCTGCTCGTGGTACCTCGAAATGGTGAAACCAGAATTTGGAAAACCGATTGACGAAATAACATATGCGAAGACCCTGGAATTTTTTGAAACGTTGTTGAAAGCGCTGCATCCGTTTATGCCCTTCATCACGGAAGAATTATGGCATGAATTGAAAGCACGGGACGGCAACTGCATTATTGTCTCGTCGTGGCCAAAACCAGAGGCAACCGATCAGACCATTTTGAATGAGGGCGCAATAGCTTTTGAAATTATCACTGAAGTTCGGAATACGAGGAACGCAAAAGGAATTTCACCAAAAGAATCTTTGAAGCTCGCGGTAAAATCGGGAGAAGAACAGCTGATAAAATCATTCTGGCCAATCATCAAAAAACTATCAAACCTCAGCGACGTCTCCCCTACGCAAAACAAGATCAGCAATGCATCGAGCTTTGTGATCAAAGCCACGGAATTTTTTATTCCGATAGAAGGTAAGATCGATGCCGCCAAAGAGCGGGAGGCTATTCTGAAAGACCTTGAATACCACAGGGGTTTTATGGCTTCCGTCGACAAAAAATTATCCAATGAAAAATTTGTCAGCAGCGCTCCGCCGCAGGTTATCGAATTGGAGCGCAAGAAAAAAGCTGATGCCGAGGTGAAGATTAAAGCGCTTGAAGAGAGCCTGGCGAGAATATAAAAAAGAAGGAAATAATTTCGTTGCGTGGGTTATTCCGTCTGGTTAACCAGCGAATTGTAGTGCTCAAAAATTATTTTGAGCTCATCGCCCTTAGGTGATAAGTTGTTATCCCGCATAAACTCCTCCATCGGTTCTGCCTTGTCGCCAAAGAATGCAGCAAGTTTCTTCCTGGATGATGGGAGCTCAAGCACGCGTTTGTCTTTCAAAGCGTAATACTTGCTCTTCTTTAGGATTTTATCATCCTGACTGCCGACGTTGAATTGAAGATTATAATCCGCTTTTTTTATTTCGAGCAGCGTTTTCTTAAACAACGGCACAGGACCTTCCGTGAGCACCTGAAAAAAACCGGTATACGGAACGTTGTCCTCATTCCTGAAATCTTTTGCGTTTACAAAGTAATCTGGAGTTTTTGAAAGCGAATCCACCCAGACAAAACTTTTGATCTTCTCTCCCTTCAAAACCTTTATGCCGCTTTTCGATTTTATCTCTGCCTCGTTCGCCTGGATATCGTACCGGACCGGAAATCCCTCGATGAGTTTGTCATTTTCATACAACAAGATTGATGATTTTCGCCAATGAATATCCAGGTATGTGTCACCCACGATCTTGCCGGGAGGCAGCGGAATTCCGTACAAGATATCGGAGGTATTGATGCCATCCAGGTCCGTTAACTTATCGAGCGTGTGGGTGGCGCGAACATTGGGCGGCACCACACTTTGGGCATTACTCCAAGGAACGAACATTAACATTACTAAGATCCCCACTAAATTCCTCATGGCATCAAACTATTGAATTCGAAAATACCGATGCCGGATCTCGTGGACAATCCCCCTTTTTGCGGGTAATTGGATTACAATAATGAGAATATTAGAAAGGTCAGATTCTCGCTGCCATCAACAGCTCGATGTTCTTATGCTTTAATCCAAATTTGCGGGCGACGTGCTCATTGGTCAACCCACCTTTGTAGGTATACACCCCTTTCATGAACCATTTGTGTGAGAAAATCATTGGTTCGACGCCACCTTCCTCCGCGGCGCGCAGGATCGTCGGCGTAAAAATATTGCTCAACGCGTTGGCTGCTGTATGTGCAACCCGTGAAGCCACGTTGGGTACACAATAATGAATCACGCCATGCCGTCTGAAAACAGGTTTACTCAACGTCGTGATCTCGGAAGTTTCAACACATCCACCCTGGTCGATGCTCAAGTCAATAATGAGTGAGTCCGGCTTCATATGGGTGACCATTTCCTCGGTGATAACGTGTCGTGCCCTACCTTTTTCCGCCCGCAACGCTCCTATCACAACGTCTGCTGTTTTCAGCGTATCTCCAAGTGTAATGGTATCGATGGTGGAAGTGTAGATCTGCTGACCGAGCAAGTGCTTAATACGGCGGAGCTTATACAAATGGTTGTCAAAAACCTGCACATCGGCGCCGAGTCCCAAGGCTGCTCGGGCCGCGTATTCGGCAACGGTACCCGCACCGATGATGACCACTTTAGTCGGGGGAACACCGGTTATTCCACCAAGAATCACTCCCTTACCGTTGTTTGCTGTGCTGAGATACTCAGAAGCGATGAGCAACACTGAGCTGCCTGCGATCTCGCTCATCGCCCGTATGATCGGCATTCCTCCAACTTTATCTTCGATAAATTCGTAAGCAAGTGCGATGATCTTCTTTTTGAGCATTGCCTGTAGCGACTCCACTTTGAGCTGTCCGATCTGCAATGCAGAAATCAACGTTTGCCCTGGATGCATAAGCTCTATTTCCTCAAGTGTGGGGGGCTCAATTTTCAGAATCACATCCGCTTTATAAAGTTCTTGCGGAGAATACACAATTTTCGCACCGGCGTCGCTAAAGTCCTTATCAGAAAATTTCGAGCCCAAACCTGCTTTTGCCTCAACCCATACTTCGTGTCCGTTGTTGACAAGGATCGCTACCGCGTCGGGTGTAAGACTTATCCTGTTTTCCTGAAGCGAAATTTCTCGGGGCAAGCCGATAAAAAAGGAATGCTTGTCCCTTTTTACTTCCATCAATTTTTCCTGGGGGTGCAGGCTGGCTTTGGCTAATGCCTCAAATCCGGTTTTCTTTTTTTCCGTCATGGACAGCGAAGGCTATGATTCGTTTTGTGTCAGTTTCAACTTGAATGTTCACTTCAGCGTATTGCAAGGGAATGAGTGATGGAATTTTTTCGGGCCACTCGATAAAACAGGGATATCCCGAATAAAAATATTCTTCCGTTCCAATGTCTACCGCTTCAACTTCATCTTTTATCCTATAAAAATCAAAATGATATATTCTTTTTTTGTCAATGGTTTCGTACTCATTCACAATGGAAAACGTAGGACTGCCCGTCGCCTCTTTTACACCCAAGACCTTGCAGACCGTCTTTATCAAAGTAGTCTTTCCCGAACCCATTTCACCTCTGAAAAGCCAAACCTTTATGGTATTAAGCTTTGCAGCAATATCCTGAGCCAACACCTCCAAATCCGAGACTGTGACGGACCGAAACACCCCATCCTCACCGGTTATCACACGTTTTTCGAATTTAAGAAAATTATAG
>DASUTP010000534.1:0-7181 GCA_036374515.1 Chryseolinea sp. | reverse complement strand
TCCGGCCTCCGACGAAATTGTTTCAGCTAAAAGTGATTCTTTATCAAACTCCGAAAACATTCCTACGGACGTTGCTGCCGATTCCTTGCAAGACTCAAAAGCAGGCGACAAGCAAAGGCAAAAAATCAAACCTTCTTACCGATGGAGCGTTGGGGCGATCTTCGCTCCTGAATTCACCAGCACAAGCTTTGGTAATTACTCCGCGCCGGGCGCATCGATAGGTTTGCGGGTGGGATACCAGATTTCGAATAAGCTTAACATTAAAACCGGAATTATCAGAAGTACAAAAAAATACGAGGGCGATGGTTACGACTACAGCCCGCGTAATCCTTTATATTGGCAAATCAGGACCAACGGTATGATACCGGAGGAAATTGATGGCGAGTGCCTGGTTTACGAGCTTCCGATCGGTGTTCAGTTTGATGTGATCCAGACCCAAAAATCCAGGGTGTTTGTGTCGGCTGCCATATCAAGTTACTTCATGGTGAGCCAGTCTTACGATTACACGTTCGGAGCTCCAAATCCCGGGGCGGACACAGGATGGAACAGTTCCCGTTCAGAAACATATTGGTTTGATGCCGGTATGATCTCCGCCGGTTACGAGCGTTATGTTCAACGTTCCTTTGCGATTGGCATTGAGCCATATTTAAAGGCTTCGTTCGGCGAGATCGGATGGCCGAACGTCAAGCTTGTCAGCGCAGGAGCCTATGTAACCTTGCGTTACAGATTTATGAATCAAAAAAATATTCAATAGGGATTTGAAATTTAAGACGATGAGTTCAAGAAAAAAAGCATTCTATGAAGACCAGTACGCTAGTGTAACCGTTGTGGAATCCGTTCCATGTGTGAAAGTAAAGTTGTCAGGCAATCCAAAAGGCAGTGAGCACTACCAGTACGTACAGACAAAATTGTTAGAAACCATCCGCGATCAAATTAGAAATTATTGCCGGTTGCATCTGCTGACCGATAGTACCGAAGGAGGATTGGTACTGGAGGAGGATATCAGTTATTTTAAAAGCAATATAATTCCTGCGATGGAAGATGCCGGCATCCGCTACCACGCAATAGTTTTACCTCAGAACTTTTTTGCTGCTTTCATCAAGAATCAGACTTCCTTATCTCACAGAAAACTCAAGGTTCAATACTTTGAAAGTGTGTTAGGCGCCTTTAAGTGGCTGAAGAAACAATAGAAGCCGATACTTATAAGGAAAGGTTTGAAGCGCACTCTTACTGTTTTACTTTCGTTTGATACGGCCCATGTATTGACCAGATCTCACGCGTTTCGTTTTCATCGTTTAGAATTATCACATGGTAACTACTTCCGCCAGGCATTACCCTGATTACAATGTGTCCATCCAGGCTTTTATAGGATTGTTCCAGAAAAGGCCCGATCACGAGCTTATTGGGTTCAAGCATGTTAGTGGCGAAAAGGTCGCGCGGTCCAGGGTAAAGATACTTGGAGGTGACACGACGCAGCACCTCATGTCCGGGATGGTCTGACGACCAGGTTTGCTGTACCCACACCCGGGGCTTCAGGGTTTTGATATTAAATTCGTTGTGTGCATCCCGGTTTCCGTGATGATCCATCACAGCGACGTCGACTTCGCCGATCGCCAGGGACATGGGAGTTTCGACATCGTTCCATTTAGCGGCGCCAAGGTCTGCTATTCCAGGGCAATCGCCACCTGTGTAATACCTGAAGTCCCCGTAGTCGATGCGGAGTGCAAGACTGAGCTGATTTTCGCCCGGAACGTATAGCCCTGTGGATAGGTCGGGGAAATATTCAATCGTTTCATGGCGTTTGCCCGTCCAAATCGATCCGTTAGCTTTGATGTTTTGGACTTTAAAGGATTTGAATTTTTCCCGTTCTGTTTTCAGAGCAATTTGTTCCGACGATCCTGCCCGGAATTGCTCGACCACCATTCCATACTTTTTGATATGATTTTCCGCAAATTTCCAATAGTTGACAATGTCCCTGTAATCCTCGGAAACAGCTTCCCCAATTTTCATTAGGGAGTCCTTTTTGAGCCCGTAAGGATAATCGTATTTCGGATATCCGCGGTCCAGCAATTTAGCGAACTTCAGATGCTCACCAACCCCTGTTATTCCCGACAGTACATAATCTCCTGAAGCTGATTTTTTTGCCCCTTCGTAAAAGCTTCCAAAGTGGTCGTCGTGAAAATGGGTTATCACTGCGTAATCGATTTTGGGATTGGATGGAAAGGGGTGAAAGGCCCGGATATAGTCTGCGATCCATTCATGCGCCCGTTTATTGTTATTTGGATGAAGCTTGGCGTTTCGAGGAGAGTTTGTTCTTGGATTGTTGGGATCCATTTCGCCAGCATCCAGCAACATCGTTGTTCCATCCGGGAAAATATAAAATGCTGCATCGCCGTGGCCTGTATTGATGTGGTGGATATCGAGATAGCCCGTTTGCCAGCGGGGTAGCAACTGGCCCACTTCCTGTGCCATGGCCGATGAGCACACGATTAGGCATATAATAATAAAATTTATGGTGCGATGCATATTTGGGTGTATTGGGTAAAATATTGTATATCCTTGCTATTCCAAGCCCAACGCTTGCGCGCAATATGGTGTACGTTGTAATATGCGGGGAGACTCATTGCCATAAGAGTTAAGAAATAACCGATTTTTAGTTAAGCAAACATTACGATTAAAACAACTTTCCGCTAAAACCTTTTGTCTCAGTAATTTCCGGTGGCAGTCGTTAGAGTGTCCGATTTCTTTAAGGTCCGAACAATAAGTTTAAATACTGATTCTGTGTGTGCTTGTGTCGGGGAGAAGGAAGGCTGAAAAAAAAAATCTTAGGGCATATAAGCATTTTACTTCTAA
This sequence comes from Chryseolinea sp., assembly GCA_036374515.1. Taxonomy (GTDB): domain Bacteria; phylum Bacteroidota; class Bacteroidia; order Cytophagales; family Cyclobacteriaceae; genus Chryseolinea. Next base: position 4,328 of record DASUTP010000534.1, on the reverse strand, counting down.
AAACATTTTAACTTAATTAAAGAAAAGTTTTCTGTTTGGCTATCACGTCTTTTTTTGAAAACATTTACTAGCGCCCCTCAATTCTTGAACAGCCCTTGTGTCTGGAATTCCTTGTAAAAGGTTTGAAGTACTTTATGCCTCGTATAAGCAGTCCCAAAACTGCAGATAGGAAAGTGAATCGTCCTCTTTTTTATTCAACCAACTAACGCACATTTATGAAAAAAAAATTACGCATGCCGTTAAAAGCAGTGCTGATCAGCTCATGCTTTGTTGTAAGCTTGATGCTGGGGCACTCACCCACATCGGGTTATTCGCTTGATTCGCCCTTAGGTTCAAGCGCAAATGTTAAAACGTTCCCGGCGGATAAAACCGACCCCGTTGAAATAACGGTGACTGGAACAATCCGGGATGAGGCCAGCCAACCTATTCCTGGTGTTAATATTCTTTTAAAAGGTACCAGCACCGGTACCACTTCCGACGCCAATGGCGCTTATTCGTTGACTGTACCCGACGAAAACGGGGTGCTGGTCTTCTCCTTCATTGGCTATGCCACCCAGGAGGTAGCCATAAGTAACCGTACCGTTATCGATGTTACGTTAGCTTCAGACGCGGTTTCTCTCTCGGAAATTGTGGTAACGGGCTATAGCACACAATCCAAGCGCGATATCACGGGCGCGGTATCTACCATTAGCTCCGACCAATTGCTCACAACGCCTGCGACAAACCTGGGCCAGGCTATGCAGGGCAAAGTCGCCGGTGTTACCGTGGGAAACGAAAATAGTCCTGGTGGTGGCGTCATGGTGCGCATCCGGGGTTTCGGTACCATCAATGACAACTCGCCGCTATACGTTATCGATGGGGTGCCGACCAAAGGAAATCTGAACACCCTCAACCTGAATGACATCGAATCAATGCAAATATTGAAAGATGCCTCTTCCGCTTCAATCTATGGATCCCGGGCGGGGAACGGTGTGGTGATCGTAACGACTAAAAAAGGAAAGGTCGGCAAGCCCGTATTCACCTATGACATGTATATAGGGCAGCAGCAACCGGACAAGTTTCTGGATCTGTTAAATACAGAAGAGTATGCACAGCTTACATGGCAATCCCGGATCAATGCAGGTGCTGTTGGTGGGAATGGAAATCCAGTTCATGCTCAGTTTGGAAACGGTCCCTCGCCCGTAATACCCGATTACATTTTTCCAGCGGGCGCTATGGAGGGAGACCCGCGTGTAGCCCAGGATGCAAACGGCAACTATATCAATTACAGTTCGAACATCGATGCCGCCGATTTCAACAAGACAAAATGGATGATCACCAAAGCCAATAAAACGGGTACTAACTGGCTGGACGAAATTTATGATTCAGCACCCATTCAAAGTCATCAGATCGGCGTTTCCGGGGGAAATGATGCTGGACGTTATGCGATGTCATTGAACTATTTCGACCAGGAAGGGATCATGATCTACACCAATTTCAAGCGTTACTCGCTTCGGGCAAATACAGAATTCAATGTGAACAAGCGCATACGCTTTGGAGAAAATTTCCAGGTTGGATACGGCGAAAGGGTCAACCAGCCCAATGGAAACAGCCAGGAAAGCAATCCAACATCATTTGCATTTAGGATACAGCCGATTGTTCCAGTGTACGACGTTTCGGGACAAGTTTTTGGAGGAACGAGAGGAACCGATCTTGATAACTCAAGAAATCCGGTTGCTGACTTGTGGCGAAACAAAGACAACATTCAAAAAGAACTGCGGCTGTTTGGAAATGCTTACGCTGAGGTCGATATCCTTAAAAATCTGACGGCCAAGACCAGCTTTGGTATCGACTATACAACTTTTAATTTCAGGAACTATACTATCCGGGATATTGAATCCGCCGAATCCCGCGGTTCAAATTCATTGCAAACGATCAATAACTATGAATGGACCTGGACATGGTTTAATACCCTGAACTATTCGGCTACGCTGAACGATATTCATCGTTTCAACTTCCTGATCGGGAATGAAGCCATTAAGGATTACTACGAAACCTTCGATGCATCGCGCACTAATTTTGCTTCCGATGATATAGAGAATCGTTATCTGAGCGGTGGTACCGGAGTTCAAACAAATAACGGCGGAGGGTCTAACTGGTCGTTGGCGTCGGAATTTGCAAAACTGAACTATAGCTTGTCTGACAAATATCTGCTCGAAGGTACGATCCGCCGCGACCGGTCGTCCCGTTTTTCGGAAGCAAATCGCGTTGCCTATTTCCCCGCGGTGAGCGGTGGCTGGGTATTTTCGGAAGAAAATTTTGCTGAAGGAATCAGCACATGGCTCGACCGTGGTAAGTTGCGGGCTGGCTGGGGGCAAACCGGTAATCAGGAAATTGGTTACTATAACCCATTGACCATTTTTTCAACCAATCCAATCACGTCGTTCTACGATCTGAATGGTTCGCGTACGTCAGCCGTTCCCGGCTATGAGCTGACACAGTTCGGAAATGCCAATGCCAAGTGGGAGACAACGACATCAACGAATATCGGACTCGATCTGACGTTGGTAAACGGCAAGTTCGATCTGTCGGTAGACTGGTATACCCGCATCACCTCCGACATGCTCTTTCCGGTGGCAGCGCCTGGAACGGCCGGTGTGGCAACGGTTCCTTACCAGAACATTGCAGAAATGCGAAATCGCGGTGTTGACCTTGGCCTGACATATTCCGGCCAGGCGCTGGGAAACGAGCTTACCTATAACATAGAAGGAAACTTCAGCACTTACAGAAACGTTGTGACACAAACTACCGGCGATAAGAACACGCAGTTTTTCGGTCTTAATGACGAGCGCATTCAAAATTTTGTCGTGACCCAACAGGACTATCCGATCTCCTCGTTTTTCGGTTATACGCTTGATGGTATATTCCAGACAGACGACGAAGCGTTGGCAGCACCCCAAAATCTTTTGGGAACCAACCAGAACAGGGCGGGAAGATTTATCTTTCGCGATATCAGCGGGCCGGATGGCGTACCCGATGGCGTGATCAATACAAGAGATTTGTCAATCATCGGAAATCCACATCCTGATTTTACCTATGGTATCACCCTCAATGTAAACTATAAAAACTTTGGCTTTACACTGTTTGGTCAGGGTGTTTATGGCAATGAGATCTTTAATTACGTAAAATACTGGACCGATTTCCCTACGTTCGCCGGCAACAGAAGCAAGCGAATGCTCTATGAATCATGGACACCCGGTAAAACCGATGCGGTCCTTCCCCAGCTGACGTCCAGCGATCAGGTAAGCATACTTCCCTCGACTTACTATCTCGAACGTGGTTCATATTTCAGGTTCAAAAATATTCAGCTGGCATATACATTCCCGGCTGCTTTGATCTCCAAAATCGGGCTTAGCTCGCTTCGCGTCTACGTTCAGGGTCAAAACCTGATCACGATCACGGATTATAGCGGTATGGATCCTGAAATTAATCTGAGGAGTCACGTGGCAGGTAACGACCGCGTTGCAGGAAACGCGAACTACGTCCCGGGTGGCGACCGTCAGATCGGTGTGGATGGCGGTGCGTATCCGGCAGCAAAGCAGTATTTGTTCGGATTGAATCTATCATTCTAAAGGACCAAGATTATGTCGATTTATCAAGCACATAAAAAAACTGGAAAAATGAAAAAGACACTAATTATATGCGGAGTATTGATTCTAAGCATGGTGACATCCTGCTCTGATTCATTCCTGGAAGTGGCACCAAAAGCCGCCCTTAGCAGCACTACATTACAAAATAATAAGGGCGTAAACGCATTGTTGGTTGGAGCATACGCGCTATTGGACGGATGGGCGACGCCGGAAGGAGCGTACCGATCCTATCAGGTGGGTGCCGACAACTGGGTTTATGGAAGCGTTGCATCGGATGATGCTTACAAAGGAACCATCGCGGGAGATCAACCTCCGATCTCGCTGATTGAACAGGGAAACATTTCATCCGATAATATTTACTTCCGGGGAAAATGGCGGGGAATGTATGATGGCATTGCCCGTTGCAACGACGTTTTGCAAATTCTCCCTAAGGTCACCGACATGACTGAAGACGAACGGGTGCAGGTGGATGCACAAGCGAGATTCCTGCGCGGCCATTATCATTTTGAATTGAAGAAAATGTACAATATGGTTCCCTATATTGATGAAACCATTTACGATCCTAACAACCTTGAAAGTACCAAAGTCGCAAACGATCAAGATATCTGGCCGAAAATAGAAGCCGATCTGATGGCGGCTTATAACGTACTGCCTACCAAACAAACGCAACCCGGTCGTGCATCGAAGTGGGCAGCCGCT